>CAYXSL010000060.1:0-23203 GCA_964466605.1 uncultured Verminephrobacter sp.
GCGACGGCTGGGCCATCGAATGCCGCATCAACGCCGAAGACCCGTTCCGCAACTTCCTGCCATCCACGGGCCGCCTGGTGCGCTTTCAGCCGCCGGAGGAGACCATGTTCCAGTCCGACACCAGCAAGAAGCTGGGCGTGCGGGTGGACACGGGCGTGTACGAGGGCGGCGAGATCCCCATGTACTACGACTCGATGATCGCCAAGCTCATCGTGCACGGCACCGACCGCAACGACGCGATTGCCAAGATGCGCGCGGCGCTCAACGGCTTTGTGATTCGCGGCATCAGCAGCAACATTCCATTCCAGGCCGCGCTGCTGGCGCACCCGAAGTTTGTGACGGGCGACTTCAACACCGGATTCATCGCTGAGAACTACGGCAAGGGCTTTCACGCGGAAGACGTGCCGCACAGCGACCCGATGTTTCTGGTGGCGCTGGCCGCCTTCATGCACCGCCGCTACCGCGCGCGCGCCTCGGGCATCAGCGGCCAGCTGGCCGGGCACGAGGTGAAGGTGGGCGAGCAGTTTGTGGTGGTCACGCTGGGCGCCGAGGGCCAGAACCAGCACCACGAGGTGACGGTGTCCGACTTTGAAGACAAATCAGGCTCCAGCGCCATCCAGGTGGGCGGCAACAGCTATCAGATCAGTAGCAACGCCACGCTGGGCCAGATCCGTGTGCAGGGCGCGTGCAACGGCCAGGGCTTCACCGCCCAGGTGGAGCGGGGCGTGGGCAAGAACCCGCTGGCGCTGCGCATTGCACACAACGGCACGCAGATCGACACGCTGGTGCTCTCGCCGCTGGGCGCCCGGCTGCACAAACTCATGCCTTTCAAGGCGCCGCCGGATTTGTCCAAGTTCCTGCTCTCGCCCATGCCTGGTTTGCTGGTCGATGTGGCAGTGCAGCCTGGCCAGAAGGTGCAGGCGGGTGAAAAGCTGGCCGTGATCGAAGCCATGAAGATGGAGAACATCCTCTTTGCCGCACAGGATGGCGTGGTGGGCAAGATCACGGCGGGCAAGGGCGAGTCGCTGGCGGTGGACCAGATCATTCTGGAATTCCAGTGACCGGCCCTGCGGTCCCGCAACCCATCCATCCCCAGGGGCCTTGTGCCCCTTTTTTTGAATGTTTTTGGCCGTTTCCGCGCGAATGGTAAGCGCTGATAGCTATCAAATCAGGAGTAGGTATGACAAACCCTCAACGCCCCTTCAAGGTCCTGGGCATCCAGCAGGTTGCCATTGGCGGCACCGATAAGCAGCGCATGAAGACCCTGTGGGTGGACATGCTGGGCCTCACGCAAACCGGCACCTTCCAGAGTGAGCGCGAGAACGTCGATGAAGACATCCTGGCCATGGGCCAGGGCGCGTTCAAGGTCGAGGTGGACCTCATGCAGCCGCTCGACATCGACAAAAAGCCCGCCGTGCACACCACACCGCTCAACCACATCGGCCTGTGGATAGATGACCTGCCCCAGGCCGTGGAGTGGCTGACGGCAAAGGGTGTGCGCTTTGCGCCCGGCGGCATCCGCAAGGGGGCGGCGGGGTATGACATCACCTTTTTGCACCCCAAAAGCAACGACGAGTTTCCGATTGCGGGCGAGGGGGTGCTGATTGAGCTGGTGCAGGCGCCTGCGGACGTGATTGCGGCGCTGGGCTGAGGCGTTTTTAGCGATTTTGGACCGCTGCGGGGGCCCAACGCTGACAAACCCCGCGGCAACTTCGCTCATCTCCTGGAGGGGGGCGCGGCGATGGTGTGAAAGATGGCAGCAGATGGGTGCATGTTGCTGTTGCCAGGGGAGGCCTGTTTTGCGCCGAGATCAAACAGCTTTCAAAAGTGGCGAAAACGCTTGCTTCTGCTTGTTAAAAGCTGGTGGATTGCCAGCTTTTGTGCACGCCTTTTTGTTGGCACTTTTTGTGACCCTGCAGTGCGCGTTTGTGCCGTTTTCTCCTCCAGAATCCGCCCCAGCCGCCGCGCACCATCCTTGAACCCCGTCCATTGGGCGGTGCGCCGAAAGAATCGATGACCGAGTAAGCAACCTTTGGCCCCGTGTGGCAACCCGCCGCCGCAGGGCTGATGCCTAGATTGAAGGAACCCACCCGATGTCCGCCACCCTGGCTCCTACCGCTGCCTCCACCGTGCAGCCCGCACCTTCGTCGGTGCAACCGGTTCAATTGCACCGCCGCACCCCCGCTCCCGCCACGCAGGGCCCCTGGTCGGTCGAGGCCATCCAGGCGCTGCTCGACAAGCCCTTGATGGACTTGCTGTTCGAGGCGCAGACCGTGCACCGCCAGCATTGGCCCGCGGGCGACATCGAGCTGGCCACGCTGCTGTCGGTCAAGACCGGCGGCTGCCCCGAAAACTGTGGCTACTGCCCGCAGGCGGCCGAGTTCGACACGGGCGTGAAGGCCGACAAGCTGATGGAAGTGGATGAGGTGGTGCGCGCCGCCCAGGCCGCCAAGGACGCAGGCGCCACCCGCTTTTGCATGGGCGCTGCCTGGCGCGCGCCCAAGGACCGCGACATTGAGAAAGTCAGCGCCCTCATCGGCGCCGTGAAGGGCCTGGGCCTGCAGACCTGCGCCACGCTGGGCATGCTCGAATCGCACCAGGCGCTGGCGCTGAAGGACGCGGGCCTGGATTACTACAACCACAACCTGGACACGGCCCCCGAGTACTACACCGACGTGGTGAGCACCCGTGCCTACCAGGACCGGCTGGACACGCTGCAAAACGTGCGTGCAGCCGGCATCAGCGTGTGCTGCGGCGGCATTGTGGGCATGGGTGAGGCGCCCGTGCACCGCGCGGGCCTGATTGCGCAGCTGGCCAACCTGCAGCCGTACCCCGAGTCGGTGCCCATCAACAGCCTGGTGCGCGTGCCCGGCACGCCGCTGGCCGACAGCGAGCCCATCGACCCATTTGATTTTGTGCGTGTGATTGCCGTGGCCCGTATCACCATGCCCAAGGCCCGCGTGCGCCTGTCGGCCGGGCGCCAGCAAATGGGCGAGGCGGTGCAGGCGCTGTGTTTCATGGCCGGGGCCAATTCGATCTTCTACGGCGACAAGCTGCTGGTGACGGGCAACCCCGATGTGGATGCCGACGTGCAACTGCTGGCCAAGCTGGGGCTGAGCGGTCACCGCACCACCACCACCGAGGCGGAGCACGCGCATCACCACGCCTGACCTCGGGATGCCGCCTGCCTGGCGGCACAGAGGGCAGGCCCTGGAGCTGCGCCGTTATCGTCCCAGCGAGGCTTGCAGGCGCAGCAGATCCGAGCTCAGCCGCTGCACTTCGGTGCGCAGTTGTGCGTTTTCGCGCAGCAGGTCGAAGTCCTTCTGCAGCTGTTTGCGATGCTCGACATAGACCATGAGATTGCTCACGCGCAGCTTGAGCAGTTCGGGGTCGATGGGTTTGAAAACGTAGTCAATGGCGCCCAGGCTCAGCCCCTTATGGCGGGCCATCTCGTCGGTGATCGCGGTCACGAAGATGATGGGCGTGTACTCGGAGGTGTGGTGCTCGCGCAGGCGGCGCGCCACCTCGAAGCCGTCCATGCCGGGCATCATCACGTCGAGCAGGATGACATCGGGTGGGGCATCGGACTGGCAGATGCTGAGCGCCTTCTCGCCGCTTTGTGCCACTTTCACCTTGAAGCGCTCGCGGAACAGGCCCGCCATCAGCTGCAGGTTGTCGGGCGTGTCGTCCACCACCAGCAGGGTGGCGCGCTCGGCAGTGCCGTCGCCCTCGGGGCCGGGCTCGGTGGCAGACGCTGCGGCCCCGCGCGTGAGCACGCGCTGCATGCGCTCCAGCAGCCTGCGGGTGGTGAAGGGCTTGATCAGCAGGTCGTCAATGCCCAGCTGGATGGCCCTGGCGGCCGAGGCGCGGTCCAGCCCGCCGGACATGAGCAGAAAGGGCAGGCTGGCCAGGCGTGGATCGGCCCGCAGGGCTTCGAGTACCTCCAGGCCGCTGTGCACCGGCATGTCAATGTCGGCCAGCACCACCTGCACGGGTTCGGAGCGCAGGATCTGCAGCGCGCGCTGGCCGTCCTTGGCTTGCAGCACGCGGGCGAAACCAGCCGCTTCGAGCTGGCCGGCCAGGGCTTGGCGCATGGCACCCGCGCCTTCGGCCAGCAAGACGGTGGTTTGTGACGCGTGCATGGGAGGCGTTTTGGGCGGGCTCAGAGTTCGATGCGCTCGGCGGGCATGTCGGCGGCCAGGCGGTCGATCTGGGCTTGTATGGCCGGTGCGCCATCGGCAAAGCGCTGGGCAATGCGGCGGAACTCTTCGGACAGCACGAGGAAGGCATCCACCATGTCGGGGTCGAAATGGCTGCCCCGGCCCTCGCGGATGATCTCGACGGCCTTTTCGTGGCTGAACGCGGCCTTGTACACGCGTTCGGAGATCAGCGCGTCGTACACGTCGGCCACGGCCATGAGGCGCGCCGACAGCGGGATGTTGTTGCCCATCAGGCCCTCGGGGTAGCCCGAACCGTCCCATTTTTCCTGGTGACTGTAGGTGATCTCCTTGGCGTAGCGGAAGAACGGGTTGTCGTGCGTGGTTTCGCTTTCGGCGGCCACGATGGCATCCCGGCCCAGCGTTGTGTGGGTCTTCATGATCTCGAATTCTTCGGGCGTGAGCTTGCCGGGCTTGAGCAGGATGCGGTCGGGGATGCCTACCTTGCCGATGTCGTGCAGCGGCGCGGACTTGAAGATCGTCTCGATGTTAGTGTCGGTCAGCTCTTCCTTGAAGCGGGGGTGGCCCTGCAGATGACGGGCCAGCGCTTCCACATAGTGCTGGGTGCGCCGGATGTGGTTGCCGGTTTCGTTGTCGCGCGTTTCGGCCAGCGAAGCCATGGCGCGGATGGTGGCGTCCTGCAGCTCGGCCAGGGCCTGCGTGCGGCTGGCCACTTCTTCTTCGAGCACATGGTTGTGGTGGGCCAGGAAGTCGCGGGCGCGTTTGAGCTGCAGGTGGTTGCGTACCCGGGCCATCACGATGGCGGGGTTGACGGGTTTGGTGATGTAGTCCACCGCGCCCAGCTCCAGGCCGATGCTTTCGTCTTCGGCAGCGCTCATGGCGGTGAGAAAGATCACCGGAATGTCTTCGGTGTCGGGGTTGAACTGCAGGCGGCGCAGCACCTCGTAGCCGTCCATGTCCGGCATCATGATGTCCAGCAGGATCAGGTCGGGCTTGCTCTCGCCTGCCGCGATCTGCAGTGCGCGTTCACCGCTGGGCGCCAACTTGACTTTGTAATCCGTGCGCAGCAAGTCGCTCATCAGCGAGAGGTTGTCGGGGGTGTCGTCCACCACCAGCACCGTGCATTTGCCGCTCAGCTCTATCGGGCTATTCATGAACCGGGTCCTCCTTGTTGTGTGATGCGCTGGGGATGCCGGTGGCGCGGAGGGTGGCCAGGGCATCCACAAAATCGTAGCTCTCCAGCGCCCGCTTCATGCCGGTGTAGGCAGGGCCCAGCAGGGCCTTCAGAGCGGGAGTGGATTCTTTGAACAGTTCGATGGCGTCGGAGTCGTCGTCTGCCAGCAGGGCATCAAGCCGGGCCAGCAACCGCTGGGCGGCGGCAGCGTCGATGGGGGCCTGCGGCGCTCCAGCGGCCGTGGTTGCACCACCTTCGTCTTCGGGGGGCAAGGCGGCGCGCAGCGCGGCGACCAACGCCTGGCAGGCGGCTTCCACGGGGTTCAGCAACATGTCGATGGTGGTCGCTGGCGCTTTCTGGCCAATGGCTTCTTCCACGGCTGCGGCCAGCTTGGCCAGCGGGGCTGCGCCAATGGTGGCCGCCGTGCCCTTGAGGGTGTGCATGGTGCGCAGGGCCTCGTCGCGCTGCCCAGCCGACAGCGCGGTGCGTGTGGCGTGTACGGCGCCCGCCTGCCCGGCCACAAACTTGCGAAGCAGGCTTTCATAGGCTGGACGTTTGTCCAGCACACGGCGCAGACCGGCCGCCATGTCCAGGCCCTCGATATGGCGCAACGGGTCGTGGCCACCGGTGGCTTCGGAGGGGAGGGCGGTGGGGGGCGCGGGCTCACCCGGGATTGCGGGGGCAGGAGCACGCGGCGCAATCCATTGCAGCAGGCTGGCAAACAGCTCGTCGGGGTCGATGGGCTTGGCCAGGTGGCCGTTCATGCCCGCGGCGAGGCATTGATCCCGGTCGCGGCTCATGGCGTTGGCAGTCATGGCCAGCACCGGCAGCTGCGCCCAGGCGGGGTTCTGACGCAGCTGGCGCGTGGCGGTGAGGCCGTCCATCACCGGCATCTGCATGTCCATGAGCACGATGTCGTAGGGCGTGTGCTCCAGCATGTCGAGGGCGATCTGGCCGTTGTCCGCCACATCCACGACCAGGCCGGCGCCCGTGAGCAGCTCGGCACCCACCTGCTGGTTCAGGTCGTTGTCGTCCACCAGCAGCACCCGTGCCCCCTGGATGGTGGCCAGGTTGGGGGCGCTGCGCGGGCCAGGGGCCCGGTGGGCCTCGGCCGAGAGGGCATGGCCGCCCAGGGCGCGAATGGCCGTGTCAAAAAGCTGCGAGGGGCTGACGGGCTTGGTCAGCATGAGCCCGATGCCTGCGTTTTCCAGCTCTTTTTGCACGTCGTCACGGCCAGCGGCGGTGACGATGACCGAATGGGGCGGGTGGGGCAGCAACGCCAGTGCGCGGTGGGTGGCAAAGCCGTCCATGCCGGGCATCTTCCAGTCCAGAAACGCAATCTCGCAGGGGTGCCCGGCTGCATGGGCGGCACTTGCCTTGGCCACCGCCTCCTCGCCCGAACTCGCCGTGGTGACCGCAAAGCTCATGCTGCCCAGCAGCCCGCCCAGTATCTGCCGCGCTTGCTCGCTGTCGTCCACCACCAGCACATGCCGCCCGCGCAGGTCGGGCTCGGGCAGCAGGGGGCGCTGGGGGGCTGTACCCAGGCCCAAACGGGCCGTGAACCAGAAGGTGCTGCCCTTGCTTGGCGCGCTTTGCACGCCCACCTCGCCGCCCATCAGGTCCGCGAGCTTTTTGGAAATGGCCAGGCCCAGGCCGGTACCGCCGTACTTGCGCGTGGTGGAGGTATCGGCCTGCTCGAAGGAGCGGAACAGGCGCGACTGTTGCTCTTCCGTGAGGCCGATGCCGGTGTCTTGCACCTCAAACCGCACGAGAATGCCTTCCGCATCGCGCGAGGTTTCGTTGACCCGCACGATGATTTCGCCCGCGTCGGTGAACTTGACGGCGTTGTTGGCGTAATTCACCAGGATCTGCCCCAGTCGCAAGGGGTCGCCGCGCAGGTTGTCAGGCAGGGCCGGGTCTACGTCGAACAATAGTTCCAGGCCCTTGCTGGCCGATTTGCCGCTGATCAGGTTGGCCACGTTGTCGAGCACGCCGCGCAGTTCGAAATCCACCACCTCCACTTCGAGCTTGCCGGCCTCGATCTTGCTGAAGTCGAGGATGTCGTTGATCAGGCCCAGCAGGTGCTGACCCGAGCGCTGGATCTTCTCCACATAGTCGCGCTGGCGGGGCGAGAGATCGGTGCCCAGCGCCAGGTGGCTCATGCCGATCACCGCGTTCATGGGTGTGCGGATCTCGTGGCTCATGTTGGCCAGAAAGTCCGATTTCATCTGCGAAGCATCTTCGGCCTTGGCCCGGGCGATCTCCAGCTCTTCTTCGTGCTCGCGCAGCGCCACATTGAGCTGCTGCAGCTCGGCCGTGCGCTGCGCCACGCGGGCCTCCAGCGCCTCTTCGTTGCGCTTCAGGGCCTCCACTAGCTCGGCCTGTGCCGCCATGGCCAGGGACTTGGCCTTTTCGCGCTTGAGGAATTGGCGCGCCATGGCAAATGCCAGCAAAAAGGTGAGCACTGCCTGGAAGGCTGTGAGGCCGGTGGTCAGCAGCGTCTGGTGCTTGACCTCGGCATTGCGTGTGTCGCCCAGCAAGGCGGATACGCGCGAGGCGTTGAGCGACAACTCCTGCACCGTGTCGCGCAGCCCATCCAGCTCGGTGCGCAACAGGCGCATGTTCTTCTGGGCGGAGGCCGGGTCCACGCTGGCCCCGAAATGGCTGTCGCCCGCTGCCACGAAGCGCTGCAGCGCAGCCAGGGCCTTGGCGTAGATGGGCTCCTCGTGCATCAGGGTGCGCGCGGTACCGCTCTCCAGCGCGCTGAAACGGCTCAGGAACAGGTCGTAGCGCAGCTCCAGCCGGTCCATGGGGATGCTGGCCGGGTCCAGTTCGAACTGGTGCAGCGCATGGTCGAGCTTTTCGTACTCGACGTTGAGCTGCAGAAAAGACCACAGGGCATTGACATCGCCCCGCCGCATGACGGCCTCGACACTGCGGTACTGGTGGTACTGCACGGCCGCGATGGCCACATAGGCCAGCACCAGCCCGGCAATGATGAGCCGCAGGATGTGTTTGCTGCGCAGCATGCGTGGGTGAAGTGCCTGCAGGCCTGGGCGGGCAGCCTGTTACCGTATGCGCAAGGCGTTGAGTTGCCAGGCTGCACGGTTGTAGTACAGCTCGCTGCGCAGTTCGGCCTTGGCGTCGAAGGGGTAGACGATGAACAGCGGGCCTTTCTCACGCACGGGCATGGGCCGGTTGTTCATGAGCCGGGCCACGATCACGTCGTGGCGGGTGGCGTCTTCGAGCGGGAGTTCGGTCTTGTAGTCGTTCAGGGCTACGGCCGTGATCTTGCTGCCCTTGGCGCCCACGGCAGCGAGCACATCGCGCAGCAAAGGGCCGGTGAAGGTGACGGCATGGGGGTACCAAGGAGTTTGGGTGGAGAAGCTGTGCTGGGGTAGTTTCTCCAGCATCTTCATGTCGAACTGCGCCTGCTGGCCCTGGTTGGTCTGGGTGATGGCGCCTTCGATGGTGAGGATCACCGGGCCGGTGGCCTTGTCCAAGGCGTGGGCGGCTGTACTGGACAGCACGAGTGTGGTGAGAACAGCGCCTGCGAGCCGAGCGGCTCCTCGGCACGCCTCCGAAAGACATGTTTGCATAACGATCCCCCCTTTTTTGCAACAGTCTCATGGATGGACGCACAAAATGTAAACCGATTTATAACAGTCGGCCGCTGTTTCGGTGTGGGCGGCGTGTCACGCGCGCGAAATGGCGCGTGTCAGCGGATGAGGTCAGCCATGATTCCGCAGTGCAAGGTAATGGAACAGGGGGCTTTGTGCCAGGAATTTTTTACCGCCGTGCGCTGTCTCCTTGCGCTGTATTACCACCAGGGACCCTTTTCGCGGACCTCCACACCGTCGGGTGAGGAGCCGTTTCACAGCGCATTCACCGGAATCTTGAGATAGGCAACACCGTTGTCCTCCGCCGGTGGCATGGCGCCAGCACGGATGTTGACCTGCACCGAGGGCAGGATCAGCGCAGGCATCTCCAGCGTGGCGTCGCGCCGGGTGCGCAGTGTCACAAAGGCTTCCTCGGTCACGCCATCGTGCACATGGATGTTGTGGGCGCGCTGATCGGCCACGGTGGTCTGCCAGGCGGTGGCGCGGCCGGCCGGTGGATAGTCATGGCACATGTAAAGCCGCGTTTGCGGCGGCAGGCTCAGCAGCTTGCGCGCCGACTGGTAGAGCTGGTGCGCATTGCCTCCGGGAAAGTCGCAGCGTGCCGTGCCCACGTCGGGCATGAACAGGGTATCGCCCACGAACACGGCGTCGCCTACCTGGTAGGCCATGCAGGCAGGGGTGTGGCCGGGCACGGCAAGGGCCCTGGCCTGTAGCTGACCGATGCGGAATACCTCGTTGTCATGGAGCAGGTGATCGAACTGGCGGCCATCCGTGCGGAACTCCGGCTCCAGGTGGAACACAGCCTTGAATACGCCTTGCACCGCGGTGATGGCAGCGCCAATGGCGATGCGTCCCCCCAGCTTGTTGCGCAGGTAGTGCGCGGCCGACAGGTGGTCGGCGTGCGCGTGGGTTTCCAGAATCCATTGCACAGTGAGGCCGTGGGCTTGCACGAACTCGATCAGGCGCTCGGCGGAATGGGTGCGGGTGCGGCCCGATCTGGGGTCGTAGTCGAGCACTGAATCCACCAGCGCGCAGTGGCCACCGGGCTGGTCAAAAACGACGTAGCTCACCGTCCAGGTGGCGTCGTCAAAGAAAGCCTGTATCTGGGGCTTCATCGCGTCTTCCTCAAATTTTCAATTTCGATTTAAATAGTTTATTGACTGATATATTATTGGTCAATAGAATATCAGCAGAGAAATCGACAAGGAATGCGTGCCCATGCTCACTGAGGCCCCCATAGAACTGGAAAGCCTGCGCCGCTCGGCCGACAGTGCCTGCCGCCTGATGAAGGTGCTCTCCAATCCCGACCGCCTGCTGCTGCTGTGCCAGCTCACCCAAGGCGAGAAGAGGGTAGGGGAGCTGGAAGCGCTGGTGGGCATATCCCAGCCCACCCTGTCCCAACAATTGGGCGTGCTGCGCGAAGAAGGTCTGGTGAGCACGCGCCGCGATGGCAAGAACATCTACTACCAGATCGCCAGCCCGCAGGCGCTGGCTGTGATGAATGTGTTGTTTGAACAGTTTTGCGGGCCCGCACAAAGCACCGCCCAAGAGGATCAGAAATGCTGATTGACTGGACCCACTTCACGCCGTGGAGCGCCTTGGCTGGCGGCATTTTGCTCGGCCTGGCATCGGCGCTGTTCGTGCTGCTCAATGGGCGCATTCTGGGCATCAGCGGCATCGTGGGCGGCTTGCTGCGGCCACGGGCGGGGGACACGGGCTGGCGCCTGGCCTTTGTGCTGGGCATGCTGGTGGCTCCCGGCATGTACTGGTTGCTGGCTGGCCCGACGGCGCCGCGCATCGATGCCGGCTGGGGCACAGTGGTGCTGGCAGGCCTGCTGGTGGGGCTGGGTACGCGCTACGGCTCGGGCTGCACCAGCGGCCACGGCGTGTGTGGGCTTTCGCGCCTTTCGCCCCGTTCCCTCGTTGCCACCCTGGCCTTCATGGGCGCGGGCTTTGCCACGGTTTTTATCGCTCGGCATGTGTTGGGCTGAGGCCGCCGCAGTTCACTGGAGCATTGAAATGAACACCCCCTTGGTGAAAAGCCGGATATCTGAATTTGTGGTGGGCCTGCTGTTCGGCTTGGGTCTCATCGTGTCGGGCATGACCGACCCAGGCAAGGTGCTGGGCTTTCTGGACCTGGCTGGCCTGTGGGACCCGTCGCTGGCCTTCGTGATGGGCGGGGCGATTGCAGTCGGCCTTTTCGCGTTTGCCTTGGCCAAGAAGCGCACAACCAGCTTTCTGGGGGGCGCCATGCACCTGCCCCTGTCCCGCGAGATTGATCGCCGCCTGGCGGTAGGCAGCCTGGTGTTTGGTGTCGGCTGGGGCCTCGCGGGATTTTGTCCCGGTCCTGCCATTGTTTCCGCCGGGGCAGGGCACCCCAAGGCCATCGCGTTTGTGCTGGCCATGCTCGCAGGCATGTGGGTGTTCGAAATGGCCGAAAGCCGTATGCGGCGCACTCCCGGCCATGGAGCCTAAACACATTGACATGGGTCGCACCGCAACAGGGAGTGGCCCAATTGCGCGCCCCGCATCTTCAGCGCTTGGCCGCGTTGTAACGCAGGGTATCGAGTGCCATGGTGAAACCTGGCTCAGCCCCCTTGGCGTCCTCATCTGCCACCTGCGTCATGATGATTGCCGTGGTTCCATCCAGGGCGGCCTTGAAGAAACGCGCTTCATGCGGCAGGTTCTGCCCCAGCATGCTGACCACAAAGCGCTGCGAAACCCCCTTGCTCTCTTTGCCCGCCACTTGGCGGGTGATGGGGGTGGCCGTCACCGGGCCCATCCGGGCATTTTGCGCAGTGTTGGCTCGGGCGCTTTCCGCCCGGTTGCGCGCGGCCGCCGCTGCAAACTTGTCAATATCCTGGCCCGAAAAAAACGGGCTGAACATCAGGGTGACAATGGCCTCGTTGGGGCCCTCCAGATCGATGCTGCGCATCCTGGTTTCATCCTGCGCGACCACGTCTTCTGACACCCTCCAACCCGCAGGGTGTTCAAAACTGACGCCGTCCTTGCTGTAGACCAGAGGCGGCGCTGCGTGGGCAGGAACCGATCCGATGACAAGCAGTAACGCCAGAGCGGCCAGGCATAAGGTCAGGTGAACAGCCGTAGCACGGCGCAGCAGGCGGATGGGATACATGGTGGAAAGAATGAGAGAGCCGGAAACTTGGTACGGGGCATTCTCTCAATTTCATAACTTCAACGGTGAAACAAAAGCCTCACCTGCGTCATGCCCGATGGCGCTGCGGGCCTGTTCAGCGCCGCCTTGTGCACAGCTTGTGCAACAGCCGGGGGATAGGCTCCGGTAGCTCCCGCGCAAGGAATCCAAGCGGGCCATGCAAACGCGACAATTCCTTGCCTGCCATGGCATGCAGCACCACGGCCCATGCGCAGGCCTGGAATGGCGGTGCCCCACGCGCAGCGATGCCAGCGATGATTCCTGCAAGGGTATCGCCCGAGCCAGAGACCGCCAGACCGGGCGTCCCTCCTTTGAACTTGAGTGTGAGGCCGTCGGCCTGCGCTACATAGGTGTCTGCCCCCTTGAGCGCAACGCATGCGCCCCAGCGGACAGCCGCGGCGCGGGCATAGTGCAGCGGATCTGCAATGATCGCGTCCTTTGAATGGCCCGTGAGGTGTGCCATTTCACCGCAATGCGGCGTGAGCACCAGCGGCTGGTCCCACGTATACGTGCCCAGTGCTGACATGGCATACGCGTCGAGCACTACCACGCTGCCCCGAAAATGGGGCAAAAGCCGGTGCACGAAATCGGCGCTTCTTGGCTCGTCCACCATACCGGGGCCGACCACGACCGAGACCACCTTGTCTCCCAGGTCAGCGAGCCGGTCCGCATTGCTGGCGGCCATGCCGCCGCTGCGTGCTGTCTTCATGGCGATGACCCGTGCCTCGGGCATGGCCAGTGCCACGCCCTGTGCCACACACTGCGGCACTGCCATGGTCAGCTTGCCGGCGCCTGCTCGCAGGGCGGCTGTGGCTGCAAGCAACGCGGCGCCGGGTATTTCGCCGCTGCCACCAATCACCAGCACATGCCCACGGTCCTCTTTATCGGCGGTGGCCGAAGTGGCGGGCAGCGGCCAACGCGCCAGGAGCGACTCGGTCAGCGCGCGTGGGCTCTTTGCTGCGTGGGCCATCGGCGTGCTCTTCACGGCTTTGGCGCCGTAGGCACATCTGCCGCCACTGTGACGGGCGTAGCTGCCTCGCGGAGGGGGGCGAGGAAGTTGGCCTGCACCAGTTTCAAGGGCGAGTTCTGCGCCAGTGCTTGCGGCCCGGCAGAGCGGTAGGTGGTGACGGCGCAGTTGGGCACGTCGCCCTGCCGATCGATGTCCAGGATCTGGCGCTCGTCCATCTGCTCGATCAGGTAGCGCATGCAGTTCACGATGACCTGGTGTGCCACCACCAAAACATGCTGGCCAGCGTATTCCCGTGTCACCATCTCTTGCAGGCTGCGCAGGCGCAGAATCACGTCGCACCAGCTCTCGCCCCCGGGCGGGCGGAAATAGAACTTGCCGACATGGGCGCGCTGCTTGTCAAGCTCGGGGTACTGCTGCTTGATCCCGAACCTGGTGAGTCGGTCCAGGATTCCGAATTCCTTCTCGCGCAAGCGTTCATCGGTGCGGATGGGGCGGCCCTGCAGACCGCTGTGTTCCACCACGAGGCGCGCGGTCTCCATTGCGCGCAAATACGGTGAGCACAACACCACGTCGGGCTGCTCGTCCGCAGGTTGTCGGCCAAACCACTCGCCCAGCGCCACCGACTGCTGTTCGCCCAGTTCAGACAGTGGTACGTCTATGTCGCGCCAAGCGAGATCGATCATCTCCAGGCCTGCGGACTCAGCGGTGTCTCGCGCTACATTGCCCGCACTCTGGCCGTGCCGCACGACCCACAAGGTGTGTGGCCATTGCGTCTGCACGCCGCCTACCCTCGGCCTGCGGGGGGCAGCAGGCGCGACAACAGAGTGCGCTGCTTGGCCAGTTGGCTGACTACGCTCGCCACCCCTCCGCGCCCCGAGGCAGCGCGCGCGACAAGCGCCGCACCGAGGGCCCCGGCTACCAGTCGGCCCACACTGCTGTTGCTGCGGCGGGCCTGGCGCATGGCCAGCAAACCTGCGCCCAGAACCAGCCAATGCTCTCCCACAAAGCCGGGGCGGGCGCTATCCCACTGGCGGATGTTGTTGACTCTTTGTCGTAGCGTCATTGCGGTGTTCTTGCTGTTTCGGAAGATCCCATCCTCTGGCCATGCGGCCGCCCGGCTTGTCGGCCTCGGCATCGATTGAGGGTGGTAAACGTCCTACGCGGTGGCGGCTGCTCTGTGGCACTTCTCCTACAGCCGAGCGCAAGGTGCAAGACCAACATGTCTGCAACCACACTACCGAAAGCACCTCATGTTTCAGCAAATGCCCAGTGGCGCCAATGCAGTCGCCTTCATCGGGGCAGGCTTGGCCTTGGTCACCTACGGCGCTTCTGCATCCGTAGGCTTGGTTGAGGAGGGCGATGCGGGCGCCGCAGCCAAAGCGCCCCCCGACGACAAACCGGAGCGTGAAATCGACCGCTGCATAGGCAACCGGCTCGAGGCCTATCCGTACCGGGGTTGCTGAGCGCGCCATGCATGATCCCTACGCAGCCTCGGTGGTCGAACTTGGTCGGCACCTGCAGGCCGGGCAATATGAATTCACCACCGTTACGCCCCTGACTCACCAGCGGGTGCTGCGCAACCGCGGCGACGGGCCCGCCCGGGATCTGCGCGATGCTTTCGGCTGGAACCTCAGGTTTGACGGAACACTTCTGCCCGCGCCCCTGATCGAAAAGCTGAGCGCAGTGCAACTCATCCGCGCACACGGCGATGCCCGGTACCAGAGCACTGTGCGCTTCAGCACATTGAAAGGCGACCTCTATGCCCATTCGGGCTATCCCACAACGCAGGAGGATGCTGTCTTCTTCGGCCCTGATACCTACCGCTTTGCAGCGCTGATCGAGCAGGAAATGGCGACCCATCCCTTGGGAGGCGGCGGCCGCATCCTGGACATGGGGTGTGGCGCGGGGCCGGGCGGCCTGGTGGCTGCCCGTGCTGCGGGCAGCGCCGTCCGGCAGCTGGTGCTTGCGGACATCAACCCCAGAGCACTGCAAATCGCTCGGGCCAACGCCACAATGGCGCAGACGCCGGTTTGCACTTTCGTCCAGTCCGACTTGTTCCAGAGGGTCGCTGGCGACTATGACCTGATAGTTGCCAATCCGCCTTACCTGGTGGATGCGCAGCATCGCACCTACCGCCATGGTGGGGGTGACTATGGCGAGGGGCTGTCTCAGCGAATCCTGGCGCAATCGATGGAACATCTGGCACCGGGCGGCTGCATCATTCTCTACACCGGGAGCGCTGTGGTGCAAGGGGTGGACCTGTTTGCCGAATGGGCTGCAGCCCTCGCAGCGCGAGCCGGTTGTGCATTCACTTTTCGCGAGATCGACCCCGATGTGTTTGGCGAAGAACTCGACCGGCGAGAGTACGCAGGGGTGGACCGCATCGCCGCCATCGGTCTTGTGGTGCAAAGGCCCGCAGCGTGAGGATCTTGGGCATTGGTGACTGCAACGATCTGGCGGCCATGTACGGCGGCATGCAGGCGCGCGGGCATGATGTGCGGGTGTTCGTGGGCGACCCTGCCTGCCATGACGTTTTTGGCGGCATGCTCACGCGCACCCATGATTGGCAACAGGAGCTGGGCTGGATCAGGGAAGCGGGGACCGAAGGATTGATCGTCTTCGAGACTGCAGACCAGGGCGCTGCACAGGATACGTTGCGCAGGGAAGGTTTCCAGGTCATCGGGGGCAGTGCCCTGGGCGATCGGTTGGAAGCCGAACGCGACTATGGTCAGGCTGTGCTGCGCGCGTCGGGTCTGCGCACAGCGGCCAGCCATTCGTTTACTGGCTTCCGCGAGGCTGCGGAGTTCATCGCCCTGCGGCGAAAAAGGTATGTGCTCAAGTTCAATGGCGCCAACAATCCGCGCACGCGCAACTACATTGCGCAAAAGGATGACAGCAGCGACTTGGCTGCGCTGCTTCACTTCTACAGCCAGCAAGAAGCCTCGGCACGGCCTGCGAATTTCGTTCTTATGGAGTACATCGATGGCATTGAGGTTGGCGTCGGCGGCTACTTCAATGGCAAGGAATTCCTGGAGACTGCGTGCATCGACTTCGAGCACAAGCGTTTTTTTGCTGGCGAACTCGGCGAGCTCACGGGGGAGATGGGCACCGTGGTCCGCTATGCCGGAAGCGGCAGACTGCGTGACCAAGTGCTCAGGCCCCTGGAGGGCGTGCTGCGCGATGGGGGCTACTGTGGCTACATCAACGTGAATCTCATGGCCAACGCCGACGGACTTTGGCCGCTGGAGTTCACCAGCCGCTTCGGCTACCCCGGCTTCGCCATCTGCGAACGCCTGCACAGGGAGCCGTGGGAGGCCATCTTCCAGAAGATGCTCCACCGGTCGGCTGCGCGTTTCGATACGGCACCAGATTTTGCCGTGGGCATCGTGCTGACGGTGCCGCCGTTTCCCTACAAGCAGGGCTACCAAGAAATCTCCAAAGGCCTCCCGGTGATTCTGGACGAGGGGCTGTCGATGCCGGAGCGCGATGCCATCACTTTCGCCGAGGTTGAGCAGCGCCAGGGCGCTTTGGTCACCAGCGGAAGCACCGGCTATGTGGGGGTCGCCACCGGCTGCGCATCCACTGTGGAGATCGCGCGATTGCGTGCGCTGGACCTGGCACGCAGGGTGTATGTGCCCAACCTGCGCTACCGCAATGACATTGGCACAAGGGTGTCGGATGAAAACCTTGGGTGCCTGCGGCAATGGGGCTATCTGTAGCCCCCGATACCCTGCCGTAGGAGCCCGCCCACGCGGGGGGGAGCGCTGGCCTGATAGTGGCAGCAGCAACATGGGGCCATTCTCAAGGGCACAGCTCTTCGCAACACACCATGTATCTTTATCCGCAGGAACACGCCAGGTCCGACTCCGATATCGCCTCCATTGATCCTCACGTTCCCTCCGCCCCCATCCAGGCCGGGCACCATGCGTCTCTCTACGACCGTCTGGCAAACCACATTCCGACGCCGCAGGAGCGCGAGGCGGCTGCCGACTTCCTGCGTGGCACCTTGGAAGACTTGGCGGGAAGCGAGGACACCCTTCCGGAGGATCCGGCCGACCTGAACGCCTGGATGGAGGCCAACATCCGCAAGGTCCACGATCAATACCAGACCTACCTGCAAGAGCGCAGGGCGGGCTCGCCGCGCCGCTATTTCACGAACCGCGCACATGCCCTTTATTTTTTGCGCAATGTAGCGCCGACCAAACTGGTCGATGGTTCGTGGCTGTACGGCCTGTGCGCCCAGGCCGACAACCTGCGGTTGTCCGACCTGGTAACCACCTATGTGGAAGAGCTGGGCGGCGGCCTGGCAGACAAAAACCATGTGAAGCTCTACCGCAGCCTGCTGGCCCAGTATGGCCTGGACCCCGTGGGCGATCTGCCTGATGCGTTGTACCAGCAAGGTTTGGTCCAGGTGGCGCTGGGCTGGAATGCGCTTGATTTTCTCCCTGAGATTGTGGGTTTCAACCTCGGCTACGAACAGCTGCCCCTGCACCTGCTCATCACCGCCTACGAACTCAACGAACTGGGTATCGATCCCTACTATTTCACCCTGCATGTCACCGTTGACAACGCCGACACAGGGCATGCCAAACGCGCGTGCATGGCGGCGCTGGAGGCCGCTCCGCGCATCGATGATGAAGGCGCCTATTGGCGCCGAGTGCGCTCTGGGGCCAAGCTGGGCAGCGTGGGCACCAGCACGCTGGACGTGATCAACGGCTTCGACATCGACAGCGAGATGGTTGCGATTCTTGTGCGCAAGGCATCCTCTGGCTGCGGTGCGCACTCCAACTTTTGCAGCGTGGCTGGTCGCAGCGTAAATGACTGGTTGTCCCGGGCCGATCAACTACCGGAGTTCCTGGCTGCGCTTGAAAAGACCCAATGGATCAAGCGAAACAGGCCAGCCTCGGACAGCCGCTGGTGGCAGTTGCTGCAGGGCGAGCGCGCGGAGATGTTTGGCGTGTTCTCACCGTATGAGTTGCAGGTGGTCCATGACTGGATCCGTGGCCCGGCGAGTGCGGATGGCATGCCCTTCGAAGCAGATGTGGCCCCCGCTGCTGGCCAGCGGCAGATGAGCTTTCGCGTGGCTGAGCGGCTTAAGGCTGCCAAAGTGGATCGCCCCGAGCCCGCTGCGGCAGGTCTTGACACAGACCTGGAGATATTCGAGGAGCGCTACCCCACGCTTGGAGCCACCGAAAAACGGGATCTGCTGCTCCATTCCATGTCGCCGGCACTTCACTGGACACCGGTGGGCCTGCGGGCAACCCGTATTTTCCTCAACCGGTCTTGCTGAGTAGGCGTCCCTGCAAAGGCCGCCAGCACAGCGCGCTCCCAGGGGCCGCCCCATTCGAACCAAGCGGGCTCCTGGAATCGACTGCGGCGGCAGCGCCTGTCACGGTGTGAGCACGACCTTGCGGCAATCGTCTTCGCGCTTCTCGAAGATCTCATAGCCGCGCACGGCATCTTCGAGCTTCATGCGGTGGGAGATGATGACCTCGGGCTTCATCCTGCCGTTGGCGATGTGCTCCAGCAACTCCGGCATGTGCCTTTGGGCGTGCGTCTGACCCATCTTGAACGTGAGCCCCTTCTCGAACGCGTCACCAAACAGGAAACCGTGGATGAAGCCCGCATACACCCCCGGCACGCTCACCACGCCGCCGCGCCGGGTGGCGGCGATGCATTGGCGCAGTGCCTTGCCGCTTGAGCCTTCCAGCTTCATGGCGGTGAGGGCCGTCTCCAGTGCGCTGCCCTTGGCTTCGAAGCCGACAGCCTCGATGGTGGCGTCCACCCCATGGCCATTGGTGGCGGTGAGGATGATCTCGGCCGGGTCTTCGTCCTTGTCAAAGTTGATGGGGACCACGCCATAGGTATCGCGCGCAAACTCCAGCCGGTAGATGTTGTGGTCGATCATGAAGATCTGCTCGGCCCCCAGGAAGCGGGCGGACAGCGCGCTCATCAACCCCACCGGGCCGGCACCGAAGATCGCCACCGTCGAGCCAGGACCAATCTGCGCGTTCAGGGCCGCCTGGTAGCCGGTGGGGAGGATGTCCGAGAGAAACAGCACCTGCTCGTCGTTCAGCACGTCAGGTATCTTGAGCGGGCCGACGTTGGCGCGCGGGACGCGCACGTATTCGGCCTGACCGCCCGCGTAGCCGCCGTAGAGGTTGCTGTAGCCGAAAAGACCCGCGCCCGCCGTGGCGTTCTTCTTGTTCAGGATGGCGCCACGCCCTGGATTGGTGGTTTCACAGGCGGCGAACAGGGTCTTGTTGCAGTAGAAGCAGGAGCCACAGGCGATCACGAATGGAATGACCACCCGATCGCCCCGGCGCAGGTCTTTCACGCCAGGACCGACGTCTTCCACGATGCCCATGAACTCGTGGCCGAGGATGTCGCCGTCCTTCATGCCAGGTATCTTTCCGCGGTAGATGTGCAGGTCCGACCCGCAGATGGCGGTGGCAGTCACGCGCAGCAGGATGTCGTCGTTGGCTACGAGGATGGGGTCGGGCACCGTGTCGATACGCACGTTCCTGGCGCCTTGGTAGGTGAGGGCTCGCATGGGGGTTTCCTTGAAGTGGGAGGAGGGCGGTCCATGGCAGGCCATGGCGTCAAGGGCCACTTTGCGCCCGCATTGATGGGCGCCGCGTAGGACTGCACACCCTGTGTCACGATGGGTTGTTTCCACGGGCGACCTGTGCCCGCTCCTGTCGGTGCTCTCGGCCGAGCGACTGAAGTGGAACGTCGTGGCGTCGTGCGGAGCAGGGTCGCAGGCGCCAAATGAATGTGCTTCCGCTGGAAGTCGGGCACTCCATCAGCGACTTCTGGGCAGCGCTGCCAGCATGGCGGTACCCACCAGCATCGGCAGGTTCTTGAGCACGGGGCCGAAAGGGTGCAGCCACCAGTGCGGAATGCGCAAGGTGATGAGCACGGTGTACACGACGATGACCAGCAGCTGGGTGCGCCACACCCATGGCAGCCAGCGGCGCGGTGCCAGCAGCACCGCCAGGCCCAGCACCAGGTCGGCTGCGGCCCCAGCGTACAGCGCTGCGTAGGCCCAGGTGCCGTGCAGGCCAAAATCAGCCAGCAACGCCAGGCTTTGCGCAACCGGGTACAGGCCCAGCGAGAGCAGGCCGGTGACGATCCACACGGTCGCGACGCTGGCCTTCATCAATGCCAGCAGGTTCTGCAACTGCGCATGTTCCCGCGCCAGTTCGCGCTCGCGGGGCTGCAGGAACGACGTGACCGCTGTGGGCGGCCGGCCGAGCCAGCGGGTGAATTCCGCCGGGTCGGCGCTGCTGCCCTGCGCCAGCATGTGCAGCGCATCCGGGCTGGCAAAGGGGGACCGCACGCGCACCTTCGCCGCCCACCGGGCCAGGGCGATGACCCAGCACAACGGGATGCGGGCCACGGCCTGGCGGCGCTGGCAGCCGAGGGCGCGGCGCAGAGCGCCCACATACGCCTCCAGCGTCATGGCCTGCGGGCCCACTGCTGGCAGGGTGCACGACCGGGTCGGCGGATGCTCGACCAAGCGCGTAACCGCCTCGACCAGGTCGTGCAAGAGCACGGGCTGCACCGGCGCCCTCGTGGCGGGCAGCACTGCCACGGGCCACAACGCAAGCCGGTTGAACAGCGTGGCGCTGGCACCGTCCGGCGCGTACACCAGCGAAGGCTGCACGATGACCGAGGTCACCGGCAAGCGCCTGAGCATGTCGTCCGCCTGTCGCTTGCTGGTGTGAAAAGCGGTGGTCGCACGCTCATCGGCCCCCAGGGCGGATATTTGCACCACCAGCGGAACACCCGCGTGTGCCGCGGCGGAAAACAGGGCTGACGGTGCGCGGGTGTGCACGTTGTTGAAGGTTTGGCCTGCGTCCTCTTGGAAGATGCCCACGGCATTGACCACCACATCCACCCCGTCGAGGTGGGGCAGCCACCACCCGCTGGGCGGGGGACGCGCGAAATCCACCACCAGGGGTTCGGTGCCCGCACGCGAAGGCGGTGCCGAGCTGGAGGGGCCGCGTCCCGCGCGCACAACCTGGTGCCCACGCGCCGTCCAGTGTTCGGCCAGCGCGGCACCGATCAGCCCCGATGCGCCCGTGAGAAGAATCTTCATTCCCTCAGGCTATGCGCTGCGTCCGGGACGAAAGCGGTCCATTGCCGCAACTGGCTGAGGTGTATGTCCTACAGACGTGCGCTGCCAAAGCGCCAGAGTGAGGCGCATGAACACAGGAATTCGACACGCCGCGTTGCGGGCCTTGCTGGCGGGCACTTGCGCCAGCATCCTCTCCGCCATTGCGCTGGCGGTGGCTGGCCGGCGTGAGGCCGCAAGCGCCGCTGCGCCCATCAACGCCGTAAGCCACTGGTATTGGGACCGCGAAGCATTGCACCGGCAAGGTTTTGATGTGTCTCATACGGTTTTGGGCTATGCCACGCACCATGCGGCGTCGCTGTTCTGGGCCGCGTTGCTGTCGGCCTTTCTGCGCTCGCGGCCGACGATGCACACGGCGCCGCGCACGGTGGCCGCGTGTTTTGCCACCAGCGCCATCGCCTGCCTGGTGGACTTCCAGCTCACACCCCAGCGGCTGACGCCTGGCTTCGAGCACAGGCTCTCGCGCAAGTCGTTGGCCATCACCTATCTGCTTTTCGGTGTAGGGCTGGCGCTGGGCAGCCTGGTCCTGGGGGCCGGTCGGCGGGGCCGGCGCCTTTGACTGCCAATACCTGCTTCGACATCGCGCGGCGCCGCGCCGAGCTGCGCCATCCCCTGTGGTCCCCCGCGCTGGCGACTTGCGGAGTTGTCTGACAGAGGGGACCGCAGGTGGGGCCTACGGTGGAAATTCTCCCGTTGCCGTGCTCAAGCTCTGATGGCATGTATGCGCTGCAGACAACCCCCGCCCTGTGCAGGTGCAACGCACATTCCGGCAGTGCCAAGGCGGCAACGGATTTTTGTCCACATCTTCTGGAAAGCTACACCATGCCCACCTCACCCTCTGCAACGCGTCATCTGCGTTCATCCCCATCCACCGCCCCCCAGCCTGCACCCGAGCCCCAGCGCCTTATGCGCGGCGGCGAGAACCGGGGCCTGATGTTTTTCTTCATCGGGGCCGCCGTGGTGGCGCTCATGCTGGTCGTTTTCTTCAACGTGTTTGGCCCCGAGCGCGCTGCGCGCTCCGGCATTGGCGACGGGCCGTCCCAGTCGTCAGCGGGTGCGACCACCGGCGGCCCCAGCCCGTCGGAACGAAGCACAGCAGCGCCGCCATCCCAGGGTGGGGGCGCTGCCTCTGGCGGTGGCGGCGCGGCAAACCCTGCCGCGACCGCTCCACAGGCGCCTGACAGCCAGACGCCCGCCGGACGCGAGGGCGTGGGTGCACCCCGGGGCGCCGCGCCCGAGCGTGGCACCGCGCAAGACTTCGGTCCCTCGGCGCCCGATGTGACCAGCAGGCCACCCCAGGCACGCTAACAGCGCGCATCGGCCGAGGCGTTCCTGCCTCGGCCAACACCGGCCAGACGCTTTTTCAACATGGTTTTGAATAAAAATGGCCGTCACCGCCTGCCAGTAAAGCTTTTTATGCTATTCAAAACGTAGCAAATTGGGCAAATTTCTCAAACGTCAGCCAGGCATATAGGCTGCGATGAGCAGGCGTACCGCTCACTGCGACCGCCAGCGGCAGAGTACTGGGCCCGTCGGTGCGTAGCGCAGCCTTGGATGCGCAACCAAGGCCTTCAGCGGGCGTTGGCAAACCCGATCTCGATGCCATCGCGCGCGTCGCCGGGCTGGGTGAGTGCAAAGTTCAGCAACGCCACGTCCGTGGTCAGGGCATTGCGGCGGCCGTCGCCACCGATGCGAAAGTGGGCCATCGGGCTGTTGGCCAGTTGCAGGGCCGAACTGAAGCAGTTCGACGGCAAGACAAGCGTGCCGATTGCCGAGTTGTCAATCAGTTCGAAGGACGGCAGCAGCATCCGGCTGGATTCAGCAAAGCCGATCTTGAGAAACGTACGGAAGGCGCCCGCCCGCATGCCGGACAGCTCAATGAAGCCGCTGGCTGTTGGTGCCGATGCAATCTTGACCAGCTAAACCGCAAAGTGCCAATCCAATAT
>CAYXSL010000061.1:0-22716 GCA_964466605.1 uncultured Verminephrobacter sp.
CCAGCCGCTGCACGGTGGTTTGCCACTGCGCCAGTGCAGGCTCGCCCAGGTGCTGCACCAGCCAGGCAGCGGGTGATGTCATGCGCGGTGTGCCCACAAATCGCTCCAGCGGGGTATGCGGCGTGGTCCACGCGCTGCCGTCAAAGCTGGCCAGCCGGGCATTCCACAACGCAGCCACTCCGGCCTGCTGCCAGCGGGCCACCTCGGCACGAAAGGCTGGGTCGCGGGCGGTGAAGTATTGGGCGCCGTGGTCGCACTGCCAGAGGCCGTTGTCGTCTTCGGCGCGGCGGGTGCTCATGCGGCCAGACGGGCCACGAGACTTGTCGAACACATGCACCGTGTGCCCTGCCTGCAGCAACGCCTGCGCGCACGACAAGCCTGCCAGGCCTGCGCCAATGACGGCGATGGTTTGTGGCGTAGCAAGGCTCATGGTTGTGGGTCGGTTCGTTCATGGGTCACCCAGATCAGCGCCTGGGTGTCGATGCCCAGGGCCTGTGCACGGGCGATGAGTTGTTCGCGTACGCCAGGGGGCAGCTGTTTGGTGCGCGACAGGATCCAGCAGTAGCTGCGGTCCGGCCCCACCACCAGGGCCCACTGGTAGTAGGCATCCAGCGCGGCCACGTGGTAGCCGCCGTAGAACGGGCCGAAGAACGACACCTTGAGCGAGGCGGTGTTGGCATCGCCCGTGAACAGGGCCTTGCCCTCGGCCTGGCTCCAGTCGTTCTTGCTGGTGTCAAAACCCCGGTTGAGCACGCGCACGCTGCCGTCCGCCTGGCGCTGGTAGGTGGCACTCACGTCCGTCATGCCACGCTCAAACGAATGGTCGAGCCGGGCCACTTCGTACCAGCGGCCCTCGTAGCGGGCCAGGTCAAACGGGGTGACGGGGGTGATGCCCTCCGGCGGGCGCGTGGACGAGCAGCCACCCAGGGCAAGCCACCCCATGGCGAGCCCCAACCAGGCACAGCGGCGGAAGCGGGATAGGAAGAAGGACATAAAATACCAATTGGTCACAAAACAAACCAATCGGTATTTTGCCACCACAAACGATGTTGTGGAGAAAGCCCGGCAGGCGCGGATGCCATGGCCCGCCCGTAAACTCTGGCCATGACTTTTCAAATCACTGTTTACTCCAAATCCGCCTGCCCCCAATGCGATTCGGCCAAGAAGCTGCTGCAGTCGCGCTCGCTGCCTTTTGAGGAGATCAAGATCGACGACGAGGCCGAACGCCTGGCGTTTTATGCCAAGTGCGGGCCCTCGGTGCGGCAGATGCCGCAAATCTTCATCAACAACCAGCGCGTGGGCGGGCTGGCGGGGCTGCAGGCGGCACTGGCGCAAATCGGCCAGTGATCCCTACCGGTACTTCGCAGCGGTAATGAACTCGCTGAAGGTTTCGCACCACACGATCACGGTGCTGAACTTTGCCGGGTCCACGCCCTGCGGCACCGGGACGATGAAGTTGTTGAACGTTTTCACATCGCCCACGCGCAGCATCTGGGGCTTGAGGCGCTTGAAGTCGGCCTCGGTCTCGACAAACTCGGGCGACAGGTAAAGCTTGTAGTCCGGCCCCGGGGCCAGCTTGCCCACCAGGCTGATGGCCTGCGGGCTGATGGCCACGGCGCCTTCACCCCAGTGCAGGGCGTCGCTGTCTTTCAGGTCGCGGCGGAAGGTGGCCGTCCATTGCGCGGCCGACAGGCCCGACTGGATCTCCTGCTGCGTGGGGGCGTCGGGCGCGATCAGGATCGGCAACGCATACACACCCAGCGCAAACCCCAGGGCCAGAGTGAGCAGGTGCGAGGCAAGGAGCAGCAGAGGTTTCATGGCAACGGGTTCAGCGGACTGAGCCCAATGTACTGCGCCGCGCCCTCCCGTTCAACGCTGCGCAGATCCCCGCTGTCCGATCAGGATGCACGGGCGAGAAATCCATCCACCAGCGCGTAGTGCTCCGGCACATTGAGCGCAGGTGCATGGCCGCAGCCGGGCACCTCCACCACCTGGGCCAGGCCCCGTGCACCGGGGCCCCGGGTCAGCATCTCGGCCGTGGTGTCGCGCAGCACTAGGTCCGAGTCTTCGCCGCGCAGGCACAGCACGGGGATGTCGAGCGCGTCGTAGTGGTCCCAGATCAGGTAGTCGTTGGCGTGGTGGGTGAACTGCTGCACCATGGCCGGGTCGTAGTGCGGCGTCACGCGGCCATCCGGCAGGCGGCGCGTGCTGCTCTCGGTCAGCAGCCGCCACTGCGCATCGCTGAGCCAGCCGTAGGGTGTGTAGACCTGGCGGAAGAACACCTCCAGCTCCCGCACCGTGTCGAACGCGGGCGGGTGACCCGCGTAGGCCTTGATGCGCTCCAGCGCGGCATCGGCCAGGCGCGGGGCGTTGTCGTTGAGCAGCAGGCTCCGGATGCGGCCCTTGAGCTGCGGCTGAAACAGGCCGGAGGCGCACACCGTGCCAATCGCGCCCCCCATCGACGTGCCCACCCAGTGCGCTTTCTCGATGCCCAGCTGGTCGAACAGATCGGCCGCAATGCGCGCGTAGAACGACAGGCGGTACTCGTCCTGCGGGGCGCGCGCCCACTGGCTCAGGCCCCGACCCAGGGTGTCGGGGCAGATCACGCGATAGCGTGATGCAAGGTGGGCGGCCAGCGGGTCCATGTCGCGCCCGGTGCGGGCCAGGCCGTGCCATGCAATCACCACCGGGGCGTCCTGCGCACCCCATTCCGTGTAATGGATTTCATAGCCAGCGCAGGTGGCGTAGCGCGAGGTGGGGGACATGATGGCGACCTTGTGGAACAGAGAAAAGAAAAGGGACCGGCGGCTCACTTCATGAGGCGGCCATTGCTGCCAATGACGGTGACCTCGACATAGCGCGAGCCGATGCGGTTGGTGGGTGAATAGCCCAGGGTGATGCCGCCGAGGTCGTAGCTCTGCAGCGATTCGAGCGCCTTGACAACCTTGGCACGCGTGGGCCCCGGGCCAGCGCGGCGCAGGGCCTCGACCAGCACCTTGGCGCCCAGGAATTGCTCGAAACTGGTGTAGTTGACCTCGGCCTCAGGCGCGTATTTCTTGAGCAGCGTCTGGTACTCGCGGATGACGGGCAACTGGGGGCGGTAGGGATAGGGCACCACCTGGCTGATGCCCAGGCCATGCGCATTCTTCAGGCCCGCCAGCTTGACCAGCTCGGTCGGGTCCACCACCGAGATGTTGTAGAGCTGCGCGCCACCGCCCTGCTCGCGGTAACGCTGGATGAAGGCCGCTGCGGGCTTGTTCACCGCGATCATGATGACCGCATGCACATCGACCGCCTTGATGGCCTTGACGGCGTCGTCCACCTTGTCGGTGTTGCGTTCGTAGCCCGCTGCCACCACCAGCTTGAGGTTGCGCTTGGCCAATGCCGCTTCGACGCCCGCCAGGCCCGCCTTGCCAAAGCCGTCGTCCTGGTACATCACGGCCACGCGGTTCATGCCCAGCGTGGTGAGCTGCTGCACCATGTGCTCGGCCTCGTCGGCGTAGCCCGCGCGCACATGGAAAATCCAGGGGTTGAACGGGTTGCGCAGCGATTCGCCCCCCGTATAGGGCGCCACCAGCGCAGCACCGCCCTGCTCCAGCACGCCGTCCGACAGCAGCTGGGTGATGTTGGCCGTGCCTGCAAAACCGTAGAGCGCCACCACCTCGGGCTTGGCCAGCAGCTCGCGGGTCAGCTTCACGGTGTCGGCGACCTTGTAGGCATCGTCCACCACCGACTGGCGGATGCTGGCGCCATGCACGCCGCCCTGGGCGTTCACCCAGTCAAAGTAGATCTTGCCGCCCAGCACCATCTGCGCGCCGGTGCTGGCCAGCACACCCGTGAGCGGGGCCACCTGCCCCACCACGATCTCGGCGGCGTGCAGTGCGGGCGCTGTGGCCCCGCCCCACAGGATCGCCAGCGCTGCCGCCACACGGCAGCCCCATGTCTTGACCTTGTCCATGTCGATTCATCCCCAGGTTATGTTGGCTTGCGGCCGCAGCCACGGGCGGCGCAAGGGCCAACGGCCCCTGCGCGTGCCCGGCAGGCGGCGATGACGGTGTGTCGTCTGGCAAAGCTCCTTGGGGTCAGTCGGGGATGGCGATGGT
Source organism: uncultured Verminephrobacter sp. (assembly GCA_964466605.1). Taxonomy (GTDB): domain Bacteria; phylum Pseudomonadota; class Gammaproteobacteria; order Burkholderiales; family Burkholderiaceae_C; genus Acidovorax. Next base: position 4,104 of record CAYXSL010000061.1, read on the forward strand.
GCCCGCCGTGATGGCGATGGCATTGGCTGCTGCGGGCGTGGTGGCCAGCGGCGGCACATTGGCTGCCGTGATGGCCGGGGCGCTGCCCGGTGTGCCGCCGCGTGGCACGGTGCGCACCACCTGGCTGCCGGGCAGGGCCTTGCCGCTGGCGAGGTGGTCGTACACGGCGTCGAGCGCGTGGTTCAGGTACACGTGCAGCGGCACGTAGCGGCTGTCATAGCCCGGCAGCACCGCAGGCAGGCCGATGAAGCTGTCGAAGTGCTGGGCGTTGGCCACCTCCACATAGCTGAGCTTGCTGGCGGAGCCTTCGACCTTCTTGTTCAGCGCGGCATAGGGGCGCGAGGTGTGGCTCACGGGCAGCAGCGCATCGGCGCGGCCATGCACGATGACGGCCGGTTTGCCGCGCAGGTTGCCATTGCGGCGGGTTTCGTCCACACCGGCCTGCAGCTTCTTGGCCGCTGCATCGGTGCCGGTGACGAGGTTGCGCAGGCACTGGGCGCCCGTCAGGTTCCAGTCGGCCACACCCGCGTCCGAGAACGACAGGAAGTCACGTGCGGGCCCGAACTTGCCGAGGTTGTTGACCAGGTTGATGCCACCGGAAGGAGGCACGCCGTTGCCGGTGGCAAACATGCCCGGCAATGCTGCCGCGGCCAGCGGAGTGACCGCGCCGGTGGTCGCCGTGGCGGCGTAGCTGAAGCCGCAGAGGTTGTCCTGCACGCTGGCGCGCGAGAGGCCGTTGGCAAAGGTCACGGCCACGGCGGGGGACACCTCAAAGGCAGCCATGGAGGCATGCAGGTCGCTCGACTCCGGCTCCCAGCCATAGGCGCGCAGCTTGTCCAGCGCCTCTTCGGCCTGCGTGGCCGTGGTGCTGGCCGTGAGCAGGCCCGCCGCCTTGAGCGACGCGCAGCGGTTGGGCGCGATAGGCAGGGCCGCACTGGCAAACCCGGCTGCAAACGCTGCCGCAAAGGGGCTGGTGCTGACCGAGGGCGCGAGCGACGCACAGGCCTGGTAGAGGTTGGCGTAGGTGGTGAAGTCCACCAGCGTCTTGCCGGTGACGGCCACATCGGCGCTGCCTCGGCGCACCGTGACGCCAGGGTTGGCAGGCATCTCGATGGCAGGCTCGGACACGGCCACGCCGCTGATCAGGCCCTGTGTGTCCAGCTCGGCCGCAGCAATGGCTGCGCCACCGCCGTTGGAGATGCTGGACGCAATCACGATGGTGTTGGCCGGGGTCAGCGTCTTCAGGCGCTGGCCCGCTGCGTCGATGGCGCCGTAGCGCTGGTTGAGCACGTAGTAGCCAAACTCCACCGCCTGAAGCGTGCTGGTGCCCCAGTCCTTTTCAGAGTTCTGGCCCGAGTGCGCGTGTTTGAACGCAAAGCGGTTGGGCGTGGCGGTGTTGAAGGCGGCCAGCTCGGTGGCCGTGAGGCCCGCGTTGAAGGCTGCGGCCTTGCCCGCCGCACCGGCCGTGGTGCGTGTGCCGTCGATCAGTGGCACGGTGTCGTTCATGAGGTCGTGCGGCGCGCCGCCCGTGCCCTTGTCGGAGTACGCCACGGCGCAACCCTTCTTGAGACCCCACTCGCCCGTGGAGATGCCGCCATACACACCGCGCGAGCCCGAAGTGGTGGCGGTGATCATGCAGGGCTTCTTGGGGTCGAAGCTGGCGGGCACCTGCACCATGAGGGTGACGTTCTTGCGGCCCGTGCCGTCGTCGGCAAACGCAGTGTATTCGGTGCCGGGCACCTTGCCCTCGCCCGTGGTGACCTTGCCCTGCGCATCCACATTGGGACCGTAGAGCGTGCCGTAGCCACCGGCCGCCGTCATGTCGAGCATGGCGCGGTAGTTGGTGTGGATGGCGGTGCGGCGCAGCTCGGCCGCCGTGGGCTTGAGCGGGTCGGCAAACGCGGGCGGTGCCGCTGCGGCGAGGCCAGAGGCGCCCAGGCCCGCCGTGAGCAGGTCGTTGCTGCTGCCGTCGTACGTGGCCTCGCTGATCGCGCCCAGGTAGGCGGGCTTGGTGTTGAGCGCGGCGCTATCGCCGCCACTGCCGCCGCAGGCAGCCAACACCGCAGCCGCCAACGCAGCGGGCATGAACGGACGAGAAAGGGGACGGAAACGGGGGTTCCTGATGTTCATCTTCATGTGCTGGTCTCCTGGAGTTTTTCTTTGCGTCTTGTTGCACAGCTCACCCACACCCAGGCCACGCCGGTCTCCCGGCGCGGCCGGGCCCACTTACCCCGCCTTGCGCGCAGCTGCCGCGCGCAGGCGTCCCACCACACCGGTGGGGAAGTAATAGACAGACAGAACAAACAGCACGCCCAGCCACAGCAACCAGCGGTCGGGCGACAGCAGGGCCGACAGCCAGGGCAGGCCCGCCGTGGCCTCATGGCCCAGGCGCAGCAGATCCTGCAGGTAGCTTTGCGCCACCAGGAACAGCACGGCGCCGATGGCCGAGCCGTAGATCGTGCCCATGCCGCCGATCACCACGATGAGCAGGCAGTCCATCATGATTTCGAAGCTGAGCGAGGTGTCCGGCCCGTTGTAGCGCAGCCAGAGCGCAAGCATTGCACCCGCCATGGTGGCGAACAGCGCCGACAGCACGCTGGATGTGGTGCGGTACACCACCACGCGGTAGCCGATGGCCTCGGCGCGGAACTCGTTCTCGCGGATGGCCTGCAGCACGCGGCCGAACGGCGAGTTCACGATGCGCAGCAGGGCCAGCACCAGCGCCACGGCCGTGACGAACAGCAGGTAGTAGCAGATCAGGCGCCCATCGATGGTCACGCCCAGGAAGGGTTCTTCAAACGGCTCGAAGCTGGGCGAGAGCAGCTCAGGCACCTTGAAGGTCAGTCCGTCTTCACCGCCGGTGATGTCGGACAGCTGCGAGGCCAGCGTCTGGAACGCCGCCGCCACGGCCAGCGTGATCATGGCGAAGAAAATCGCCCGCACGCGCAGCGAAAACAGCCCCACGGCCAGCGACAGCAGCAGCGACAGCAGCAGCGCGCCGCCAACACCCACACCCAGCGCCGTCCAGGTGGGACCCAGGCGGGTGGTGGCCACCGCAATGCCATAGGCACCAATGCCAAAGAACATGGTGTGCGCAAAGCTCACGATGCCGGTGTAGCCCAGCAGCAGGTCGAAGCTTGCCACCAGCACCACAAAGATGAGCACCTTGGCCGCCACCGAGAGCGCCTTGACGCCAGGGAAGAGGAAGGGTGCAAACGCCAGCCCCAGCAGCAGGGCCACAAGGATGACCGCCAGCACCTTGCTGCGCGGGTAGTCGCCAGAGAGAAGTCGGTTCAGCATTTCTAGAAACTCCTCATCAGCGGTTGGCAACCGGGTAGACGCCTTGCGGGCGCCACAGCAGGATCGCGACCATGAGGGCAATGTTGGAGAACAGCGCCACCTTGGGCACCAGGAAGCCGGTGTAGTTGGCCATCAGCCCCACCAGCAGCGCACCGATGAGCGCGCCGCCCGTGCTGCCCAGGCCGCCGATGATGATCACGATGAAAATCAGCACGTTGACCTGTGCGCCCATCTGGGGCACCACGTTCTGCTGGTACAGGCCCCACATCACGCCGCCCAGGCCCGCCAGGGCCGAGCCCACCACAAACACGCCAATGAACAGGCGGCGGATGCGGTAGCCCAGACTTTCGACCATCTCACGGTCCTGCACGCCAGCGCGGATGAGCAGGCCGACCTTGGTGCGCGACAGCGTCCAGGCCAGCACGCCAAACACCAGCAGGCCCACGGCCACCGCCACCAGGCGGTATTTTTCGATGGCGGCATCACCCACCAGCAGCGAGCCGCGCATGCCTTCGGGCAGCGGCAGCGGGATCTGCTGCGGGCCCCAGATGACCTTGATGAATTCTTCACCAATGATCATGCCGCCCATGGTGATGAGGATCTGCTTGAGGTGCTGGCCGTACACCGGCCGCACGATGAAACGCTCGAACGCCAGGCCCACGGCCCCGGCCACGGCCATGGCCACCAGCATGGCGGGCAGCACGGCCATCAGGTTGCGCCAGAGGTCGGCGCTTTGCGTGTAGTCGCCCATGGCGCCCAGCACGCTGGTGGCCACGAAGGCGCCCAGTGCAATGAACACGCCGTGGCCGAAATTCAGCACGTCCATGAGGCCAAACACCAGCGTGAGGCCCGAGGCGATGATGAAGATGATCATGCCCATGGCCAGCCCCGCCACCGTGAGCGTGAGCCAGGTGCTGGGCGAACCGATGAAAGGCAGCACCAGCAGCGCCAGCGCGGGCACCAGGGCCAGGGGTTTCCAGTCGAAGTCGCGGGCCATGCTCATGCCAGGCCTCCTTGTTGGGGGGTGAGAGGGGGTGCCATCACTATGATTTTGATAGCTTCAACTGCTTGATGGACGCGCGCAGACGGCTTAAAAAGCTTGAAAATCCGGGTGAAGTTCATAGCGCCAGCCCCAGCAGCGAGCGCTGCAGCTCCTCGTCCGCCGCCAGCGCGGCCATGCTGCCCGCATGCACCACCTTGCCGTTGTCCATCACGGCCACGGTGTCCCCGAGCCGCTTGGCGAAATTGATGTTCTGCTCCACCAGCAGGATGGTCACGCCGCTCCTCTTGAGCTGGTCGAACGCGTCGATCATGTTGTTGATGATGGCGGGCGCGAGGCCCTTGCTGGGCTCATCGACGATGAGCAGGTCGCGCGGCTCGACGATGGCGCGGCTCACAGCCACCATCTGCTTCTGGCCGCCGCTGAGCTTGCCGGCGGGGTGGTTCCAGAACTTCTCCACCGCCGGGAAGAGCTTGAAGATCCACCGCAGCCGCGCCTCGTCCATCTGCGCGGCGTTGCGCGCGCTGCGGGCGGCCAGCAGCATGTTTTCCTTCACCGTGAGGTCGGCAAAGATGCCCATGTTCTCGGGCACGTAGGCGATGTTCAGGCCCGCAATGGCGGGGGTGTTCATCGCCGTGATGTCTTTGCCACCAAAGTGAATGGAGCCCTGCGACGCATGCCACAGGCCCATGATGGTGCGCAGCGTGGTCGTCTTGCCCGCGCCATTGCGGCCCAGCAGCATGGTGAGCTGGCCCTTGGGCACAGCCAGATCCACGCCATGCAGGATGTGGTACGCGCCGATGTGCGTGTGCACGCCCCGGAGTTCAAGCAGGTTGGTTGCGGTCGCCGTGCTCATGCGGCCTCCTTCTCTGCGTCCTTGGAGACGCCCAGGTAAGCCTCCTGCACCACGGGCGATGCGATCACCTCGGCCGGCGGGCCGTCGGCCACCAGCGTGCCGTTGGTCAGCACGATGATGCGGTCGGCCAGCTCGCGCACCACGTCCATCTTGTGCTCCACCAGCAGGATGATCTTGGTCTTGTCCTTCTTCAGCTCGCGGATCAGGTTCAGGATCACAGGCGCCTCGTCGTGGCTCATGCCTGCGGTGGGCTCGTCGAACATGTAGACCTGCGGCTCCAGCGCCATGAGCAAGGCCACTTCCAGCTTGCGCTGGTCACCGTGCGGCAGGCTGGCCACGGGGGTGTCGGCACGGTCGGTCATGGCCACGGCCTGCAGGATCACGCGGGCGCGCTGGGTGAGCGCGGTGTGGTCGCTCCAGATGCTCCACAGGTTCAGGCCCCGGCGGTGCTTGCCCTCTTGCGTGGCCTGCACGGCCAGGCGCACGTTCTCCAGCACGCTGAGGTTGGGAAACAGGTTGGTGAGCTGGAACGCCCGGCCCAGGCCCGCATGCGTGCGCGCCGAGACCGACTGGCCCGTGAGGTCCTGCCCCCCCAGCGTGACGCTGCCGCTGGTGGCACGCAGTTGCCCCGAGATCAGGTTGAAGTAGGTGGTCTTGCCCGCGCCGTTGGGGCCCACGATGGCGGTCAGCGTGCCGGGCTCGAAAGAGCAGGTCACGGCATTGACCGCCACGTGGCCGCCGAAGCGGATGGTCAAGTCCTTGGTGGCCAAGGTGCTCATGGGTGGTGGTTCACTTTCACGGTCTGGGTCAGTCGGTGGAAACGGTGGGGCGCCCTGCCCTGGGGCAGCGCGCCCCGGCACTTTAGGGACAAGTGCCGATCACGTAGTAGTTGGTGCTGGTCTGCTTCAAGGTGTTGGTCACAAACACGTTCCACAGCCCCATGTTCTGGTTGGAGCCCAGTGCATAGGTGTAGCCCCCGGCGGCGTAGGCGCGCCCGGCCACGGTGTGTGCGTAATTGGTGGCGGTGGTGCAGGTGGCCGTGCCACCACCCGAGCCAGCCAGCGTGGTGCCCGAGGCGGCGGCCGACGTGGCGCCCTCGGCACCGTTGGCATCAGCGGCGCGCACCGTCCAGCTGTAGGTGGTGGACGCGGCCAGGCCGGTGTCGGTGTAGCTGGTGGCCGTGACGGGCAGCGCGTTGACCTTGTTGGCATTGCGGTACACGTTGTAGCTGGCAGCGCCGCTAACGGCAGCCCAGCCCACGGCCATGCTGCTGGCCGTGGCGCCCGAGGTGCTCACGCCCGTGGGGGCAGGCAGGGCCGCCGGGGGCGTGGTGCCACCCGTGCCGCTGGAGACGCGGTCCACCATGGCCTTGATGGCGGCCATCTGCGGGCCGGACTTCTTGGAGTAATTGGCGCTGTCATAGCCCCACCAGTCCCAGCAGCTGTTGGTGGCGGCCAGGCTGGTCTGGGGGTACAGCATCACGATGTTGTTGCTGTCGGCCCAGCGGTTGTAGCCGGTGTTGCGCACGTATTGCTGCTGCACGTCGTTCACGTTCTGCTTGCAGCCATGCAGCACCACATGCAGCTTGCAGGTGGCGCTGCCGCCCGCTTGGCACGCCTGGGGCACATAGGCCCAGCCCGTGGTGGCCATGCCGTGGTTGGTGATGAACTCGCTCTGGTTGAACTCGATGTAGTTGCCCGTGGGCAGCGTGGCGTTGTTGCGCGGGTTCAAAGCGCCATACAGGTGCTGCAGCATGGCACCCGCCAGGTCGAAATTGCAGTCGCTGATGTAGGGCGCGCCCTTGGTGGAGCAGCCGTTGCCATAGTCGTCCGTCACCATCGCGTGTTCGGCCGCGATGTCTTTCTTGTAGACCACGTTGGCGGCGGGCACGAAGCTGTTGTAGTAGGTGCGCAGCGCGTCCATCGCGCCCGTCTTGACCACGCTGTCGAGCGTGCCCGAGAACAGGTAGACCTGGGAGCCTTGCAGGTTGGCCACGGGGTCGATGCTGCCCTGGCTGGCCCAGGTGTTGGTGGTGCTGACCAGCGTGCTGGTGGGAATGCCTGCAGGGCTGGCCATGCAGCGGCCGGTGGCATTGGTCACCGAACCCTCGGCGCAATAAAACGGACCGCCCGCGACCACGCCGACGCCCTTGGCAAACGTGGCCGAGTACGCCACGTGCAGCTGCACCGCCATGAAGCCGCCCGAGGACAGGCCCGACACCGTAGTCTGCGTCTTGTCGATCTTGAGTGCGGGCAGGTTGACGGCAGCGTGAACACTGCCCACGCCACAGAGAGTCATCGCAGCCCCTGCTGCAGCCGCCCGGATGAAATTGAAAGCCATGTTGTCTTGTCTCCAAATAATTTTTGAGAAAAACCGACCCAGCCCCCGTGTAGACCCGGGGGTTCATGCATCAATTCACTGGAAAAAAAGGGGCGGCCGCCCCCGCGGGATGGACCCCGAAGGAGCAGGACGGTGGTCCTGTCCGACGGGCCTCGCTAACTCGCTAACGAAATCAAAAGACCGGCTTATCGCTTGTTGCGAATCGGCACGTTCATTTCTTCAGGCTTGATCTCGCGCACCAGCTCGGGCACGCCCCAGGCAAAGGCCGGGTCCACCTTGATCTTGAAGTGGTACATGCTCTGCATGGCCTGGTGGTCTTCCTTGCGGAAGGTCATCTTGCCCTTGGGCGTGTCAAAACTCATGCCTTCCATGGTCTTGATGAGCTTGTTGGTGTTGGTGTCGCCATTCGTGGCCTTGAGCGCCGTGACCAGCGCCATGGCCGAGCTGAAGCCACCGGCCGTGAAGAAGTCTGGCGGTGTCTTGAACTCCTTGTAGTGCGCGGCCACCAGGGCTTCGTTCACGGGGTTCTTGGGGATGCCGAAGTAGTAGTACGTGGCGCCTTCCATGCCAGGGAAGTTCTTGTACGCGGCCATGGCGGGCAGGATGTTGCCGCCCGTGGCGATCTCGATGCCGTAGCGCTTCAAGTCCAGGTCGGCGATCTTGAACGGGTTGCCGGCGCCGGCCCAGATGATGAAGATGACCTTGCGGCCGGGCACGTCCTTGAGCTTGTCGATCAGGCGCTGGGCACCGGCGGTGAAGTCGGTGGTGGTGGTGGGCAGGTACTCCTCGTGCACCAGCTTGGCGTTCTTCAGCGCGTCCTTGAAGGCCTTCACGCCGTCGCGGCCAAAGGCATAGTCCTGCGCCAGCGTGGCCACCGTGACGCCCGCCTTGTCGATGGCCACGGCGTTGGAGATGGCGTCCTGGCTGCTGTTGCGGCCGGTGCGGAAGATGTACTTGTTCCACTTGTCACCCGTGATGGCGTCGGCCACGGCGGGCTCGACCAGCAGGATCTTCTTGTATTCCTCGGCCACGGGCAGCAGGGCCAGCGCCACGCCGCTGGAGGTGGGGCCGACGGCGATGTCGGCCTTGTCATCCGAGTAGGCCGAAGCCAGCAGGCTCTTGCCCAGGTCGGGCTTGCCCTGGTCGTCCTTCTCGATCACGACGAGCTTTTTGCCGTTGACGGTCATGCTGCCGTCGGTAGCGTAGTTCAGGCCCATCATCAGGCCCGTTTGCGTCTGCTTGCCGTAGGCCTCCAGGGGGCCGGTCTTGCTGTAGACGTGGGCAATGCGGATCTCGCCGGTCTGGGCGAACGCGGGGGCAGAAAGCGTGGCGGCGGTAACGGCTGCGGTGGCAAGGGTGACCAGAGTGCGACGGTGCATGGCGATGTCTCCTGTTGTGATGCGTCTTTATTGCACAGTCTGTGCCAGCACCCAAGTGCTTGATTTCAAAGATACTTTTGCTGACACCTCAGCGACACTGCCTGAATTCAATACACAACAATTGCCTGAATTTCAGACATTTGCCTGAAAATTATTCAGGGTTTTCCAGACGTCCGTACAGCGTGGCGCGTGAGATGCCCAGTTGCCGCGCCGTGGCCAGCTTGTTGCCGCCATGGGCCTTCAGGGTGGCAGCAATGGCCTTGCGCTCCAGCTCGGCCACCTGTTCGGCCAGCGGGCGCAGGTAGCGGCTTTCGTCCTCGGCGTCGCCTGCGTGGACGGGGTCTTGCACGGGTGCAGGGGCGGCGGGCTCCACACCGGCCTCGCGCAGGATGCGCTCCAGCTGGGCGGCATCGATGGACTGCGAGTCGCTGCGCATCACGGCCTGCTCCAGCACATTGCGCAGCTCGCGGATGTTGCCGCGCCAGGGCTGGCCCGCCAGCAGGGCCATGGCGTCAGGCAGCAGCTCGGGCGGGGGCGTTCCGTTGCGCAGCGCCAGGTCTTCGCCCAGGGCCTCGACCAGCGCCGGGATGTCGCCCCGCCGCACGCGCAGCGGCGGCACGCGCACGGGCAGCACATGCAGGCGGTAGAACAAATCCTCGCGGAACCTACCTTCGCGCACCAGCGCGGCCAGGTCGCGCGAGGTGGCGGCGAGGATGCGCACATTGAAGGGCACGAGCTTGTTGCTGCCCAGCGGCTCGATCTCGCCCTCTTGCAGCGCCCGCAGCAGCTTGGCCTGCAGGCTTTGCGGCATATCGCCGATTTCGTCGAGGAACAGCGTGCCGCCATCGGCCAGCTTGAACTTGCCGTCGCGGCCCTTGCGGTCGGCACCGGTGTAGGCCCCGGGCGCCACGCCAAAAAACTCGGCTTCGAGCAGCGTGTCGGGCACGGCGGCGATGTTCACGCTCACGAACGGGCCACTCGCACGGCTCGATGCGGCGTGGATCGCGTGGGCCAGCAGTTCCTTGCCGGTGCCGGTTTCGCCCAGCAGCAGCACAGGGCTGGTGGACTGCGCTGCACGCCGCGCCTGGCGCTTGACTTCGGCCGCTGCAGGGCTGGAGCCGATGAAACTGGCAAAGGTGTATTTGGACCGCCGCTCGCCATCGCCCGCCACCGCCAGGCTGCGGCGGCGCTGGCTGGCCAGCTCGCGCCGGGCGTCGTCCAGGTCGCGCTGCAGCAGCGCGAACTTGCTGATGAGCGGCTGCAGCGTGGTCTCCGGGTGGTCGAACAGCACGATGCCGATGGCGCCGATCACGCGGTCGGCGTCGTCGCGCAGCGGGATGCGGCTGACGACGAAAGTGCCGGCCTTGTTGGTGAGCAGGTCGATCAGCACGGGCTGGCCGGTTTCGAGCACGCGGCGCATCTGGGTGTTGGGGATCACCTCCTCCACCGTGCGGCCCACGAACTGGTCCACCGACGAAAACCCGAGGTCGGGCAGAAAGCGCTGGTAGCCCTCGTTCACCCACACGATGCGCCCGCTGCGGTCCACCAGGAACATGCCCTGGCTGACGCTGGAGAACAGCTGGAACATGGAGCGTGCCGCCAGTTCGAGGATGCCCTGGGCATCCAGCGGCAGGGCGGGGGCGTCGTCAACAAGCAGGGGCATCTGCGGATGGTAGCGCGGCGCAGGCGCCCGCCGCCCGCCTGCGCACGCGGGCCAACACTGCGTTCAGCACCTCAATAGCTATTGTTTTTATAGCTATAAAGGCAATACCAACGCGCGGTAACGGCCATTTTTATTCAGGTTTCTGCGTCTTCAGACTGTGCGGATGCCACAGGCAGTGCCACGGAGGCCATGCGCAGGACCACCATGGGCCGGAGCGCGGCCAGCGCCTGCGCCTCGCGCACGGCCAGCGGCTGATCGACCAGGATGCAGGGCTTGCCCGTGCGGCGGCAGTGGTCCTGCACGCGCCAGTATTCGTCGTGGCTGATGCAGCCCGTCTGGCAGATCACCAGGTCGGCGGCGGCCAGGCTGGCGTCGAGGGCCGTGCTGCGACTCTCTTCGAACGCGGCAACCTCTCCCGCCCCCGCAACCTCCAGGGGCAGGCCGTCTGCAAGCTGCCCCGGCGGCAGCCCTGGCGTCTGCAGAGAAGGCGGCATGCCCAGCATCGCGGCGCCCTCGCCCTGCCGGGGCGCACTGGCGGCGGCGCCCTGCCCCACCGCCGCCTGGCGCCAGCGCAGGCGCTCCCGCGACAAGGTCGTGATGCGCTCGGCCAGCAGGCCAATATGCCGCGCCATGGCCTGGCGGCGCGGCAGGCCGGGGCTGGCGGCGCGCAGTTGCTCCAGCTCGTCCCGTGCCAGCGCCAGGCGGGTGTCGCGCACGATGACGGCACCGCGCAGACGCACCACCTCGGCCGTCAGCGCATCGATCTGCCGGGCCTGTGCCTGCATGGCGGTGCTGCAGCGTTGCTGTGCATCACCCAGCTGGCGGCACAGCGCCAGAAACTCTTGCGGAAGTGAAACCATGCACCACCTTTGCAAATAAGAACTATTCGCATTTTATGGTAGAATCGGCCCCCGTTGAGCAAGCCATCCTGGTGGGGAGGGCATCGAAGGGCGTCAGGGCCTTGGGTGTCTGGCTTGTGATGACATGCTGCTGACCCATAGAAAAACCGCGCTGGAAAGCGCGGTTTTTTTGTTGGCGAAGCCCATCGGGCTCGGGGGTTCAGGCTTGCGCCAGCGCCATCTTGCGTGCAGCCCAGCGGCGCAGCAGGCGCGGCACGATCAGCACGGCCAGCACGATGACGATCAGGGTCACCGAGCCCGGGCGCTCCAGGAAGATGGTCCACTTGCCTTCGCCAATCGCCACGGCGTTGCGCATCTGCGCCTCGGCCAGCGGGCCCAGGATCATGCCCACCACCACCGGCGCGGCCGGGAAGTCAAAGCGGCGCATCACCACGCCCAGAAGGCCAATCGCGTACAGCAGCACCAGGTCGAACGCGCTCTGGCGCATGCCATACACCCCCAGCGTGGAGAACACCAGAATGCCCGCGTACAGGTACGACTTGGGAATGTTCAAGAGCTTCACCCACAGGCCCACCAGCGGCAGGTTCAGGATGAGCAGCATCACGTTGCCGATGTACATGGACGCGATCAGCGCCCACACCAGTGCACCGTTGGTGTCAAACAGCTGCGGGCCGGGCTGGATGCCGTAGTTCTGGAACGCGCCCAGCAAAATCGCCGTGGTGTTGGACGTGGGGATGCCCAGCGTGAGCAGCGGGATCAGCGTGGCCGTGATGGCCGCGTTGTTGGCGGCCTCGGGGCCTGCCACGCCTTCGATGGCGCCGGTGGTGCCGAACTCTTCCTTGTTCTTGCTCAGCTTCTTCTCGGCCGCGTAGCTCAGGAAGGTCGGGATCTCGCTGCCGCCCGCAGGCACGGTGCCAAACGGGAAACCGATGAAGGTGGCACGCAGCCAGGCGGGCCAGGACCGCTTCCACTCTTCCTTGGTCATGTGGGTGCTGGTCAGGCGGTTCTGGGTTTCGTCGGACTTGCCTTCGTACATCACGTTGTACAGCGCCTCGCCCACGGCAAACAGGCCCACCGCGATGAGCACCACCTCGATGCCATCCATCAGCTCGGGCACGCCACCGGTGTAGCGGGCCTGTCCCGTGATCTGGTCGATGCCGATGAGCCCCATGGCCAGGCCCACAAACAGGGCCACCATGCCGCGCAGCGTGCTCTTGCCCAGCACCGCGCTCACGGTGGTGAAGGCCAGCACCATGAGCATGAAGTACTCAGGCGGGCCCAGGCGCACCGCGTATTCGGCAACCAGCGGCGCAAAGAAGGTGACCAGCACCGTGGCAATGGTGCCCGCCACAAACGAGCCAATGGCTGCCGTGGCCAGCGCGGCGCCAGCGCGGCCATTCTTTGCCATCTTGTTGCCCTCCATGGCCGTGACCATGGACCCCGCCTCACCCGGCGTGTTGAGCAGGATGGAGGTGGTGGAGCCACCATACATGGCGCCGTAGTAAATGCCGGCGAAGAAGATCATCGAGGCCGTGGCCTCGACCTTCACCGTGATAGGCAGCAGCATGGCCACCGCCACGGCCGGGCCAATGCCGGGCAGCACGCCCACAGCGGTGCCGATCATGCAGCCCACAAAGGCCCACAGCAGGTTGACGGGTGTTGCCGCGGTGGCAAACCCCTGCATCAAAAGGTTCAACGTTTCCATGACATGCTGGCTTCAGAGCCACCCCGTGTTGGTCAAGCCGGGCAGGTTGATGGCCAGCATTTTTGTAAACATCCAGTACACCGGCGCAGCCACCGCGAGGCCGATGAAGGAATCCTTGATCCAGGCCTGCAGACGCAGGTCCAGCTCACCTTCGGAGCTTTTGAAGCCACGCACCGAAAGCACAAAGCACAGTGCGCAGCTCAGGATGAAGCCCAGGGTGGTGATGAGCAGGGCATTGAGCAGCAGCCCGGCCGATACCCAGACAAAGCCCTTCCAGTGGGCGCGCGCGTCACCCGAACCGTCTTCCAGTTCGCGAAAACCGCCTGTGAGCGCGTGCACCACGCAGAGCACGCCGCAGATCAGCAAAGCGATGCTGACCACCCAGGGGAAGAAGTTGGGGCCTACGCCGCCGTAGCCCGCCTCGGAGCTGACGGAACTGGCCCCCCAGGCCAAGCCCAGCGAGAGCAACACCAGGCCCGAACCCACCAGGGTCTGCAAGGGCTTGGAGCGCGATGAATGTTGTTGTGTCATGTTTTTTTCCTTCGCACCAACCAGCACGCAAGACCGCCGTCCCTGCCCAGTGGGCAGTGCGGCAGCCGCGCCTTGCTCCCGATCAGATCATCCCGGACTTGGCCATCGTGGCACGCATGCTGGCGAACTCGCTGTCCACGAAGTTGGCGAACTCGTCGCCCGCCATCCATGCGGGGGTCCAGCCGTTCTTTTCCATCGCGTCCTGCCAGGCCTTGTGCTTGAAGGTCTTGGCCAGCGCGTCGATCAGGGCCTTGCGCTGCTCGGGCGTGATGCCGGGGGCGCCATACACACCGCGCCAGTTGCCGATCTCCACGTTGATGCCCTGCTCCTTGAGCGTAGGCACGTTCACGCCCTTGAGGCGGGCACCCGAGGTCACGCCCACGGGGCGCATCTTGCCTGCAGCGATGTACTCGGCAAACTCGCTGTAGCCGCTGCCGCCCACTGTGACGTTGCCGCCCAGGATGGCGGCGGTGGCCTCACCACCCCCACGGAAGGCCACGTAGTTGATCTTGGCGGGGTCCACACCCACTTCACGGGCAATCATGGCGGCAGCGATGTGCTCGGTGGAACCACGCGAGCCACCGCCCCACTTCACGCTGCCGGGGTCTTTCTTGAGCTGGTCGATCACGTCCTTCATGGTCTTGAAGGGCGAGTTGGCGGGCAGCACAAACACGTTGTATTCGCTGGTCAGGCGCGCCAGGGGCGTGACCTTGTCCAGGCCCACCGGGGGCTTGCCGGTGATGATGCCGCCCAGCATCACGGCGCCCATCACCATCATCGCGTTCGCATCGCCCTTGCTGGCGTTGACGAACTGTGCCAGGCCAATCGCACCGGCTGCACCGCCCTTGTTGTCATAAGACACTGACGCCGCCGCGCCCGCATCCTGCATGGCCTTGCCCAGCGCACGGCCGGTGGTGTCCCAGCCACCGCCCGGGTTGGCGGGGATCATCATCTTGAGGGCGGACGCCGTCTGGGCCGAGACGGGCAACACACCCGCAGCAGCCATGGCTGCCAGTGATTTCAGAAAGGTATCGCGACGCATGGAGTCTCCTGATTGGTTTTCGGACTGCCTGATGATGCGCGCGCTGCCTGTCAAACGGCTGTCCTCAGACTCAGGGAAAACACTAGCATCTGGAGCCCCCCTGCGGCGAGCGCATGCAGTGCGCGCAGCCTGCCTGGGAGTGATATGGTCCCGCGCATGCAATTGCTCCTTGTAGAAGACGACCCCACCATGCAGGCCACGCTGCACCGCGCACTGACGCGCCGGGGCATGGAGGTCACGGCCGTCAGCGACGGCCGGGCAGCCCTCGCCCAATGGGCTGCCCTGCAACCCGACGCCATCATCCTGGACCTGACCCTGCCCGGCCTGGATGGCCTGCAGGTGCTGCAGCAGGCGCGCAACCGGGGCTTGCGCACCCCCGTGCTGATCCTGACCGCGCGGGGCACCGTGGGCGACCGGGTGATGGGTCTGAATGCAGGGGCCGACGACTACCTGCCCAAGCCCTTTGACCTGGACGAGCTGGAGGCCCGCCTGCGCGCCCTGGTGCGGCGCAGCGCCGACCCTGCCGTGGCGCCGCTGGCACCCAGCACCCTGCAGATCGGGGCCATCCGCTACGACAAGGACAGCGGCGCGCTCTACCTGAACGGCGAGGTGATGGAACTCACCCCGCGGGAGCTGGCGCTGATGCATGCGCTGCTGGCACAGCCCGGCCACGCCGTGACCAAAGAGCGGCTGTACGAACTGGTGTTCCCCGGCCAGCTGGACGTGCAGTACGAAGCCATCGAGGTGGTGGTGTACCGGCTGCGCAAGAAGCTGGCGGGCACGGGCCTGACCCTGATGACGCTGCGTGGCCTGGGCTATTTGCTGCGGGCCGACGCATGAGCCCGGGCACGACCCAGACTGAGGCGCGCCACCACTCGCTGCGGCGGCGGCTGCTGCTGGGCATCCTGCTGCCGGTGGCGCTGTTCATCGGCTTCAACACCTGGAGCCTGTACCACCAGACGCTGGCCTCGCTCAACACCGCCTACGACCGCACCCTGCTGGCGTCGGCCAAGAGCATCAGCGAGCAGCTCGATGTGAAAGGCTTTGACGACGCTGCGCAGCTGCGCGCCATCGTGCCGTATTCGGCACTGGAGGCTTTCGAGGCCGACAACCAGAGCCAGATGTTCTACCGCGTCTCGACCCTGAAGGGCGAAATGGTGTCGGGCTTTGAAGACCTGCCGGTGTGGCGCGGCAGCATCCCCGACAAACCGCCCTACGCCGCCCTGGTGGACTTTTACGACGACCAGTTCCGCGACCGCGATGTGCGCGTGGCCGTGCTGCTGCAGCCCGTGGCCAGCTCGCAAGGCCGGGCCATGGCCGTGATCCAGGTGGCAGAGACACTGGAAGTTCGCGAAACCCTGGCCCTGCAGATCCTGTGGAACACGCTGCTGCGCCAAGCGCTGCTGATCGCTGTGATCGCCTTCACCGTGGTGCTGGTGGTGCAGCGCGCCACCCGGCCGGTGCGCCAGCTCAGCCAGCAGCTGCAAGCCCGGCGCGAGGGCGACCTGAGCCCCATCGCAGCCCCCACGGCCCCGCGCGAGCTGCAGCCGCTGGTGGACGCCACCAACGAAGTGATGCAGCGCCTGCGCCACCTGCTGCGGCACCAGAAGCGTTTTGTGCGCGATGCATCGCACCAGCTGCGCACGCCGCTGGCCGTGCTCAAGACCCAGGTGCAGTCGGCCCTGCGCGGCGATGTGGAGCCGCGCCAGGCCCTGCACGAAATCAGCGACACCGTGGACCGCGCCACCCAGCTTGCCAACCAGATGCTCGCGCTGGCCAAGGTGGAGCAGCTGCGCCAGCAAAGCGCCCCACCTGCGACCCGGTTCGATGACATCCTGCGCGCAGTCGCGCTGGAAATGTCGCCGCTGATCGCCCAGCGTGACCTGGACTTCGGCATCCACACCGAACCTGCAATGGTGCAGTCCCACGAATGGATGCTGCGCGAACTCAGCCGCAACCTGCTGCACAACGCCGTGCGCCATGCGCCAGCGGGCAGCGAACTCACGGTGGATCTGCGCAGCGACGGTCGGCATGTCGCACTCACCATCAGCGACCATGGCCCCGGCATCGACGATGAACTGGCGGCCCGGCTGTTCCAGCCCTTCTCGGCAGGCGACGTGCGCGCCGGCAGCGGGCTGGGCCTGGCGATTTGCCGCGAAATCGTGCAGGCGCTGGAAGGCAGCATCACCCTCACCAACCGCATGGCGGGCCACCGGGTGGCGGGCCTCGACGCCGTGGTGCGCCTGCCGCTGCCCACCGCTGCAGCCGATGGCCCGCCCGAGGCACAAGCGGCACAATCACACCCATGAACACCCTGGAGACAATGCGCCTGGACAAGTGGCTCTGGTGCGCCCGCTTCTACAAGACCCGCAGCCTGGCCACCGAAGAAATCGGCAAGGGCCGGGTGACCGTCAACGGCCAACTGGCCAAGCCCGCACGCGAATTGCGCTGCGGCGACACGGTGGCACTGCGCCAGGGGCCGGTGGCGCGCACCGTGCGTGTCCGGGGCCTGAGTGGCGCGCGTGGCCCGGCACCCTTGGCTCAACAACTCTACGAAGAGACCGCCGACAGCATCGCCGCACGCGAGAAGGCCGCTGAGCTGCGCCGCCTGGCCCCCGAACCCGCCGCCACGCTGCAAGAAGGCCGCCCCACCAAACGCGACCGCCGCGAGATCGACAAGGTCAGCCGCCCCGGTGGCGACGCCTGGGGAAGCCGCTGGAGTGCCTCGATCGACGAGTGAGCAGATGGCCGAACGGCTCAAGCCACCACTGTGCACCGGGCGAGGCTCCTTCCCGCGAGCAACGTGAAACTCAGGCCAGCGAGCGCATCCGCAGCCTGAACCGGGACATCACCAAGGCCGCTTGGGGAGCACTGCGCGGCAACAGCTCTTCTACACAGCCCGTGGCTGCAGGGGCCACAAACCCCAACGCGATCCCCCCCATGGCAGCCTTGGACGTTCCCGTCCAATCCCAGCCCCACTCAAGCCCCTCAATACCGCCGGCGAAAAGCAGCGCGCCCTCTGCCGAGCCGCCTGCGCGGATCTCAATCCCCATGCGATTGGCCAAGGCCCCGCTCCGATAGCCAGCCACGATGCGCAGCGTGAACACCGGGCAATGCCCCGGATCGAACACTGCGCCCGAGGTATTGGCGATAGCAGCCAGCGCAGGCAGGGCGGTCCCGTTCCAACCCTCGGCCATCACCACCCCATCGCCAAAAACAATAAACCCCCGCGCAGCGGCCCACAGATTCTTGCCATACCGGAAGATGGGGCCACAGTGCGGGTTGTAGCTGCCCTGCCCGCCTTCGCAATCGAGCGCAAAAACAATATGGTGCCCCCCGTTGGCAAAGAAGCGGGACGCATCGACAGTGCACACCAGCTCGCTGCCATGCGAGGGCATGGGATTCACAACCCGCGGCAGGTAGCAAAAATCCAGGTCATTCTGGGTAAGGCGGAGTTCGCGGGAGTGCGCTGTGCGGTGGTGAATCATTGGTGCCCTTGTGCTGATGCATGCACTGCCAGCATACAAGCCCCGGAAAAGGCCACAGCGTAGCGGTTCCGGCCTGAGCAGGAACTTGGCCGCCATGCGGCCCAAAAGACACCGGAAGGCCTGAGCGACCGAGTGCAAAAAAAAGCCCGCACGGGGCGGGCTGAAACCTTGCCGGACTCTCCTGGACTTCACCAATGCACTACCCGAAGCGGCGGGCAGGGTCCGGAGATCAGGCAAGGCTCTTAGGACTACCTGATTGGGCTTGCAACCCGACCGTTTGGCAATGCGGGAATCACCTATGCGCAAACACAGAGTGGTGACAATTGAAGGCCCGTAGCTTGAGCACCGTGGCCAAAGAAAAAGCCCCAAATGCAAACAGCACTTGGGGCTTATCTTGGCGGAAACGGAGGGATTCGAACCCTCGATGAGGCTCTACACCCCATACTCCC
>CAYXSL010000062.1:0-22275 GCA_964466605.1 uncultured Verminephrobacter sp.
CCTCACGCACGTGGAAATCAACGACCACTTGCCCGACAAGCTGGTCGATGCCGAAACCCTCGAAGCCGTCATCACCACCCTGAACGACCTGGGCGTGGCGGTGTACGAGCAGACGCCTGACGCCGAAGCGCTGATCATCACGGACAACGCTCCCGCAGGTGCCACCGAAGAAGAAGCCGAAGAAGCCGCCGAAGCCGCGCTGTCCACCGTGGACTCGGAATTCGGCCGTACCACCGACCCCGTGCGCATGTACATGCGCGAAATGGGCACCGTGGAGCTACTGACCCGCGAAGGCGAAATCGAAATCGCCAAGCGCATCGAAGGCGGCCTGATGGCCATGATGGAGGCGATCAGCGCATCGCCCGCCACCATCGCCGAGATCCTCAACATGGGCGAGGAAATCCGCGAAGGCAAGGTCGTCATCTCGACCATCGTGGACGGCTTCTCCAACCCCAACGAGGCCGACGACTATGTGGCCGAAGAAGACTTCGACGAATTCGACGAGGCCGACGATGACGACGGCAAGGGCGGCTCCAAGGCGCTGACCAAGAAGCTCGAAGAACTCAAGAAGCAGGCGCTGGAGCGCTTTGACAAGCTGCGCGAGCTGTTTGAAAAAGTGCACAAGGTGTACGACAAGGAAGGCTATGGCACGCCTGCCTACACCAAGGCCCAGCAGGCCTTGTCGGCCGAGCTGATGACCATCCGCTTTACCGCCAAGACCATCGAGAAGCTGTGCGACATGGTGCGCGGCCAGGTGGACGATGTGCGCAAGAAGGAACGCGAGCTGCGCCGCATCATCGTGGACAAGTGCGGCATGCCTCAGGAGACCTTCATCAAGGACTTCCCGCCCAACCTGCTGAACCTGCAGTGGGTCGAGAAGCAGGCCGCCGCTGGCAAGCCCTGGTCGGCCGTGATGGCGCGCAACATTCCGCCCATCCAGGACCTGCAGCAAAAGCTGATGGACCTGCAGTCGCGCGTGGTTGTGCCACTGGCCGAGCTCAAGGGCATCAACAAGCGCATGAACGAAGGTGAAGCCACCTCGCGCGATGCCAAGAAGGAAATGATCGAGGCCAACCTGCGCCTCGTGATCTCGATTGCCAAGAAGTACACCAACCGTGGCCTGCAGTTCCTTGACTTGATCCAGGAAGGCAACATCGGCCTGATGAAGGCGGTGGACAAGTTCGAATACCGCCGGGGCTACAAGTTCTCGACCTACGCTACCTGGTGGATTCGCCAGGCCATCACCCGCTCGATCGCCGACCAGGCGCGCACCATCCGTATCCCGGTGCACATGATCGAGACGATCAACAAGATGAACCGCATCAGCCGCCAGCACTTGCAAGAGTTTGGCTTCGAGCCCGATGCGTCCATCCTGGCGGCCAAGATGGAAATCCCCGAGGACAAGATTCGCAAGATCATGAAGATCGCCAAAGAGCCGATCTCCATGGAGACGCCGATCGGCGACGACGACGACAGCCACCTGGGCGACTTCATCGAGGACGGTGCCAACACCGCGCCTATCGAAGCCGCCATGCAGGCCGGCTTGCGCGACGTGGTCAAGGACATTCTCGACGGCCTCACGCCGCGCGAAGCCAAGGTGCTGCGCATGCGCTTCGGTATCGAGATGACCAGCGACCACACGCTGGAAGAAGTGGGCAAGCAGTTCGACGTGACCCGCGAGCGCATCCGCCAAATAGAAGCCAAGGCGCTGCGCAAGCTCAAGCACCCCAGCCGGTCCGACAAGCTGCGCAGCTTCATCGACTCGCTGTAAGCGCCGTAAGCCTCGCAACCCAGCCTCTACTGGCTCCAACGCCCTGCCCCGCACCTGCGGCGCAGGGCGTTTTTCATGGTGCACAGATCCGCTCGACCGCTCTGGATGGCGCCCCCAACCCCGCGTTTACCCTGATGCCAGCGACAGCAGACTGACAGCTTGGCTGGCGACCATTGCGCGCAGCCCAGGTGGTGGTGCGCAGGTCCCGTCCCTGCGCCTGCCCCACCGGCTGACGGCGTTGCCTCGGCGTGGCAACGCGCAAACGACACACTCAGGGCGCTCCTGCAGCGGCCTGAATATCTGATTCCCGACGCCTTTCCTGCCTCCCCACTTGTCAAAGGACTTTCCATGTCTGCAGCCATCGACCGCCGCCGGGCCATCGCCCAATCTGTCGCTACCGCCCTGGCCTGGAGCACGCTCGGCCCTTCCGCCTGGGCACAGAGCGCTGCGACGGCTGCACGCCCTGCCCCGGCAGCCGCCAAGGCAGCCAAGCTGGCAGGCACCGTGCGCATCGTGATCCCGGCCAATGCCGGTGGCGGCTGGGACCAGACAGGCCGCGCCCTGGGCGCCGCCATGGTCGCTGCGGGCGCTGCGGACCAGGTGGAGTACGAAAACATCGGCGGCAAGGGCGGGACCATTGGCCTGGCCAAGTACGCCGAAAAGTACAGCAACGACCCCAACACGCTGCTGATGGGCGGCATGGTGATGGTGGGCGCCGTAGCGCTGCAAAAGCCTGCGGTGGACATGACC
Organism: uncultured Verminephrobacter sp.; assembly: GCA_964466605.1. Classification (GTDB taxonomy): domain Bacteria; phylum Pseudomonadota; class Gammaproteobacteria; order Burkholderiales; family Burkholderiaceae_C; genus Acidovorax. The sequence continues at coordinate 2,522 of CAYXSL010000062.1, forward strand.
CACATCCAGCCCCTGGCGCGACTCACCAGCGACTACCTGGTGGCGGCCGTCGCCGCCAATTCGCCCATCAAGACCACCAAAGACCTGGCCGATGCAATGCGTGCCGACCTCAAGGCCGTGCCGATTGCCGGCGGCTCTGCGGGTGGCGTGGACCACATCTACGCGGGCGTGCTGGCGCGTGCGGCCAAGGCCAACCCCGAAGGGCTGTTCTACAAGCCCTTCCCCGGTGGTGCCGAGGTGGTCGAGGCCGTGCTGTCGGGCAACGCAGCGCTGGGCCTGTCGGGCTACAGCGAGTTCAACGATGCGATTGCCAGCGGCAAACTGCGCGCGGTGGGCGTGTCGTCGCGCCGCAGCGTCTTTGGTCTGCCATCGTTCCGCGAACAAGGGCTGGACGCCGTGATGGCGAACTGGCGGGGCGTGTTCACCGGCAAGGGCGTGCCCGCCGCGCGCGCGGCAGAGATGCTGGCCGCTGTCGAGGCCGCCACCCACCACGAATCCTGGCTGCGCACGCTCAAACAGAACCGGTGGGAACCCTCTTGGCTCACCGGCAAGGATTTGGCAGAGTTCATGGAACTGGATCTCACCACCGCCCGCGTGATGGTCTATTTGCTCAAGCTGAAGGCCTGATCTCACCGCCAGGCCCTCCGGGCCCGCTGCAGAACCTTTGGAGCCTCTGATGAAAATGTCCCACTACTCCATCGGCGCACGCATGGCCACGGCCCTGGGCCTGGTGCTGGCCCTTCTGCTAGGGGCCGCGCTGTTCGGCATCGCCGCCCTGTACCGAACGCTGGGCACCTACGACACCACGGTGCAGCAGCGCGTGGCGCAGGAGCGTGCCGTGAGCCGCATGGAAAGCGAGTTCAAGACCCAGGTGCTGGAGTGGAAGAACACCCTGCTGCGGGGCGAAGACTCGCGCAAGCGCGAGCTGCACTGGAACGCCTTCCAGGCCAGTGAAAAGCGGGTGGCCGATGCCGCCAAGGCGCTGGAGCCCCAGCTGACCGACGCGCAGGAAAAGGCCGCGCTGCAAAAGTTCACCCAGGCCCACGCCCAGATGGCGCAGGGCTACCGCAAGGGCTTTGAGGTGTTCCAGTCGCTGGGCTTTGTGCCCTCGGCGGGCGATGCGGACGTGGCCGACATCGACCAGGGCCCCGCCAAGCTGCTCACCGAACTGAGCCAGCAGGTGGCCGCCAGCAGTGCGGCCATCGCCCAGGAGGCTGCGCAGGACGCCCGGCGCGCCCTGTTCAGCAGCCTGGTGGCACTCGCGCTGGTCACTGCGCTGGGCGCCTGCGCGGGCTGGCTGCTCACCCGCTCGGTGGTGCGCCCCCTGGGGGTGGCGGTGTCGGTGGCGCACAAGGTGGCGGCGGGCGATCTCACCACCCGCATCGAGGTGGAGGGCAAGGATGAACCCGCGCGCCTGCTAGAGGCCTTGCGCGCCATGCAGGACAACCTGGAAAACGTGGTCTCTGGCGTGCGCAGCAATGCCGAGGGCGTGGCCAGCGCCAGCGCCGAAATTGCACAGGGCAATGCCGACCTGAGCATGCGCACCGAAGAGCAGGCATCGTCGCTGGACGAAACCACCTCGTCCATGCAGCAGCTGCAATCCACCGTGCAGCAGAACGCCTCCAACGCCCAGCGCGCGAACGAGCTGGCGCGCAACGGCGCCGCCGTGGCGCAGCGGGGGGGTGACGTGGTCACGCAGATGGTGGAGGTGGTCCAGGGCATCCAGGACAGCTCGCGCCGCATTGCCGACATCATTGGCGTGATCGATGGCATCGCCTTCCAGACCAACATCCTGGCGCTGAACGCCGCCGTGGAGGCGGCGCGCGCAGGCGAACAAGGCCGGGGTTTTGCCGTGGTGGCCAGCGAGGTACGCAACCTGGCCACGCGCAGCGCCGGGGCGGCGCGCGAGATCAAGGCGCTGATCCAGACCAGCGTGGAACGTGTGCAGGCGGGCTCGGACCTGGCGCGGGACGCGGGCACCACCATGACCGAGGTCGTGGCGTCCATCCGCGAGGTGAGCGGCCTGATGGAAGAGATCAGCCAGGCCAGCGCCGCGCAGACCTCGGACATGCAGCGCGTGACACAGGCCATCGTGCGCATGGACGACGTGACGCAGCAGAACGCCGCCCTGGTGGAGGAAAGCGCAGCCGCCGCAGGCAGCCTGAGCGGCCAGGCCCGCCAGATGGTGGAGGCCGTGGCGGTGTTCCGCCTGCGGCTCCAGCCACAGCAACCGCACCCGCACCCGCAGCGTTCTCAGCCGCAGCACCACGCACTGCCCGCGCCACACGCCTGACGTGAATTACTATCAAAACAATAGCTACAAAGGCTTACCCATCGCGCGGTAACGGCCTAAAAAGCTTCAAACTTTTGCTCCGGAGCAGCCTGAAGGACGGCCAGGAGGCCTGTCAGCTCCCCCCTGCTCCACCCGCCGCCCGGCCTCGGCCCATCAGTCAGTCAGTCAGTCAATCTTTACGTGGGCGTTCTTCACCACCTGTGCCATGCGCGCGGCTTCGCTGCGGAAGAAGGCGGCGGCCGGCTCGGGCGGGGTGAGCTTGATCTCGTAGCCCTGCGCAATCAGCGCATCGCGCGCCTCGGGCATCTCCATGGCGGCCTTGAAGCCGTTGTACAGCCGCGCCAGCTCGGCCTTGGGCAGGCCCGCAGGCGCCACCGGGGCAATCCACCCGTCCAGCTCATAGCCCGGCAGGCCTTGCTCGGCGATGGTGGGCACGCCGGGCAGTGCCGCCACGCGGGTGGCCGTGGTCACGCCCAGGGCGCGCAATGAGCCCGCCTTGATGTGCGCAGCCGCCGGTGCCACCGCCACCACACCCAGCTGCACCTGCCCGCCGAGGATGTCGTTCATCAGCGGGCCCATGCCCCGGTAGGGGATGTGCTTGATGTCGAGCTTGGCCTGGTCCACGAACATGGCCGCACCAAGATGCAGGATGGTGCCGTTGCCCGACGAGCCGTAGTTGAGCACACCCGGTTTGGACTTGGCCAGCGCGATCAGCTCCTGCACCGTCTTGGCGGGTACCGCAGGGTGCGCGACCAGCACAAACGGCGTGGCACCGAGGATGGTGATGGGGGTGATGTCGGCCAGCGAGTCGAACGGAATGTTCTTGTACACGCTGGGGTTGACCACGTGGTTGTTGGACACCACGCCGATCACCGAGCCGTCCTTGGGTGCGCGCACGATTTGCGTGGTGCCGGTGATGCCGCCCGCGCCCGGCAGGTTCTCGATGACGATGGGCTGGCCCAGCGCCTTGGCCAGGCTGGTGCTGATGGCGCGGATGGCGCCGTCAGCCCCCGAGCCCGCCGACAGCGGCAGGATCACGCGCAGCGGTTTGCCGTCGCCCTGGGCGCGCGCCACGCGCGGCAGGCCCCAGGCCGCAGCCGCCAGCGCGGCGGCGCCGGTGGCCAGGGCCTGGCGGCGCGTGGGCAGGCCGTGCGGGGCAGGCGCGATGCGGTGCATGTCAAAAGCAGGGGTGGGCTGGGGCACGGTTGTCTCCGGTAGTGGGGTTGGAATCCGGGGCCTGCGGTCTGCGCCGCGTGAGGAGCCCCGGTCGTCAAGGAAAAATCAGGCAATGGCCCCGGTGGCCTGCAGCGCGGCCACTTCATCGGCGGTGTAGCCCAGGCCCTGCAGCAGCTCGGCCGTGTGCTGGCCCAGGCGCGGCGGGTCGCAGCGCACATCGAGCCGCTGGCCGTCCATGCGCAGCGGCATCAGCGTGATCTGCGCGGTCTGCCCGGCGCGTTCGCCATCGGGCAGCGTGATGTCGGCCAGGCCCCCCGTGGCTTGCAGGTGCGGGTCGTCAAACAGTTCTTCGGGCCGGCGGATGGGCGCAAACGGCAGGCCGTGGCGCTCAAAGATGGCCGCCAGTTCGTCGGCCGTGTGCTGCGCCAGGCGCTCGCGCAGCACGGGCATCAGCGTGGGGCGGGCGCGCACGCGGTCGTTGTTGGTGGCCAGGCTGGTGTCGGCCTTCAGGTCGGCATAGCCCATGGCATCGCAAAAGGTCTGCCACTGCGCATCGCTCACGGCGGCCAAAAAGATCTGCCCGCCGTCCTTCACGCTGAACACGTCGTACACGGCCCAGGAAGAGATGCGGTCGGGCATGGGCGCGGCCGGTTTGCCGGTGACGGCGTACTGCATCATGTGCTGGCCGACCAGGAACACGTTGTTCTCGAACAGCGCCGAGTCCACCTCCTGCCCCCGCCCGGTGATACCGCGCTGCATCAGCGCCGCCATGGCGCCAATCGCGCCAAACATGCCGCCCATGATGTCGTTCACGCTGCTGCCCGCGCGCAGCGGGTCGCCGGGGCGGCCGGTCATGTAGGCCAGGCCACCCATCATCTGCACCACCTCATCAAGCGCCGTGCGGTGCTCGTACGGCCCCGGCAAAAAGCCCGTGTGGTTGACGTAGATAAGGCGCGGGTTGACCTGGCTCAGCGCGGCGTAGTCCAGGCCGTATTTCGTCATCACACCGGGCTTAAAGTTCTGCGCCACCACGTCGGCCGATGCGGCCAGCTTGCGCGCCACCGCCAGGCCCTCGGGGCTGCGCAGGTCGAGCGCAATGCTCTTCTTGTTGCGGTTGAACATGGGGAAGAAACCGGCGCCTGCGCCCAGCAGGTGGCGCGTGCGGTCGCCGTCCACGGGCTCGACCTTGATGACCTCGGCGCCCAGATCGGCCAGCACCATGCCGCAGGTGGGGCCCATGACCATGTGGGTGAACTCCACCACGCGCAGGCCTTCTAGCGGCAGGCGGGGGGACGAGGGGGTGGCGGATGTGTCTTGCATGTTCAGAGCATTCAGAAAAGGGTTCAGGCCGTTGCAGCTTCGCGCAGCGCGGCGGGTGCGGCATTCTGCGGCAGCCCGGCCTGCCAGAGGGTGCCATGCAGGGTCTCGCCCGCCAGCCATCCGGCCACGCGCTGGCGCAGCGCGAGCAGCGCAGTCACATCGATGCCGGTGGCGATGCCCATGCGCTCCAGCATGAACACGAGGTCTTCGGTGGTGACATTGCCGCTGGCGCCCGGCGCGTGCGGGCAGCCGCCGATGCCCGCCAGGCAGGCATCAAAGCGCGTGATGCCTGCCTGCCAGGCGGCATACACATTGGCTAGGCCCATGCCGCGCGTGTCATGGAAGTGCGCGCAGGCCAGGCGGTCGCCCACCAGCGCACGCGCTTTGCCAAACAGGCGGGCGACCGCAGCCGGATCGGCATAGCCCACGGTGTCGGCCAGGCTCACGCGGTCGGCGCCCGCATCCAGCAGCGCCTGCATCAGGCGCAGCACTTCGCTCTCAGCCACCTCGCCCTGCAGGGTGCAGCCAAAGGCCGTGCCCACGCCACCTTCGATCAGGGTGCGGCTGCCGCTCGCGTCGCGCAGCGCGCGGATGCGGGCCACCTCGGCCACCACCTCGTCGGGGGTCTTGCGCAGGTTGGCCAGGCTGTGGGCGTGGCTGGCAGACAGGGGCACGATCATCAGGTCGGCACCCTGCTCCAGCGCGCGCTCGGCGCCTTTGATGTTGGGCACCAGCACCGAGGCCACCAGGCCGGGCAACGTTTTGGCGTGGGCCAGCACCTCGGCCGTGTCGGCCAGCTGGGGCAGCAGCCGGGCGGGCACAAAGGAGCCCACCTCGATCTCGCGCTGGCCAGCGGCGTAGGCAGCGTTGATCCATTCGATCTTGTGCGCGGTGGACACCACCGTGGCGATGCTTTGCAGGCCGTCGCGCAGGCCGACTTCGCGGACGGTGGCGCGGGCCGCCGGGGGGTGCAAGTCAGACGGGATCGGGGAGGTGCGCACGGGATGTCTCTCTGGGGTGGGTCTGGGCAAGATTCTAAAAATTCCCGAATGAATCAGAAAATACATCTCGGAAGCCATAACATTCCCAAACGGAACATCACAATACTTGGAGGTTTGCCATGCGCGACCTGGACTTGCAGACCCTGCGCCTCTTTGCCGCCGTGTGCGAGCAGCGCAGCATTGCGCGCGTGGCCGAGCAGGAGTCCATCGTGGGCTCGGCCATCAGCAAGCGGCTGGCGCAGCTGGAAGACACCGTGGGCACGCCGCTGCTGCTGCGCAAGCGCCGGGGCGTGGTGCCCACCCCGGCGGGCGACACGCTGCTGGAGCACGCCCGCACCATGCTGGCCAGCGTGGGGCAGATCGAGCGCGACATGGCGGCCTACGCCACCGGCACGCGCGGCCATGTGCGCATGCTGGTCACGGCCTCGGTCATGGCTGAGTCGCTGGCCGACGACGTGGCGGCCTTCTTGCAAGACCCGGCGCACCGCAATATCCAGATCAGCCTGGAAGAACGCGTGAGCCCGGACGTGGTGCAAGGCGTGCGCGACGGCAGCGCGTCCATCGGCATTTGCTGGGACGCAGCCGACCTGTCGGGCCTAGAAACCAGCGCCTACCGCAGCGACCACCTGGCCGTGGTGGCGCACGAGTCGCACCCCGTGGCCCAGCTGCAGAGCGTGCGGTTTGCCGACGTGCTGGAGCATGAATTCGTCAGCATGCCCGCACTGAGCGCGGTGCAGGTGCTGCTGGCGCGCGCCGCCGCAGTGGAAGGGAAAATGCTGGCCCACCGCGTGCTGGTGTCCAACTTTGACGCCGCGCTGCGGGTGGTGCGCGCCAACCTGGCCATCAGCGTGGTGCCGCGCGAAGTGGCCCAGCCGTTTGCCCAGCTGGCGCCGGTGCGCATCGTCCCGCTGAGCGACCCCTGGGCCCAGCGGCGCTTTGCCATCTGCTACCGCAGCGCCCAGTGGCTGCCCCCTGCGGCCCAGTTGCTGGTGGGGCATCTAGCAAGGCTGGGGCATGCCTGACCAAGGCCAAAAACCGTGGCCCTGTCGCAACAGTTTGATACGCAACATTGTATTTTTCGCCACTAGCGCATGTGTGCTGTGCGTTCTGAGCTACTAAACTTGTAGCAAAATGGGTTCCGCGCTATAGTCTCAGCGCATCAGCGGGCCCGGTTGACGGCCGCCCGCACTGAATCCAGATCCAACACTTGCGCGAGGAGAAGCGTCCATGAGCTCCAAAGAAAATGCTTCCATCAACCAGCTTTTCGAGAAACTTGAATGCCGCTATGCGCTGCGCGTGCTGTGGGCCCTGAAGGACGGCCACCCCCAGACGTTCCGCCTGCTGCAGGACAGCGTGGGTGGCATCACCCCCAACACGCTGAACACCCGCATCAAAGAGCTGCGCGAAGCCGGTTTTGTGGACCATGGCAGCGACGGCTACACCGTCACCCCCTCGGGCGCTGACCTGCTCAAGCGCCTGTCGGACGTGCAGGCCTTTGCCACCCGCTGGGTGGCAGGCCGCGCCAAGAAGGCCTGAGCCTCCGGCACCCTGCCCCGGCTGCACCCCGGGGGGCTTTCGCTAAAATAGCAATCCAGATAGCTTCTAGCGCGCGATGAGCAAGCGCTAGAAGCTATATTTTTAATAGCATTCAAGGAACCTCCACCATGGCACTGACCACCACCGCATCCGGCCTGCAGTATGAAGACACCACCGTGGGCGAAGGCGCCGAGGCCACCAAGGGCCAGAACGTGTCGGTGCACTACACCGGCTGGCTCTACAACAACGGCGAGCAAGGCGCCAAGTTCGACTCCAGCCGCGACCGCAACGACCCCTTCGAGTTCGCACTGGGTGCCGGCATGGTCATCAAGGGCTGGGACGAAGGCGTGCAGGGCATGAAAATCGGCGGCCAGCGCACGCTGATCATCCCCGCCGCCCTGGGCTACGGCGCCCGTGGCGCGGGTGGCGTGATCCCTCCGAACGCCACGCTGAAGTTCGACGTGGAACTGCTGAAGGTGGGCCGCTGAGCAGCCCCCTCGGGCCGCCTGACGGCCCCCCCAAGTGGCTTTCGGGCCCGATGCCGGTCAGTCCACGCTGACCGGCTTTTTTTTGCCCGCCTTGCTTGGTACAACGGCGGTCAGGGCTCGGCCCTTGGCCTGGCAAACCCCTGGTTATGCAGGGACAAGCACCTCCACGCGGTTGCGCCCCTGGCTCTTGGCCTGATACAAGGCACGGTCGGCCCATTCGATCAGCGCCACCGGTTCCTGCGCCTCACCGGGCACCAGCGATGCGACCCCGATTGAAACCGTGACCACGGAACGTTCGGCTAGCACGCCATGCGGTATGGCCAGCGCCTCGATCGCCAGTCGCAGCTTTTCGGCCAGCACACGCGCACCGTTGAGTCCAGTCTCAGGCAGCACCATCGCAAACTCTTCACCGCCATAGCGGGCGGCAAGGTCCGTGGCGCGCTGGTGTACACCGGCCAGTGCCTGGGCCACAGCACGCAGCGCGTCGTCACCCATCACGTGGCCATAGTGGTCGTTGTAGGCCTTGAAATGATCGACGTCCAGCAGCAGCAAAGACAGCTCGCTGCGGTTGCGGCGGCCACGCAGCCATTCGGTGAGCAGGAACTCGTCAAAGTGGCGGCGGTTGGACAGGCCGGTGAGGCCATCCGACTTCATCAGTTGCTGCAGGGCCAGGTTGGTCTCCTGCAGCTGCTGCTGGCTCAGGCGCAGCGCACGGTTGGCCTCGTCGCGCTGCCTCAGGGCCATGTAGGCGCGCGCGTGGTAGCGGATGCGCGCAACCAGTTCGATGGCGTCGGGCAGCTTGACGATGTAGTCGTTGGCCCCGGCCGCAAAGGCTTGGCTCTTCACGCGGGCGTCTTCCTTGGAGGACAGCACGATGATGGGCGTATCGCACAGGGCCTCCACAGCGCGGTAGCCGCGCACCAGGTCCAGCCCATCCACGCCCGGCATCACCAGATCCTGCAGGATGACTGCGGGGCGGATGCGGTCGGCCACGCTCACCGCTTCGATCGGCGTGCTGCAGTAGTGGAAGTCGATGCCCGCCTCGTCGGCCAGCATGCGCCGCACGGCTTCGCCGATCAGGGCCTGGTCATCGACCAGCAGGACCATCACATCGCCCACCTCGGCGCCTGCGGGGCGGTCGGGTTGCGGATCGATACCTGTCGTCGTCATCACGTTCTCCTCATGTTTCTCTCAAGAGCACAGAGCCACCAGGCGGGCAGCGATCTGCGACAGCGGCAACACCTGGGTCGCCGCGTTGATCTCCACCGCCGCCTTGGGCATGCCCCACACGGCGCTGCTGGCACGGTCCTGGGCAATGGTCGTGAAGCCGCGCTCGCGCATGGCCTTGAGCCCCTGGGCGCCATCGCTGCCCATGCCGGTCAGCAGCACCCCCACGGCCGCGCCCCGCCAGTGCTGAGCCACGCTGTGCAGGAACACATCGACCGACGGCCGATACGGCAACCCTGCAGGCTCGTCGGCATAGGCCAGCAACCCGTTGCGCTCCAGCCGCAAATGGCTGTTGCCACCCGCCAGCAGGACTTCCCCCGGCTGCGGCACATCGCCAGGGCGCGCCAGCCGCACCGGCAGCGCACATTCGCGCGCAAGCCAGTCGGCCATACCGGCTGAAAACCGGTCGTCCAGGTGCTGCACCAGCACGACGCTCCCCCGGAAGCCGTTTGGCAGGCTGGCCAGCAGCGTGCTCAACGTGGCCGGGCCGCCGGCCGAGGCACCCACTGCCACCAGTGCAGGCCAGGGGTCCGAAGGCGGGCGCGGTGCAGGGGCCGACGCCGCACCGGCCTGGGTGTACTGCGCCGGCCCGCTGCTGAGCAGCCCGATGTTGCGGATGCGCCGCAGCAATTGCTCTGCGTCGATGTCGGGCCGCGCGCCCAGACCCGGAAGATCGACCACGTCGCACGCGCCCAGCCCCAGCGCGGCGAACACAAGGTCCGCGCGGGGCTCTGCAAGTGTGGTGAACAGCAGCACCGGGCAGGGCAGAAAGGCCTGCAGCTGGCGCGCAAGCTCGACATCCGCCTCGCTGTCGAGCTGCTGCAGCAACAGGTCGGGGGGCTCGGCGCTCAGCTGCCGGCGGGCCTCATCCAGGCCAAGCGCCTGCCAGGCCTGCTGGTGCTGCGGCTCGAACAGTCGGCGCAAGGCCAAGGCCCGCACGGCGGTATCGGCGACGATGGCAAGTTTCATGCGTGTGCATCCCCCACGAGCATGTGGACGGCCTCCAGCAGACTTTCATCATGGAAGCTCGATTTGGTCAGGTAGTGGTCGGCGCCCGCCTCCAGGCCACGGCGGCGGTCTTCCTCGCGGTCCTTGTACGACACCACGATCACCGGCAGCGACTGCAGACGCGGGTCGCGGCGCAGCTGGATGACAAGTTCGATGCCGTCCATGCGCGGCATGTCGATGTCGGTGACCAGCAGGTCGAAGTGACCGCCGCGCAGCACATTCCAGCCATCCATGCCATCCACCGCCACGCTCACCTCATAGCCGCGGCTGCTCAGCAGCTTGCGCTCCAGCTCGCGCACGGTCAGCGAGTCGTCCACCACCAGCACGCGCTTGCGCGCCTGCGGCGCCTGGCCTTCGGGCCGCGCCACGCGCTCCACCTGCCCACCGCCCAGCAGCTTGCCTGCCGAGTGCAGCAGTTCATCCGCGTCCAGGATCAGCACCGGCGACCCATCGTCGAGCAAAGCCCCTGCAGACACACCCCGCACCGCGCCCAGCCGCGGGTCCAGCGGCATCACCGCCAGATTGCGCTCGCCCAGCACCTGCTCCACCGCCACCGCGTGGCATGCATCCGGGCCGGACAGCAGCACCACCGGCAGCCCCGGCGACCCCGGCTGGTCGCGCTGCACGCCTGGCATCTGCAGCAGCTGGCTGGCCGCGAGCAGGCCGATGTGGCGCCCCCCATGCCAGAGATGTTGCTAACCTTCAATCAGTGCGATGGCCTCCGGCGCCACCCGCAGCACGCGCTCCACCTTGGCCAATGGCAGGGCATAGGGCTCGCCGCCGATCTCTACGATCAGGCTGCGCAGCACCGACAAGGTCAACGGCAACTCGATCTGGAACAGACAGCCCTGCCCCGCGCGCTGGCGCAGGCGCACGCTGCCGCGCAGGCTGCGCAGCTCGTGCTGCACCACGTCCAGGCCGACGCCGCGGCCCGACACGTCGCTGACCGCAGGGCTCATGCTGAAGCCGGGCAGGAAGAGAAAGGCCAGCAGTTCGTCCTCGGCCAGCTGCAGCGCCATGTCAGCCGGGACGAGGCGGCGCTCGCGCACGGCGGCGCGCACGCGCTCCAGGTCCACGCCGCACCCGTCGTCTTCCACATCCAGCAGCAGGCGTCCCGCGAAATGCCGCGCACGCAGGCGCACCACCCCTTCGGCAGGCTTACCCAGCCTGGCCCGCTCGGCCGGTGGCTCGATGCCGTGGTCCACAGCGTTACGCAGCAGGTGGATCAGCGGCGCCTCCAGCCGATCCAGCACGTCGCGATCGGCCTGGGTGCCCTCCCCCTCCAGTTCAAGCCGCACCTGCCTGCCCAGCTGGCGGCCCAGGTCGCGCACCATGCGTACCTTGCTGGCCATCAGGTCGGCACAGGGGCGCATGCGCGACGCCAGGGCAGCGTCGTAGAGCCGGTGGCTGCGCTGGCCAAAGTCCCAGGCAAAGCTGTCGAACTCTGCGCTGTGGTTCTGCAGGTGTGCCTGGGCCTCCTGCAGCTGGTCGCCAGCGCTGGCCAGCAGGGCCTGCACGGCGGGCGGCAACGCGTGGCCCTGCAGGGCCTCGCGCAGCCCGTCGAGCGACTGGCCCATCTGTTGCTGTAGCCGACGAAGCCGCGCCAGGCCGTCACCCAGCGGCTGCGCACGCTGCGCGGCCACCAACGAGCGGCCGGCCAGGTCGAGCAGGAGATCCAGCCGCTCGGCTGAAACACGCAGCACACGATCCCGCTGCTCTGGCAGTGCTTCAGCGGGCTCCGGTGCCCCATCGGCCAAGGCCTGCGGCAAGGCTCCGGCCTGCGCCACATCCTGCGCGATCGGCAGGGCTGCACCGCCGCTGCCATCCAGTTGCGCAAGCAGATCCGGCAGCCCGTCTGCCGCCTCGCCGCCGCCCAGGCGCAGCAGCATGTCCGAGCCCCGCAGCAAGGCATCGATGTGCTCGGACCGCAGCGGCAACCGCCCCTCCTGCGCCGCCACCAGCAGGTCTTCCATGTGGTGGGCCAGTTGCACCGCAGCGTCCAGCCCGACGATGCGCGCCGCCCCCTTGAGGGAATGCGCGGCACGCATGCAGGCTTCGAGCGCGGCCGGGTCCGACGGCTCGCGCTCCAGCGCCAGCAAGCCCGCTGTGAGTACCTCGGTCTGCGCCTGCGCCTCCATGTGGAACAGCTCCTGCATGGAGCGGTCCTTGTATGCATCCAGGCTGCTCATCCCAGGTTCTCCAGCAAAGCCTGTGCGAGGCGCTGCGCGTCCAGCCAGGTGACACTGCGCAGTTGCCACTGGAAGGCATGCAGCGCCAGTCGGCTTGCGGGCAAACCGCCGCCCTGGTGGGCGGGCACCAGGGCGGACTGGGGCACGGCCTGCACGCCGTCCACCTCATCCACCGGCAACACCAGCGCACCACCAGGAGCATCCAGGATCAGGTGACGAGGGCGCCCTCCCGCCACGCCCCCCGCCACCACGGGCTCCAGGCCCAGCAACGGGCCCAGGGCCAGCACCGGTACGAGCACGCCGCGCACATTGCACACCCCCAGCAGCACCCGGCCATGGCGATAGGGAAGGCCATGGATGGCGCTGACCGGCGCCACCTCCAGCAGCCGCCCTGGGTCCAGCGCCAGCCAGTCCTGGCCGATGCGAAAAAGCAGCGCGGGGCGGGTCTTTGCCACCTGCACCTCGGGGGCCTGAGGCGCGTCGGTATGCCCCAGAGACACCGCATGGCGGTCAAGCAGCCACATCGCCGCTTCGGCATGGCGCTCGCAGTTGCGGCAATGCACATGGTCTACCAGCTTCTCGCAGGATCGGTCACCCTGCACGCCAATGTGCTGCCAGCATGCGTACAGCGCGGTATCGTCAAGGCCCTGCACGGCGGCCTCCTTCCGGTTTCAGCCGCTGTTGCAACCGACGCGCGCCGCTCTGGTCGCCACGCGCGGCCAGCAATGCAGCCAGGTGGGCCAGCGCCTGGGGGTGGTGCGGCTCCAGGTATAGGGCCTTGCGGTAGTAGCCCTCGGCGTCAGCGGCGCGCCGCTCCCCATCGCACAGCAGGCCCCACCAGTAGAACAGTGCCGCCGAGGGACCAAACGACTGCAGGTGCCGGGCACAGGCGGCCAGGGCCTCGGCAGTTTGCCCGCTGTCGGCCAGGCTTTCGATGTGCGCCAAACCGGTTCGCGCCGCAGGGTCTGCGGTCGGCACAAGGGGGGCTGCCTGGGCCGGAGCAGCGGAGCGGCGCTGCAGGGACGCTGGACGCGGCAGGGCCCGCACCGCAGCCGGGCGAGCCGCTGGCCACGGGGGAACGGAGGCAGGAGCCGGGGCCACGACCGCCGCGCGCTGCGCAAACGCAAAACTCTGCGCTCGCTCCAGGGCGGGCAGGCCCTGCTGCCGGATCATGCCCGCCTCGGCGGGACCGACAAAGAGCAGGCCCTCGGGCGCCAGCCAGCGCTCCAGCCGCGCCAGGGCCTGCATCTGGGTGTCGCGGTCGAAGTAGATCAGAAGATTGCGGCAGAACACGAAATCGTAGCCCGCCACACCCAGCGCAAGGTCAGCGGCGAGGATATTGCCTTGCCGGAAATTCACCGCACTGCGCACAGCATCGCACAGCACATGGCCGCTGCCCTCGGCCCGGAAGTAGCGCTCGCGAAAACCCAGGTCCGCAGTGCGGAAGGCGTTGGCGCCGTAGCGCGCCACGGCAGCGACGTCGAGCGCACGCTGGCTCACATCAAAGGCATCGATGCGAAGGTCGGCCGCAGACAAGCCGATATCGAGCAGACACATTGCGATCGAGTACGGCTCCTCTCCCGTCGAGCAAGGCAGGCTCAGAATGCGCAAGGGCTGCAAAGCCCCCCGCCGCGCGCGCAATGCCCGTGCACGTTCGGCCAGGAGCCCGAAGGCCTCCGGGTAGCGGAAGAACCAGGTTTCGGGCACCACGACGGCTTCGACCAGCGCCTGCTGCTCGGCGGCAGAGCCTTCGAGCAGCGCCCCATAGGCCGCCTGGCCCAGTTGGAGCACTTCGAGGCGCTCGCGCAGCGCGCGCTCCAGAGCACTGCGCCCAATCGCCTCGATGTCGAGTCCGATCAGCGTCTTCAGCAGCTGTTCGCAGTGCTCAAGCATCGGCAGCATTCACCAGGAGTTCAGCCACATCGGGGGGGAGCAGCCCGGCCACGCGGATGCGCTGCACCAGGCCATGCGGGATCGATTCCTGCACAGTGCCCAGGTAACCAGGCTGGCGCGCAAGCCCTACCGGCTGTGCGCCTTCTACCGGCAGCCGGTCCACCCGGCTCGCCTTTTCCAGCACAAGGCCAAGCGGCCTCCCGCCAAAGGCCTGCGGGTGCCTGACCAGCACCAGGCGGGTGCTGTTGCACACGCTCGCCGGCCGGCCCAGCACGCGTTGGCACAGGTCCAGCACCGGGATCATCTCGCCCCGGTACGCCAGCAATCCCGCCACCCAGGCGGGCGCTTCGGGCAGTTGCTTGAGCCGCTGCAGCGGCAGCACCTCGCTCACCTCGGACGCTGGCAGCGCGTAGCGGTCAGCCCCGAGGCTGAACAGCAGGTGCAACTCGCCCGCGCGCCCGCTCATGGCTCATACCTTGAAACGGCTGACACCCTGGCGCAGGCCATGCGCGACCTCGTTCATGCCATCGATCGCCATGCCCGCCTGGCGCAGCGAATCGACTGTCTGGCCGCTGGCCTCGCTGAGTTGCCCCAGCGCCTGCTCGATCTGCTCGGCGCCGCCCGACTGCGTTTGCATCCCCTCGCTGACCAGTTGCACACGCGGCGCCAGCGCCTGGATCTGCTGGATGATCTGCGAAAGCTGCTCGCCCACCTGGCCCATCTCGGCATTGCCCCGGCGCACCTCCTCGGAGAACTTGTCCATGCCCATCACCCCTGCCGACACGGCGGACTGGATCTCCCGCACCATCTGCTCGATGTCATAAGTGGCCACTGCGGTCTGGTCGGCCAGGCGGCGCACCTCGGTGGCCACCACGGCAAAGCCCCGGCCATATTCACCGGCTTTTTCGGCCTCGATCGCCGCGTTCAGCGAAAGCAGGTTGGTCTGGTCCGCCACCTTGACGATGGTAGTGACCACCTGGTTGATGCCGCCAGCCTTCTCGTTGAGCAGGGCCAGCTTGGCACTGACCAGCTCCGCAGCGCTGGTCAATTGGTGCATGACCTCGCCCATGCGTGCAACACCCATCTGGCCCGAGCCCGCTGCGACTGCCGTCTGCTCGGTCGCCGCCGACACCTCGCGCATGGTGCGCCCCAGTTCGCGCGATGTGGCGGAGATCTCGCGCGATGTGGCGCCGATCTCGCTGGTCGTGGCGGCCGTCTCGGTGACGGTAGCCTGCTGCTGCTTGGACGTGGCTGCAATTTCCGTGATCGAAGTGGTCAACTGCACCGCCGAACGCTGTGTCTGCGAGACCAGCTCACGCAGCGAGTCGGCCATGGAATTGAAGCCCTCTTCGATGCGCGCGAATTCATCGCGGCTGCCCAAACTCAACCGGCTGGAGAGGTCACCCGTGCCCAACAGCTTCATGCCCGCAAGAATCCCCCGGATGGGGCGCTGAATGGAACGACTCAGCAGCACGCCGCAGACCGTGGCGATCAACACCGCCAGCAGCAGCGCCCACAGCGTCAGCTGCTTGTTATTGATGGCAATCCGCTCCACATCGTCCATGGCGGCAGCAACTTCGCGCTGGTTCAGGTCGATCATGGTCATCAAGTGCCCGTGCAGCCTTTGCCAGACGGGCACAACCTCCTGCCTGGAGAATTGCAGCGCCTGGGCCTGCCGCCCCTCCTCCAGCAACACCATCAGCTGCTGGTGCAAGCCGAGGTAGATCTTCCAGTTCGCCTGCAGTTCTCGAAAAACCTCCCGGTCCTCGCTGAGGGTGATGGTCGGCCCGTAAGCCTCGGAGCCTTTCCTCAACTCATCAGCGATACCGGCCAATTTCTCGCTGGCTGCCTTCATGCCATTGTTCTGGCGCTGATCACGGCCCACACTGCTGAGCAGCAGGTCCTGGGTCAGCAAGTGATGTTCCGTAATGGCAGAGCGCAACCGCGTGGCAATGACAACTCCCGCCAGGTCGGATTGCTTGACCCGCTGCGCCCGGACATGGTTCGACTCGGCCCGGTCATAGAAGATGGCAGCCATGCCCAACATCACGGCAATGACCAGCGCGAAACTGACAGTCATGCGCTGGGTGACATTCATCCCTCTCATTTTTTCGCCTCCTGGCCTGGCTAGACCTTGATCACCGAAGATTACCGGTGCACCGCCTCTACCAACCTAGGGTGTTCCCGCTGAAGGGACGGCGCTGCCCCTGCTCATCAGCCCGGCTGGGAACGCACACAGGAAACGATCCCCACTCGAAGAAGAGCTTGCTTCGCAAAGCCAAACCGTGCAACGCCCGCAAGCGGCAGTCAATCAGTCAATCAGTCAGTCAGTCAAACAATGCCTGATCCAAGCGCTCGAACTTGTCGTCGCCCACAGCCTCGCGGATCCTGGGGGCCAATGCCGCCAGGTCGTCGAAGCTGCCCGCCCCTTCCACCGCGAGGTTCAGGCGAAACCCGCGCAGGCCCAGGCCCGCCGTCAGCTCCGTCGCAATGGGGTAAGCAGCCTGGTAGCGCTCCTTCGGCGAACGCCCCGAGCCTTCTACAGGCGATGCAATGGTGCCCAGATCGGTGCCGGACGCCTCCAGAGCCGCTGCCGTGTCTGGCGCCGGGGCTGGGGCAAACACCGGCAGGGGCTGCCCCGCCAGCGGGGCCAACAGCCCTTGCGCAATCATGGCCTGGACATCGTCCTGCGTAATGCCCATGGCCGCCGTAGCCGCCAGGACTTCGCCCATGCTGCGCTTGCCGTCAAACAGGATGAACGCCGAACGCTGGCGCGAACTCAAGCTGCCACGGCGATCCTTGAGTGCCTCTTGCCCGGCCTGGGTTTTGACGAGAACCATGCCTCTCCTAGGGAATGAATACAGTGGCTACGAAGGCCAAACAGTCGCAATGGCCAAAGAGCCATGCGCTGCGACCCAGAATCCCATGTTTTGAAACCTATGGAAATCGGGGTTTACACATAAGTACCCCGCTGCCAGCCAGGCCGGAGCTACATTTCCGAGCGGATGCGCGGCAGTGCCGGGGCCGGTCGTGTCATCCAGCTCAGCGCCACCGTGACCAGCAGCCCGCAAGGCACACCGAACACACCGGCCGAGATGGGCTGGATGCCGAACCAGAGCCCGTCGGCCAGCAGCCAGCGGGGCAACATGCCCTGCACTGCGGGCACGTGGGACAACATGTAATACACCGCGATACCCAAGCCGGTGAGCATGCCCGCCACAGCCCCCTGCCGCGTGGTGCCACGCCAGAAGATGCCCAGCACCATAGCCGGTACAAAGGCCGATGCCGCCAGCGAGAACGACGCCGACACCATGGGCAGGATCTCGGAGGGTTTGAGCGCCGCCACAAAGGCGGCCGACAGGGCCACTGCCAGCAGTGCGAACTTGCTCAGGATCACACGCTGCTCCGGCGAAGCCTGGCGCTGCGCGTCCTGAAAGTACAGGTCGCGCACCAGCGCATTGCTGATGGTGAGCAACAGGCCATCGGCCGTCGATAGCGCCGCCGCCAGGCCGCCCGCCGCCACCAGACCCGACACCACATACGGCAGGCCGCCCAGCTCAGGGGTGGCCAGCATGATGAGGTCGGCACCGAGGCGAATCTCGCCGAACTGGATCAGGCCGTCGCCATTCACGTCTTCCAGTGACAGGAGCGAGCTGTCCACCCGCGCCCACTGGGCCATCCAGTTGGGCAGTGCTTCAAAACTGCTGCCGACCAGGTTCTGCATCACCTCGAACTTGACCAGCACCGCCAGCGCCGGTGCGCTGAGGTACAGCAGCGCAATGAAAAACAGCGACCACCCCACAGACGCGCGCGCCGCCGACACCGAAGGCGACGTGTAGAACCGGGTGAGCAGGTGGGGCAAACCTGCCGTGCCCACCATCAGGCAGAACATGAGCGCGAGGAAGTTGCGGCGGGTCAGTTCGTAGTCCCGCTGCTCCTCGGGTGTGCCGTCGGGGTCGCCCACATAGGCCTGGCTGTGGGGCGGTAACCCGCCCAGGGGGCGTGCGCGCTCGTAGTTCTCGCGCATTTCGCGGGTCCAGCGCTCGCGTGCGGCATTCGCATCGCGTGGCAACGCAGCCAGCTCCCGGCTGGCGGCCACAATCAGGCCCACGTCGGCGTTCTGCGCGCGCAGTGCCCGGATGCGCTCGCGCCCCTTCTCGCGCTCGTGCGCGAGCGAGGCTTCCACGTTCTGCAGGCGCGCTTCGAAATCCTTGGCGCGCTGCAGGTAGGCCTGCACCACCTGGTGCTCGGCCGGGGAGTCCAGCAGTTGCGCCTCCAGGTCGGCGATCTTGCCGATCTGCGCCCCATAGACCAGTGGCGCCAGCGGGTTGCCCAGCTGCTTGTAGGCCAGCCAAGATACAGGGATCATGAACGCCAGCAGCAGCACCACGTACTGCGCGACCTGTGTCCAGGTGATGGCCCGCATGCCGCCCAGGAACGAGCACAGCAACACCCCTCCCAGGCCCAGCATGATGCCGATCTCGAACTGCACGCCCGTGAGGCGCGAGGCAATCAACCCCACGCCATAGATCTGCGCCACCACGTAGGTGAACGAGCACAGCACAGCCGCCAGCGCGGCGATCACGCGCGGCCAGCGCCCGCCAAAACGCACATGAAAAAAATCGGGGATGGTGTAGAGCCCCATGGCCCGCAGGTGTGGCGCAATCAGCATGGCCACGAGGCAGAACCCTCCCGTCCAGCCCAACAGGTAGGCCAGGCCACCGGCCTGCCCGGGCGTGCCCGAAAAGCCCTGCAGGTACAGCGCGCCCGACAGGCTGATGAACGACGCCGCGCTCATCCAGTCGGCCGCCGTGGCCATGCCGTTGTACATGGGCGGAATGCGCCGCCCGGCCACGTAGTAGTCCTCGGGGTCCGTCGTGCGGCCATACACGCCGATGCCGGCGTAGACCATCACGGTGAGGAACAGGAAGATGGGACCGATCCAGTGGCGCGACAGCCCCTGGTGCTCGGCCCAGGTCATCAGCGCCAGAAAACCCAGCACGCCCACCACATACAGCGCCAGGATGCGGTGCAGCCGCCACAGGTAGGCGCGGTCACTGCCCCCACGGCCCTGCTCGCGATCAGCCATGGGGATAGCCGGCAGAGTGGCCGGGCGGCGCGGGCGGTGGCGCCTGCTCATCGCTGCGCTCCAGGCGGTTCATGGCCCAGCCATACACCACCACGATGCCAATGAACACCAGCACGGCACCCTGCGCGGCGATCCAGTAGCCCAGCGGCCAGCCACCAATCACCAGCGCCTGCAAATCCCTGGCGAAGTAAGTGGCACCGAACGACACCAGGGCCCACAACAGCAACAGGGCCGCCTTGAGCTTGAGGTGGCGCACATCGTGCAGATCGGGCGGAAAAGGCCCCGCCATCTCTGGGTCAGAGGGGCGGGAACCAGGCTGCTGCGGGGGCATCACAAACGCGAAAGCGGGTGGTGCAGGTGGCCCATGGCAATGCAGCAACCCCGGGGGTCAGCGGGCCAGTTGCTGCCAGGTGGCGATCACGCTGTCGGGGTTGAGCGAGATCGACGAAATGCCTTCCTTGGCCAGCCACTGCGCGAAGTCGGGGTGGTCGCTAGGGCCCTGGCCGCAGATGCCGATGTACTTGCCCTGGGCCA
>CAYXSL010000063.1:0-22159 GCA_964466605.1 uncultured Verminephrobacter sp.
GACGCTGGTGGTGCCGGTCAAGGACGGCGTTCCCGGCGAGCCCACGACGCTGGTGGCGCGCGCCCGCGCCGAAGGCCTGGGCGTGCACATCTGGACGCTGCGGCCCGAAAACGCCTTCCTGCCCGCCGGGCTGAAAAAGGCACCAGCCACCGACGGCACGGTGCGTGGCGACAGCGTGGCCGAGATCACGGCCTACCTGCGTGCGGGCATCGACGGCTTCTTCACCGACGACCCGGCCGTGGGCCGGGCCGCGGTGTCGGCCTTCACGTCGGCGTCGTCGGCGAAGAAGTAGCCGCAGCCGGGGACGGCACCACAGGCCGTGCGCTGCGGTCCGGCGGTGCGCGCCGGGCCTGCCGCGCGCCCAGCTGGCGCGCTGCGTTCACCCACTGTGCCAGCCGCTCGGTGCTGGCACTGCGCACCGGGCCAAAGCTGTGCACGCGCACGGGCTGGATGCCGCAGAACTCCAGGATCGCCTTCTTCATCTGGTGGTGGCCCGGCATGCGCGTGACCCAGCGGAAGTACCAGGGCGGCGAGTCCATGGTCACCAGCAGTTCGGCCGATCGCCCGGCCAGCAGCTTGTCCCACAGCGACGACCCCGGGCGGTACTTGAACGCGTATCCCGGCAGCAGCACGCGGTCGATGAACCCCTTGAGCAGTGCAGGCATGGCACCCCACCAGATCGGGTAGACCCACACCAGGTGGTCGGCCCAGGTGATGTCAGCCTGCGCGGCCAGCAGGTCGGGCTCCAGCGGCTGCGCCGCGCCATAGCCCTGGAACAGCGGGTTGAACGCGAGCTGCCCCAGGTCCAGAAAGCGCAGCTCGGCGCCCGCCTGGCGCGCGCCTTCGGCATAGGCGCGCGCCATGCCAGCGCACAGGCTGTCGGCGGCGGGGTGGCCCAGGATGACCAGGATGTGTTGTTTTGCCACGGAATCTCCATCACACGAAGTTGTTGATGGAGGCATGCTCACCCTGCCCCACGGGGCAGAGTCAAGCGGTCTGGCCCAAAGAACGTGATGGGGTGCGCGCGCGGCCCGGGGCAGCCAGTGCGGCGGGTGCCACGCAGGCCTGGGGCGTGGCGGGCACGGCCAGCGTGTCGCAGGTGTGCAGCTCGGCCTCCAGCACGGCCAGCTGCGCGTCCAGCGCGGCCAGGCGGGCCAGCTCTTGCGTCACGGCGGCGCGGCGCTGGGCCACCAGCTGGGCCATGCGTTCCCAGCCCGCAGTGGTGTCGATGTGGGGCAGGCCGTCCAGCTCCGCCAGCCGAAAACCCAGCGCCTGCGCCTGGCGGATCAGCAACACACGCGCCACATCGGCCTCGCCATAGTGGCGGTAGCTGCCCGCACGCGCCACGGCGCCCATCAGGCCGCGTGCTTCGTACAGGCGAATGGCCTTGGGCGTGGTGCCGGTGCGGTGGGCGAGTTCTCCGATGCGCATGGTGGGCAGGCTTTTTGTGGGTGGATGTAATGCTATCAAATATATAGCTGCAAAGGCATATCCATTGCGCGGAGACGGCCTTTTTTGCTTGTATTTTGATGCGGTGAGCAAGCGCGGGCGCGCCGTGCAGGATAAGCTGCCGCGTTCTGCTTGCGTTCCTTGCTGTCTTGCCCCCTGCCCCTGCCTGCCATGCCCCAGTTCGCCGCCAACCTGAGCCTGATGTACCCCGAGTTGCCCTTCCTGGACCGCTTTGCCGCCGCCGCGCGCGACCGGTTCACGGCGGTGGAATGCCAGTTCCCCTACGCCTTCGCGCCTGCCGAGCTGGCCGCGCGGCTGGCGGACCATGGCCTGCAGCTGGTGCTGATGAACGCCCCGGCCGGCGGCACCGACCGCGCCGCCATGGCCACGGCCTGGGAGCGGGGCGAGCGCGGCACGGCCGCGCTGCCCGGGCGCGAGGCCGAGTTTCGCGCAGGCGTGCACGAGGCGCTGCGCTACGCCGAGGCGCTGGACTGCCCGCGCATCCATGTGCTGTCGGGCATCGCGCCGCCCGGTGTGGAGCGCGAATCGCTCAAGGACCTGTGCGCGGGCAACCTGCGCTGGGCGGCGGCCGAGGCCGCGCGTGCGGGGCGCGAGATCCTGATCGAGCCCATCAACCTGCGCGACATGCCGCGCTACTTTTTGAACCGGCAGGACCACGCCCACGAGCTGCTCGACGCGGTGCAGGCGTCCAACCTGCGGGTGCTCATGGACCTGTACCACTGCCAGATCGTGGAGGGCGACGTGGCCACCAAGCTGCAGCGCTACCTGCCCACCGGCCGCGTGGCGCATGTGCAGATCGCGGGCGTGCCCGGCCGCCACGAGCCCGACCGGGGCGAGCTGCACTACCCGTTTTTGTTCGAGACGCTGGACGCGCTCGGCTACAGCGGCTGGGTGGGGTGTGAATACCGCCCGGCGGCCGGCACCTCGGAAGGCCTGGGCTGGCGGGACCGCGCGCTGATGTAGTCATCCGGGTGGTGCGCTCGGGGGCTCAGGGATTGTCTGTATCCGGGGAGGGTTGTCGGCCCGCGGAACCGAGGCCGATAATTTCTGACAGCCATCAGCCGCCGTCTGCTGTCCTTGCAAAGGTACCGCCATGAACGCCCTGCCCGCACCCCCAGCACGCGCTTCGTCGCCGTCTTCTCCAGCGCCGTTGTCGGCGCCCCCGGCGGCGAGCACCAGCCTGCAGGAGCAGGCCTTCATTGGTGACCGCGTGGCCCTCATAACCTGCGGGGTGGCGCTGCTGGGCGCGGTGGCCCTGGGCGTGCAGTACGACGCGCTGGGCCTGGCGCTGGGCGTAGCCCTACCCCTGTTTGTGGCGGGCGCGCTGGCCATGTGGGCAGCGCGCGGCACGCTGCTGTCGCGCCTGGTGCTGTGCACGGCGCTCGTGGGGCTGGTGGTGGTGCACATCCAGGTGTCGCGCGGCACCACCGAATACCACTTTGGCGTGTTTGTCACGCTGGCCATCATGCTGGTCTACCGCGACTGGCGGCCCATCGTGCTGGCGGCGGTGCTGTTCGCGGTGCACCATGTGCTGTTCGACCGCCTGCAGGCTGCGGGCTTCGGCTTCTACTGCACCACGCAGGCGGATTTCGGCCGCGTGCTTGTGCATGCGGGCTATGTGGTGATCCAGACCGTGCTGGAGGTCGCGATGGCCGTGCGCATGCAGCAGACCGCGCGCCAGGGCGACGAGCTGCGCGAACTGATTGCCGCCGTGGACCGGCCCGAGGGCATCAGCTTGGCCGTGGACCGCATACCCGTCACCACCCATGCCGCCGTCGCCATGCGCGATGCCCTGGTGCGCATGCGCATGGCCGTGGCGGCGGTGCGCGATGCGAGCAGCAGCGTGCGCGGTGCCAGCGCCGAGATTGCGCAGGGCAACCGCGACCTGTCGGCGCGCACCGAGCGCCAGGCCTCGGCGCTGGCGCAGACGGCATCGTCCATGGACGAGCTGGGCGCCACCGTGCAGCAGAACGCCGGCAACGCCCAGCAGGCCAACCGGCTGGCCATCCAGGCCTCGGGCGTGGCCAGCCAGGGCGGCGAGGTGGTGGCCCAGGTGGTCGAGACCATGAAGGGCATCAACGACAGCAGCAAGAAGATCGCCGACATCATCAGCGTGATCGACGCTATCGCGTTCCAGACCAACATCCTGGCCCTGAACGCGGCGGTGGAAGCCGCGCGCGCGGGCGAGCAGGGCCGGGGTTTTGCGGTGGTGGCAGGGGAGGTGCGCAGCCTGGCCCAGCGCAGTGCAGAGGCGGCCAAGGAGATCAAGTCGCTGATCACGGCCAGCGTGGAGCGCGTGGAGCAAGGCACGGCCCTGGTGGACCAGGCCGGATCGACCATGACCGAAGTGGTCACGGCCATCCGGCGCGTGACCGACATCGTGGGCGAAATCAGCGTGGCCAGCTCCGAGCAGAGCCAGGGCCTGGGCCTGGTGAGCGAGGCCATCACGCAGATGGACCAGGACACGCAGCAAAACGCGGCGCTGGTGGAGCAGATGGCGGCATCGGCAGACAGCCTGCACACCCAGTCGGAGGGGCTCATCCATTCGGTGGACGTGTTCCACGTGGGGGCCGGGGCGCGCGACTGAGCCCGGCGGCGGTACGCGCGACTGCGTAAGGGAATGCGTGAATAAATGTAACAAGACTCTGGCCGTAGATTCAGAGCAGACCGGCCCAGCCGGCTTTGTGCATTCGTATTCACCCGCAGGAGACATCCCCCATGGCAGCATCCCTGGCCAACAACCGTTCCGTCGCGAGGCAGGTCACGCTGGCCGCCATTGGGCTGGTGGCCCTGGTGCTGGTGCTGGTGGGGCTGGCGATTGCGGTGCTGACCGAGCGCAGCACCCGCGCGCAGGTGGTGGCCAGCGTGGGCGACACGGCGAAGAGCGTGGCGCAGTCGCTGGACGCGGCCGACAACACCAACCGCGAGCTGGTGCAGCTCACCATGAAGGGCTTCCAGCGTTACTTCGAGGCCACCATGCAGCTCGACGAAGCCACGGGCGAGCTGCGCAGCTACGGCGCGCTGGTCAACGAGGACTATGGCTCGGTCGATAAATTCGCCAACGAGACCGGCGGCATCGCCACGGTGTTCGCCAAGAAGGGCGACGACTTCATCCGCATCACCACCTCGGTGAAGAACGACAAGGGCGAGCGCCAGCAGGGCACGCCGCTGGGCAAGGACGACCCGGCCTATGCCGCCGTGTCCAAGGGCGAGCCCTACACCGGCGTCACCGTGGCGGCGGGCAAGCCCTACATGGGCCATTACCTGCCCGCCAAGGATGCTTCCGGCAACGTGATTGCGCTGCTGTTCATTGGCAACGACATCAGCGTGTTCCATGCCATGCTGCAAAAGCAGGTCACGCAGACCCAATTCTTCGAGCACGGCGGCACCTACGTGATCAACCCCGGCACCTCGCTCGACAAGGCGGTGTTTGTGTACCACCCTACGGCGCGTGGCAAGCGCGTGCTGGAGGCCTACCCGCAGGCGCGGCCCTTCTTTGAAGCCCTGGCCGCGTCGCAAGACGGTTTTGTGCGCGAGGCCGCCCCCGTGCTGGGCGCGGGCGCCACCGACCCCTGGGCGCTGGTGCGCAAGACCGGCGGTGGCTGGTGGGTGGTGGCCGAAGTGGCCGACGGCGAGGCCATGGCCAGCCAGCGCCGCGTGACGCTGGCCGTGTGGGGCCTGATGGCCGTGGCCGTGGTGCTGCTGGCCATCGGCCTGTTCGTCATGCTGCGCCGGGGCGTGAGCCGCCCGCTGCAGGACCTGACCCAGGCCATCACGCTGGTGGCCCAGGGCGACCTGACCGAGGCCTTCCGCACCACGCGGCGCGACGAGATCGGTGCGCTGGTGCAGGAGGTCGAAGGCATGCGCCAGCGCTACACCCAGATGCTGCAGCAGGTGCGCACGGCGGTGGACAGCATCACCACCGCCAGCGCCGAGATCGCCAGCGGCAACCAGGACCTGTCGGCCCGCACCGAGGCCACGGCCAGCAGCCTCGCACAGACCGCGCAGAGCATGGAGCACCTCACCTCCACCGTGCGCCAGTCGGCCGACGCCGCGCGCCAGGCCAATCAGCTGGCCAGCACCGCCGCGGCCGTGGCCGCACGCGGTGGCCAGGTGGTGGGCGAGGTGGTCACCACCATGGGCGACATCAACCAAAGCTCGCGCAAGATCGCCGACATCATCGGCGTGATCGATTCGATTGCGTTCCAGACCAACATCCTCGCGCTGAACGCGGCCGTGGAAGCGGCCCGTGCGGGGGAGCAGGGCCGGGGCTTTGCCGTGGTGGCCAGCGAGGTGCGCAACCTCGCCGGGCGCAGTGCCGAGGCCGCGCGCGAGATCAAGGCGCTCATCGGCGCCTCGGTGGAACGCGTGGAATCGGGCGCGCGCCTGGTGCAGAACGCGGGCAGCACCATGGACGAGATCGTGGGCTCCGTCAAACGCGTGGGCGACATCATTGGCGAGATCACGGCGGCCTCGGGCGAGCAGTCGGACGGCATCGGCCAGGTCAACACCGCCGTGAACCAGCTCGACCAGATGACCCAGCAGAACGCCGCGCTGGTGGAGCAGTCGGCCGCCGCAGCACAAAGCCTGCGCGAGCAGGCCACGCGCCTGGCGGGCGCGGTGCAGGTGTTCAAGCTGCGCCACGGCGCGGGCGACGGGCACGAGGAGTTGCAGGCCCTGGCCGCACCACAGGCGGGCAGCGGCACCGGCCCGGCCCTGCGGGCGCCGGGCAGCGCCCCCACCGGCGGCCGCCGCCGGGGCGAAGCCGCGCAGCTGCACTGAGCCGTGCCCCCAGCCCCGCCAGTGCGCAAAGGGGGGCGGGCCCCCCGCTGCCGGGGCGCCGCCGGGTTGGCACATTGCTGTTTCGCGCACCGCGCAGCTTGGTTTATGCTGGGCTGACCCACAACCCCTCCCACAGGCCTTCCGCGCTCCATGGCAGCCCACGTTCCCACCATGCTGGCAATGATTGTTGTCAGCTCGCTGATGATGGCGGCCTCCATGGCGGTGGTGGGCTGGGGGCGTCGGCGCGACGGCCTGGGCCGCTGGGCGGCCGCGCTGCTGGTCAACGCCATCGGGCACGGCCTCATCATGCTGCGCGGCCTGCTGCCCGACCTGCTGTCGGTGGTGCTGGGCAACCTGCTGTTGTCCTGCGTGTTTGTCGGCATGATCGCGGCGATCCGCCAGTTCCAGGGGCAGCCTGCCCGGTGGGCGCTGCTGCTGGTGCCCCCGGCGCTGGTCACCGGCTTCGTGATCGTGTTCATCGACAACTTTGCGGCGCGGGTGAGTTTTGTTGGGCTGGTGATTGGCCTGCAGGCCGTGTGGGCCCTGGCCACGGCGCTGGAGCGCCGCCATGCCACGGTGGGGCGCGGGCAGTGGCTGCTGGTGGCGGGGCTGGCGCTGGAGGCCGCCGTGCTCAGCGGGCGCGCCCTGCTGGCGCTGAGCAACACGGCCGTGGCCTCCGGGATCCTGCAGGCCAGCGCGTTGCAGACGCTCACCTTTCTGGCCACGTTTTCGGTGGTGCTCATCAGCTCCATGGGTTTTGTGTTCATGGCGCGCGACCGGGCCGACGAGAACAACCGCATCATGGCCGCCATCGATCCGCTCACCGGCGTGGCCAACCGCCGCTCGCTGATCTCCGCGCTCGACCGCGATGTCTCGCGCGCCGTGCGCACCCGCGAGCCCATCGCCCTCATGATGGTGGACATCGACCACTTCAAACGCGTGAACGACCGCTATGGCCACCCGGCGGGCGACCAGGTGCTGTGCAGCGTGGTGGACGTGCTGCGCGGCCGGGTGCGCGCGCAGGACCTGGTGGGGCGGTATGGCGGCGAGGAGTTCATGGTGGTCCTGCCCGACACCACGCTGCTGGGCGCCGAACAGCTGGCGCGCGAGCTGTGCCGCGCGGTGGCCGAGTCGCGTTGCCGCATAGGCAGCACCGAAGGGGGCAGCGACACCCGCCCCGAGCCCGGCGGCACCAACATTGCCGTCACCGTGAGCATTGGTGTGTTCGGCGGCCGCCTGGAGTCGGGCGACAGCTGGGACATGCTGATCGCCGCCGCCGACCGCGCGCTCTACCAGGCCAAGGAGAACGGCCGCAACCGCGTGGAGGTGGCCACGGGCCTGCGGCGCCCGGCCGCGCAGCGCGCCGCACTGGACAACCCCGAGACCCATCCCGTCTCCCGGTACTGAGCCGCCCCCCTACTCCGGCGGGTGCCGCGCCGATGCCAGGCCTGTGCTGCGGCGCAACAGAGCCATTTGCAGGTGTATGGCCGCACCCGGTGGCAGGGGCGCAGGGCTTGTGTTGGAATGCTGGTTTTGGTCCACAAGAACCTGCTGGCTGTCCCGGTGCGACCCGCACCCGACCGCACTCAGGCTCCCGTCCCCCCATCCAGGAGAGCTGTCCATGAACGCCCGAGTTCCCGCCCACGCCCTGCAACCCGCCCTGGCCCTCGAAAGGGTCAGCCATGCCTGGGACAACGACATTGTTCGCCAGCTCACCGACTACATCGCCATCCCCGCCAAGTCGCCCATGTTCTCGCCCGATTGGGCCGCACAGGGCCTGCTCGACACCGTGGTGCGCAACGCCGCCGCGTGGGTCGAATCGCAAAAGGTCGAAGGCCTGAAGCTCGAAGTGGTGCGCCTCGAAGGCCGCACGCCCGTGCTGTTCTTTGAAATCGACGCCACCCAGGCGGGCGCCACCGACACGGTGCTCATGTACGGCCACCTGGACAAGCAACCCGAGTTCAGCGGCTGGCGCAACGACCTCGGCCCCTGGACGCCCAAGTACGAGGACGGCAAGCTCTACGGCCGGGGCGGCGCCGACGACGGCTACGCGGTCTACGCCAGCATCGCCGCGGTGCAGGAATTGAAGCGCCAGAACGTGCCCCACCCCCGCATCGTCGGCCTGATCGAGACCTGCGAGGAAAGCGGCTCGCGCGACCTGCTGCCCTACATCGATGCGCTCAAGCCCCGCATGGGCAACGTGGCGCTGGTGGTGTGCCTGGATTCGGGCGCGGGCAACTACGACCAGCTGTGGCTCACCACCAGCCTGCGCGGCATGGCCACCGGCACGCTCAAGGTCGAGATCCTGACCGAAGGCATCCATTCCGGCGACGCCTCGGGCCTCGTGCCCTCGTCGTTCCGCATCATGCGCCAGGTGCTCGACCGCCTGGAGGACAGTGCCACCGGCCGCTTGCTGCCCGCCAGCTTCCACTGCGAGGTGCCCGCCGACCGCATGGCGCAAGCGCGCGCCACGGCCGCCATCCTGGGCGAAGAGGTGTACAAGCGCTTCCCCTGGGCGCACTACGACTGCGGCGGCGCGACCACCTTTGCGCTGCCCACCACCACCGACCCGGTGCAGGCGCTGCTCAAGCGCACCTGGGAGCCCACGCTGTCGGTGACCGGTGCCGAAGGCTTCCCGGCGCTGCAGGACGCGGGCAACGTGCTGCGCCCCTACACCGCCTTCAAGCTCAGCCTGCGCCTGCCGCCCCTGGTGGATGCCGGCCAGGCCGTGCAGGAGCTGAAGGCGCTGCTCGAAGACAACGCGCCCTACCAGGCCAAGGTCACCTTCCAGGGCACCAGCGGCGCCACGGGCTGGAACGCACCCAGCACCACGCCCTGGTTCGAGCAGGCGCTCAACGCGGCCTCGCAGGCGCACTTTGGCGCGCCCTGCGGCTACATCGGCCAGGGCGGCACCATCCCGCTCATGAACATGCTCAGCGAAGGCTTCCCCACCGCGCAGATGATGGTGTGCGGCGTGCTCGGCCCCAAGAGCAACGCGCACGGCCCCAACGAGTTCCTGCACGTGCCCTATGCCAAGAAGCTCACCGCCGCCGTGGCGCAGGTGATTGCGGGCATGGCGCAGCACCAGGCGGCCACCGCCGCTGCGGATTGATGGCGCATCGTTGCTGCCTCTGACGCTTTCTCACTCCCTTTTTTGCGGGCCCGGACCATGGACAAACGCGTTTTTCTGAGGGCCTGCACGGCCACCACCCTGGCCACGGCGATACAGCCGCTCGTCCATGCCCAGGCGCCTGCGGCCGCACCTGCCGGGCCGCGCCACACGCTGTCGGGCACCAACAGCGACGGCAAGCCGGTGGCCCTGGCGGACTACGCAGGCAAGGTGTGCCTGGTGAGCTTCTTCACGGCGGGCTGTGCGCTGTGTGTCAATGAACTCCGGCTGATGCGCGAGTTTTATGGCAACAACCGCCAGCGTGACTTTGTGCTGCTGGGCGTGAACATGGACGAGAAAAGCGCGGACTTCATGCAGTACATCGACCTGCTCAAGGTCTCCGTGCCCGCCGAGCAGCGCTTTCCCATCGCCTGGCGCCATGCGGCCGGTCACCAGGACAGCTTTGGCGCCATCACCCGGCGTCCCACCCACTATGTCCTCAACCGCCAGCACCAGCAGGTGCTGCGGCGCGAGGGCAACTTCCAGCCCACAGACTGGGACGACCTCTGGACTTCGCTCGCCTGAGCGGGGCGGGATGAGGCGCAGCCCCCACCGGTGCAGCCTTGGGCTGGAGCGGCGGGGCTGCCACTGAGTCCTTCGAGAGTGGGAAGGCGCGGGGTATGCTGCATGCCATCCCCTGACAGCCCCTGCTGCCCATGAACGCTGACGAACTGACCCCTTCGACCCTGACCTCCTTCACCGCCAGCGACGGCGAGAACCTGGCCGTGCAGGACTGGCCCCTGCCCGAGGGCGAGCCCTGCCGGGGCACCGTGCTGCTGGTGCATGGCCTGGGCGAGCATGTGGGCCGCTACGACCCTGTGGCGCGCAGGCTGAACGACTGGGGCTTTGCCGTGCGCGGCTACGACCACTACGGCCATGGCGAATCCGCCGGGCCGCGCGGCGGCCTCACGAGCGACCTGCGCCTGCTCGACGACCTGGCCGACCTGGTGGATGCCACGCGCGCCCGCATGCCGCCAGGCCAGCCCCTGGTGCTGCTGGGCCACAGCATGGGTGGCCTGGTGGCGGCGCGCTTTGTGGCCATGCACCTGCGGCCCATCGATGCACTGGTGCTGTCATCCCCCGCGCTGGACCCGGGCCTGAACGCCGTGCAAAAGCTGCTGCTGGCCACGCTGCCACGTTTTGCGCCCAACCTGCGCGTGGGCAACGGGCTCGATGCGCAGTACCTCTCGCACGACCCGGCCGTGCCCGCCGCCTACCTGGCCGACCCGCTGTGCCACGACCGCATCAGCGCACGCCTGGCCCGCTTCATTGCCGACGGCGGCCCCGCCACCGTGGCGCGCGCTGCGCACTGGAGCGTGCCCACCCTGCTGATGTGGGCGGGTGGCGACAAGCTGGTGAACCCCGCAGGCAGCCGGGCCTTTGCCGCTGCCGCGCCCCAGGCCCTGGTGCAGTCGCACTGCTTCGAGCCCCTGTACCACGAGCTGTTCAACGAAAGCCCCGCGCTGGCCGAACCCGTGTTCGACCTGCTGCGCCAATGGCTCACGCGGCGCTGCCCGCTGGCGCAGTGATTAGAATGTGAGGAAAAAAGGGCTCTTGCGCGCGCCCATCAAGCGCTGATAGCTATTATTTTTGAAGCAAACCACCCAGCATCCCGAACAGGTCGTTGGCATTGCCAAACCCGCCCTGCGGCGCATGGCCCTGGGGGCTGAGCTGGTCCACCAAGCCCGGCAACACCTGGGCCAGCTGGCCTGCGGCAGCGCCGCTGCCTACACCCAGCTGCGCCGCGATCTGTGACAGCGGCCCGCTGCCCAGCACCTGCGACAGCTGCTCGCCCGAGATCGCCTGGTTGGGCCCGGTGCTCAGCCACGAGGCAATCACATTGCCCAGCCCGGCCTGCTGGAACTTGGCCATCAGGCCCGGCAACCCCCCCACCGGGCCGTCGTTGCTGATCAGGGACATCACCACCTGGATGAGCTGCGGGTTCTGCGCCGCCAGGCCCAGCAGGCCGCCCAGCCCACCGGCCGCACCGCCGGCCGAGGCCTGTGCGCTGCCCTGCGACGCGTTGTTGATGACGGCACCCAAGACGGAATCGAGCAAGCCCATGGTGTGATCTCCTGCAAAAAGGGGGAAACAAAGACCGCCGCCGACGCAGGCGCATGCAACGCGCTCGGTGGCGGCCGGGCCCAGATGGTATCGAGCCCGCGCATCCCCCAGTGTCAACAAAGGTGAACGCGGCCCCCGGGCGAGATCGCCAACAGGTGCTCAGGCCGCCGCCGCGCGGCGGCGCTGCAGCGCCAGCCACACCAGTGCCACTGCGGTGAGGGTGATGGGCAGCAGCGAGCCCGCGTTCAGCAGCGTCCAGCCCTGGGTGGTGACCAGCACGCCGGATGAAAACGCGCTCAGCGCCAGCGTGGCAAACACGCAGAAGTTGATGGCCGCCTGGGCGCGGTCCTTTTCCTCGGGGCGGTAGGCCGTCATCGACAGCGTGGTGCCGCCGGTGAACAGAAAATTCCAGCCCACACCCAGCAGGAACAGCGCAATGCCGAAGTGGTGCAGCTCCACGCCCATCAGCGCCACGGCCACGCAGGCAAAGTTCAGCAGCACGCCCACGCCCATGATGGGCAGCACGCCAAAGCGCTTGATGAGGTGGCCGGTGACAAACCCCGGCGCAAACATGCCGATCACATGCCACTCCAGCACCAGGGCCGAGGCGCTGAAGTCAAACCCGCACACCTGCATGGCCAGCGGCGTGGCGGCCATCAGCAGGTTCATCACGCCATAGCCCAGCGCCGCGCCCAGGATGGCCACCGCCATGGGCGGCTGGCGCAGCAGTTCGGCCAGCGGGCGGCCCTGCGGGGGCTGGCCTGCCGCGTTGCGCGCCACGGCGGGGGGCTCGAAGCGCACGGCGGCCATGCACAGCATGGACAGCAGGGCCACGCCCATCAGCGCAACATAGGCGCCCGCAAACGGCACCGGGAACAGGTTGCGCGTGGCGCTGGCCAGGTTGGGCCCGGCCACGGCGCCCAGCAGGCCCCCGGCCAGCACCAGCGACACGGCTTTTTCCCGGTGCTCGGCCGTGGTCAGCTCGGCCGCCGCAAAGCGGTACAGCCCGCCGTTGGCGCTGTAGTAGCCCGCCACCATGGTGGCCGTGCACAGCAGCCAGAAGCTGCCGCTGAACGCCGCCCAGGCGCACAGCGCGGCCGAGGCCACGGCCACCGCCAGCCCGATCTGGAACGACACCTTGCGCCCCCACAGCGACTGCGTGCGCGCCACCAGTGGCGTGGCCAGCGCGCCGCCCACCACGTAGCCCATCACGGGCAGCGTGGCCATCCAGCCGAACGGGGCCAGCTGCAGGCCCACCAGGCCGTTGATGGCGATGAAGACGACGTTGTTGGTGAGGAACAGGCCTTGGCACAGGGCCAGCAGCCAGAGGTTGCGGTTCATGGATTGAGGTGCGTCAGGGCGCTCTTGAAATGGGTCAAGCCGGGGACGGGATCTGGGTCAATTCCGACAAAAAAACTCTGCCATTGTGCGCCCGCTTTGATCGGGATCAGCGGACGCACGCCCCGCCCGCCGTACCGTGCGGGCCTGTTTGGACGATGGACCGCCATGGATTCCGTGACCGTATCTTCTTTTGCCGAAGCCCCTGCCCCGGTGGTGCCCCCCCGCGCGCCCGAGCTGGTCTGCCCCGCAGGCAGCCTGCCCGCCCTCAAGGCCGCGGTGGACCATGGTGCCAGCTGCGTCTACCTGGGCCTGCGCGATGCCACCAATGCGCGCAACTTTGCGGGGCTCAACTTCGACGCTGCCGCCATCGCGCAGGGCATCGCCTATGCCCACGCGCGTGGCGCCAAGGTGTTCATGGCGCTCAACACCTACCCCCAGGCCGGGCGCGAGGCGCCCTGGCTGAGCGCGCTGGACCAGGCGGTGGACCTGGGCGTGGATGCCGTGATCCTGGCCGACCCCGGCCTGATGCAGCATGCGGTGCAGCACCACCCCCGGCTGCGGCTGCACCTGTCGGTGCAGGGCTCGGCCACCAACCACGACGCCATCAACTTCTACCGCGCGCAGTTCGGCATCGTGCGCGCGGTGCTGCCGCGTGTGCTGTCGCTGCCGCAGGTGCGCCAGGTGATCGAGCGCACCGAGGTCGAGATCGAGGTCTTCGGCTTTGGCAGCCTGTGTGTGATGGTGGAGGGGCGCTGCGCGCTGTCGTCGTACGCCACGGGCGAATCGCCCAACACCCATGGCGTGTGCTCGCCCCCCAAGGCCGTGCGCTGGCAGGAGACTGCGGGCAGCATGGAGTCGCGCCTGGGCGGCGTGCTGATCGACCGATTTGCGCCCGGCGAAAAGGCGGGCTACCCCACGCTGTGCAAGGGCCGCTTTGACGTGGAGGACGACCAGGGCTACTACGCGCTGGAGGAGCCCACCAGCCTGAACACGCTGGAGCTGCTGCCCCAGCTGGCGCAGATGGGCGTGCGCGCCATCAAGATCGAAGGCCGCCAGCGCAGCCCCGCCTATGTGGCCCAGGTCACGCAGGTATGGCGTGCCGCCATTGACGAATGCATGGCCCAGCCCCAGCGCTTTCGCCCCCGCACGCACTGGATGGCCCAGCTCGACCAGGTGGCCGAAGGCCAGCAGCACACGCTGGGGGCCTACCACCGTCCCTGGAAATGAGGAACAACCCCCTGAGGCGCTGCGCGCCTTCCCCCTTCTCTCGCCTCGCTAGCGCGATGCGGGAGGGGGGACACCGCCAGCGCACGCCAGCGAAGCGCCGCATACGCGGCTTGGCGGCCTTTGCGCGGCGGTCGCTGGCTTGGCCCGCGCTCGATTGCAGGCCGGTGTGCCTTTTTGAAACCGAAACAACCCGATGAAAACCCCGGAGACCGCTCCCATGAAAATCTCTTTGGGCCCCCTGCAGTACTACTGGCCGCGCAGCCAGGTGTTCGACTTCTACGACACCCTGGCGGGCACGCCGCTCGATGTGGTGTACCTGGGCGAGACCGTGTGCTCGCGCCGCCATGAGCTGCGCCTGGCCGACTGGCTGGCGCTGGGCGAGATGCTGCGCGCGGCGGGCAAGCAGGTGGTGCTGTCCACCCAGGTGCTGCTCGAATCCACGGCCGACGTGGGCACCATGCACAAGCTCGTGGCCAACGAGCCCGGGTTTGTGGTCGAGGCCAACGACATGGGCGCCGTGCACTGCCTGCACCAGGCCGGGCAGCCCTTTGTGGCCGGGCCGCACCTGAACCTGTACCACCCGCGCGCCGTGGGCTGGATCGCACAGCTGGGCGCCACGCGCTGGGTGATGCCGGTGGAGATGCCCCAGGCCGACCTGGCGCGCATCCAGGCCGCGCGCCCCGCCGGGCTGCAGACGGAGGTGTTTGCGCACGGGCGCCTGCCGTTGGCCTACTCGGCCCGCTGCTTTACTGCGCGCCACGCCAACCGGCCCAAGGACGACTGCGGTTTTGTCTGCCAGGGCCACCCCGACGGCCTGCCGCTGCGCACGCGCGATGGTGAAGG
Source organism: uncultured Verminephrobacter sp. (assembly GCA_964466605.1). GTDB lineage: Bacteria > Pseudomonadota > Gammaproteobacteria > Burkholderiales > Burkholderiaceae_C > Acidovorax. The sequence goes on from CAYXSL010000063.1 coordinate 14,897, forward strand.
CTTCCTCGTGCTCAACGGCATCCAGACGCAGTCGGCCCGTGTGTACCAGCTGCTGCACGCGCTGCCGCAGATGGCCGTGCTGGGTGTGGACCTGGTGCGCCTGTCGCCCCAGGCCCGGCACATGGCCGAGGTGGTGGCGCTGTTCGACGCCGCGCGCCACGACGCCACCAACGCCGCCCTGGCCGCCCGCTGCGCCCGGCAGGCCGAGCCCCTGCTGCCCGATGCGCCCTGCAACGGCTTCTGGGACGGCCGCCCCGGGCTGGAGCAGGGGCGCGTGGCGCCCCCGCCCGCGCGCCAGCAGCCCGCGTCCGGCCAGGCTGCGGCATAGCCCCTGCCATGTACCCCGGCGAACGTCTCAACAGCCTCACCCACCTGGTGGGCGCCGCCCTGGCCGCCACCGGCACCGCCGTGCTGGTGACGCTGGCCACGCGCCTGGGCGACCCGTGGAAGATCGTGAGCTTCAGCATCTATGGCGCCATGCTGGTGCTGCTGTATGCGGCCTCCACCGCGTACCACAGCGTGCGTGCGCGCAGGCCCAAGGCGGTGCTGCAAAAAATTGACCACTGCAGCATCTATCTGCTGATTGCGGGCAGCTACACGCCGTTTGCGCTGGTGTCGCTGCGTGGCGCCTGGGGCTGGTCGCTGCTGGGCGTGGTGTGGGGGCTGGCGGCGCTGGGTGTGGTGCAGGAGATCTGGCTCGCGCGCGGCGCACGCATCCTGTCGCTGGTGCTGTACATGGCCATGGGCTGGCTGGCGCTGGTGGCCGTGGTGCCGCTGTGGCGCGCGCTCTCGAGCGCCGGTTTCGCCTGGCTGGCCGCCGGTGGCGCGGCCTACACGCTGGGCGTGGTCTTCTACGCGGCCGACCACCGCATTCCCCACGGCCACGGGCTGTGGCATCTGTTTGTGCTGGCGGGCAGCGCCTGCCACTTCACCACCGTGCTGGTCTACGTCGCCTGAGCCCCTCTTGCCCACGCACCACCCACCACCCCACGCTTTTTCCCATGACTGCAGAGAACCCCTTTTCCTCCGCCCCATCGCCTGAGCCCACCGCGCAGCCCTTCACCCTGCCCGCGCCCGTGGGCGCCGTGCTGTCGCGCCTGCCCGCCTGGCCCGGCGCGGCTGCGCTGGCCCTGGGGCTCAACCGGGTGCTGGTCCCGCACCTGCCGGGCGATGTGCTGGCCCTGCTGCGCGGGCGCCACCTGCGCATTGCCGTGCGCGATGCACGCGTGGCGTTCGACTTTGGCTGGGACGGGCAGCGTTTTGCGCCCCTGCATGCCACCCCGGTGGCGCCCGACCTCACCCTCCGCGCCAGCGCGCAGGACTTTTTGTGGCTGGCCCAGCGCAAGCAGGACCCCGACACCCTGTTCTTCTGCCGCCGCCTGGCGATGGAGGGCGACACCGAGCTGGGCCTGGCCGTGAAGAACGCACTGGACGCGCTGGACACCCCTGTGCTCGACCCGCGCCAGTGGCTGCAGCCCGGCGGCGCACTGCGCAGGCTCGCCCCGCGCGCGGTGCTGGGCGCGCTGGCGCGCCGCGTGGGCCGGGGGGCGCAGCCATGAACCGCAGCCACCCCGACCACCCGCTCGTGTACTCCTGCTCCGGCTGCTCCAGCGCCGCGCAGCTGGCCAACCATGTGGCGCTGCAGCTCGACCGGCGCGGCGTGGCCGAGATGTCGTGCATCGCCGGGGTGGGTGGCGATGTGCCGCACCTCATGAAAACCGCGCGCTCGGGCCGCCCCATCATTGCGCTCGACGGCTGCCCGCTGGTGTGCGTGAAAAGCACGCTCGCACGCCACGGCATCGTGGCCGACCGGCACTACCAGCTGCAGCAGTACGGCGTCAAAAAGCGCGCCCACGAAGACTTCGACCCCGTGCAGGCCGCACTGGTGCTGGAGCAGGTCGAGGCCGACCAGCTCGCCCAGCCCCTGCAGCGCCCCGCCGTGGTGGAGGCCTCGCATGGCTGAGCCTACCCCCTTGCGCCGCATCATCGTCGCCATCTCCGGCGCCAGCGGCGCCGTGTATGGCGCGCGCCTGCTGCAGGTGCTGCAAGGCCTGCCCGGCATCGAGGCCCACCTGGTCGTCTCGGGTGCAGGCTGGCGCAACCTGCAGCACGAGCTGGACATGGACCGCCCCGCTGTGGAGGCGCTGGCGCACCATGTGCACGACGTGGCCAACGTGGGCGCGGCCATCGCCAGCGGCTCGTTCCCCTGCCATGCCATGGTCGTCGCACCCTGCTCCATGCGCACGCTGGCCGCCATTGCGCACGGCCTGGCCGACAACCTGCTCACCCGCGCGGCCGACGTGACGCTCAAGGAGCGCCGCCGCCTGGTGCTCATGGTGCGCGAATCGCCCCTGCACCTCACCCACCTGCGCAACATGGTGGCCGTGACCGAGATGGGCGGCATCGTCTGCCCGCCGCTGCCCGCCTTCTACCTGCGCCCGCAGACCGTGGGCGAGGTGGTGGACACCAGCGTGGCGCGCGTGCTGGACCTGATCGGCGTGGAGCACAGCCTGGCGCCCCGCTGGCAGGGCTTGAACTGATTGCTATTGTATTGATAGCTGTCTGCGCATGATGGACGCGCGCAGACGGCCTTTTTTGTTCAAAATTTTCAGGTATTGACATGGCCTACCACGACCTGCGCGACTTCATCGCCCAGCTCGAAGCCACGGGCGACCTGCGCCGCGTGCATGAACCCGTCTCGCCCCACCTGGAGATGGCCGCGCTCAGCGACCGCGTGCTGCGCGCGGGCGGCCCCGCGCTGCTGTTCACCCAGCCCACCGGCCACCCCATGCCCGTGCTCACCAACCTGTTTGGCACCACGGCCCGTGTGGCCCGCGCCATGGGCGTAGCCGACCTGCGCGGCGTGCGCGCTTTGGGCGAGCTGCTGGCCACGCTGAAAGAGCCCGAGGCCCCCAAAGGCTTCAAGGACATGCTGGGCATGGGCCAGTTGCTCAAGACCCTGTGGAACATGGCGCCGCACACCGTGGCGCGTGGCGCACCCTGCCAGCAGGAGGTGTGGGAAGGGCCCGACGTAGACCTGGCGCGCCTGCCCGTGCAGCACTGCTGGCCCGGCGACGTGGCACCGCTCATCACCTGGGGCCTGACCATCACGCGCGGCCCGCGCAAGGCCCGGCAGAACCTGGGCATCTACCGCCAGCAGGTGCTCTCGCGCAACCAGGTCATCGTGCGCTGGCTGGCCCACCGGGGCGGCGCGCTCGACTTTGCCGACCACTGCGCCGCCCACCCCGGCCGGCCCTACCCCGTGGCCGTGGCGCTGGGGGCGGACCCGGCCACGCTGCTGGGGGCCGTCACGCCCGTGCCGGATTCTCTAAGCGAATACCAGTTCGCAGGTCTGCTGCGCGGCGCACGCACCGAGGTCACGCCCGCGCTGGGCGTGCCCCTCTCGGTGCCCGCCACCGCCGAGATCGTGCTCGAAGGCCATATCCAGCCCGATGCCCACCACCCAAGCGGCTGGCAGCATGCGCTGGAAGGGCCGTATGGCGACCACACCGGCTACTACAACGAATGCGCCGAGTTCCCCGTGCTCACCGTGGACCGCATCACCCTGCGCAAGGACGCGATCTACCACAGCACCTACACCGGCAAGCCGCCCGACGAGCCCGCCGTGCTGGGCCTGGCGATGAACGAGCTGTTCATCCCGCTCTTGCAAAAGCAGTTCCCCGAGATCGTGGACTTCTACCTGCCGCCCGAAGGCTGCAGTTACCGCATGGCCGTGGTGAGCATCAAGAAGGCCTACGCCGGCCACGCGCGGCGCGTGATGATGGGCGTGTGGAGCCACCTGCGCCAGTTCATGTACACGAAATTCATCGTGGTGGTGGACGACGACGTGGACGTGCGCGACTGGAAGGACGTGATCTGGGCCATCACCACCCGCATGGACCCGGCGCGCGACACCCTGCTGGTGGAGCACACGCCCATCGACTACCTGGACTTCGCCTCGCCCGTGAGCGGCCTGGGCAGCAAGATGGGGATGGATGCCACGAACAAGTGGCCGGGGGAGACGCAGCGGGAGTGGGGGCGCCCCATGGCCATGGACGCCGCCGTGCAGGCGCGCATGGATACGCTGTTCGCAGCGCTGGGCCTCTAGCACCGCAGCGCACCGTGGGGGTGGGCGCCTGCCCAGTCGCGCAGAAGACAAGCCCGCCCCGCGTTGTTTGCGACGATGTGCCAGCCCCGGTAAAGAGGGCTCTGCACCGGCACCCACGGATGCCGCGATGCAGCAAGGCGCACATCCCAAGGAGACAACGGCAATGCAGCAGCACCAGCCCGGCAGCATGATGGACCGGCCTTTACTGGTCTCGGCCATCCTCGAACATGGCGAGAACCAATACGGCGACCAGCAGGTCGTCTCGCGCGACACCGATGGCAGCCTGCACCGCTACCGTTTTGCCGACATGGCCCGGCGCGCCCGGCAGCTCGCCAATGGGCTGCAGGCGCTGGGCCTGCGCCCCGGCAGCGTGGTGGGGTCGCTGGCCTGGAACAACCACCGCCACCTGGAGGCGTATTACGCCGTGTCGGGCAGCGGCATGGTCATGCACACCTGCAACCCGCGCCTGCACCCTGAGCAGCTGGCCTACATCGTCAACCACGCCGACGACGAGGTGGTGCTGTTCGACACCAGCTTTGCGCCGCTGGTGCGCGCCATTGCGGCGTCCTGCCCCCGCGTGCGGCACTGGGTGGCGCTGTGTGATGCCGACACGCTGGGCTCCATCGACCTGCAAGGAGTCACCGGGGTCGAGGCCTACGAGACACTGGTGGCCGGCCAGCATGACCGCTTTGAGTGGCCCGAATGTGATGAAAAGACGGGCGCGGCGCTGTGCTACACGTCGGGCACCACCGGCAACCCCAAGGGCGTGCTGTATTCGCACCGCGCGCTGGTGCTCAGTGCCCTGTCGGCCTGCATGCCGGGCGTGCTCAGCATCAGCGCGCAGGAGACCATCCTGCCCGTGGTGCCCATGTTCCACATCAACGCCTGGTGCCTGCCCTATGCGGCGCTGATTGGCGGCGCCAAGCTGGTGCTGCCCGGCCCGCGCCTGGACGCCGCCAGCCTGTACGAGCTGATGGAGACCGAGCGCGTCACCGTGAGCGCCGGTGTGCCCACGATCTGGATGGGTCTGATCCAGCATGTGGAGCAGCACCAGCTGCGCTTTACCACCATGCGGCGCACAGGCGTGGGCGGCTCGGCCATGCCCAAGGCGCTGATCGCCAAGTTCAACGACCAGTACGGCGTGGAGGTGCGCCACGGCTGGGGCATGACCGAAACCACGGCCATCGCCACCATGAGCGTGCTGGGCGCGGGTGATGCTGCACTGCCGCCCGAGGACCGCCACGCACTGGTCGCCAAGCAGGGCAAGTCGGTGTTTGGCATCGAACTCAAGCTGGTGGATGAAAACGGCGCCAGCCTGCCGCGCGACGGCGTGGCGCAGGGCGAGCTGATGGTGCGCGGCCAGTGGATCGTGGACCGGTACCACAAGGCCGAGCGCTCGGCGCTGGTGGATGGCTGGTTCCCCACGGGCGACATCGCCACCATCAGCCCGCAGGGCGTGGTGCAGATCCGCGACCGCACCAAGGACGTGATCAAGTCGGGCGGCGAGTGGATCAGCTCCATCGACCTGGAGAACGCCGCCGTGGCGCACCCGGCGGTGGCCATGGCCGCTGTCATCGGCGTCAAGCACCCCCGATGGGACGAACGCCCGCTGCTCTTCATCGTGCGCAAGCCCGGCCAGTCGCTCGACAAGGCGCAGATCCTGGACTTCCTCGCAGAGCGTGTTGCCAAGTGGTGGCTGCCCGACGAAGTGCTGTTTGTCGAAAGCCTGCCGCTGGGCGGCACCGGCAAGGTCCAGAAAAACGAGCTGCGGCAACGCCATGGCTCGGTGTTCGGCGGCGAGTGACATCGCCCCGCATTGACGCAGTTCCTACCCACCCACCCCACGGAGACACACATGAACATGGTTCCCAGGAAATGGCCTCATCAATGGCTCAAGGCCGGCGCATGCGCCGCAGCGCTGGTGATGGCTGCGCACGCCGGGGCGGCCGAGACAGTGAAGATCGGCTTCATCGACCTGCTGTCCGGCCCGTTTGCGCTCACGGGCCAAAGCTCGCTCAACCAGCTGCGCGAGGTGGTGTCCCAGGTCAACGCCAAGGCCGGGCCCAACGAGCCCAGGTTCGAGGTGGTGGACTTCGACAACAAGGGCACGCCACAGGAGAGCCTGAACGCGCTGAAGGCCGCCACCGACCGGGGCGTGCGCTACATCACCCAGGGCGGCGGTTCGGGCGTGGCGCTGGCGCTGGTGGATGCGCTCAACAAGCTCGCCGAGCGCGACCCCGAGCGCGCGACCGTGTACCTGAACTACGCCGCCATGGACCCGCAGCTCACCAACGACCGCTGCAGCTTCTGGCACTTCCGCTTCTATCCGTCGAGCGAGATGAAGATGGAGGCGCTGACCACCTACCTGCAGGGCCGCAAGGACGTGAAGCGCGTGTACCTGCTCAACCAGGACTACACCCACGGCCGCCAGGTCTCCAAGGCCGCCAAGGAATACCTGGCCCGCAAGCGGCCGGACATTGAAGTTGTGGGCGATGACTTCATCCCCATCGCCCAGACGCGCGACTTTGCCTCTTACGTGGCCAAGATTGCCGCCACCAAGGCCGACACCGTCATCACCTCCAACTGGGGCAGCGACCTCACGCTGCTGTTCAAGTCGTCCCGCGACTACGGGCTCAACATCAACTACTTCACCCTGAACGGCAACAACCCCGGCACCCCGGCGCAGTTGGGCAACTGGGGCGAAGGCAAGGTGGGCGTGGTCTGGAACTGGGTGCACAACGCGCCCACGCCCGAGCTGGAGAAGATCTACCTGGACTACAAGAAGAAGTACAACGACGAGTTCATCTTTGCTGCCCACTGGAACAGCGTGCACATGCTGCGCGAGGCCATGCGCAAGGCGCAATCGACCGACGCCAAGAAGGTCGCCCTGGCCCTGGAAGGCATGACCTACAAGAGCCCGATGGGCGAGGTGCGCATGCGCAAGACCGACCACCAGCTCGAAGCGCCGCTGTACCTGGGCATCTGGGCCAAGCAGGGCAGCAAGGGCGTGAAACACGACGCCGAGAAAACCGGCTACGGCTTCCGCTCCGAAGTGGCCTGGGACAACTACATCAGCGCCCAGCCCACGTCGTGCCAGATGAAGCGGCCGTCCTGAGCGAACGCCTTACTCCAGCCATCCTTTGGGCACCTTGTCC
>CAYXSL010000064.1:0-22097 GCA_964466605.1 uncultured Verminephrobacter sp.
GAGGCCGGTGTTGGTCAGGGTTTCTGCGGCGACGCGCGAGCGGGGGTCTTGCTTGAAGATCGCATCGAGAATCGCGTCGGAAATCTGGTCGGACACCTTGTCGGGGTGGCCTTCGGAGACGGATTCCGAGGTAAAGAGAAAATCGTTCGCCATTTGAATAAACTCCTGTGTTCCGGCATTTGGGGCGTTGCCCTCACCCCGAAGGAGATCTGGCGAACGCTTTAGCAGATTTTTTTAACGTCGCCCTGCAAGTTGCTCATTTAACTCAGCGACCTCTTTATTTTAATGCCAGTCGTCTTCCGATTCTTTTCCGCGTTTCCACTGTGGTTGCTGCATGTCATGGGTGCGGCAATGGGCTGGGTAGCGTTTTGTGCGTCGCCCACGTATCGGCGCCGCTTCCTTGCCAACTCGGCACTGGCGGGCTATCCGTTTGGTGCGGTGCGGGCGGCGGTAGCCCATGCGGGGCGCATGGTGGCCGAGCTGCCGCGTCTGTGGCTAGGTGCCACCATGCCCTGTGCCATCACGGGCGAAGCCTGTGTGGAGCAGGCCTATGCCGCCGGGCGGGGCATTGTGTTCCTCACCCCGCACCAGGGGTGTTTTGAACTGTCGGCCCAGGCCGCCGCGCGGCGCTGGAGTGCCGAGCGCGGCCCCATCACCGTGCTGTACCGCCCCGCGCGCCAGGCCTGGCTGGCCAAGGTGATGGAGACGGCACGCAACCGCCCCGGCATGCTGGCCGTGCCCACCACCCTGGCGGGCGTGCGCCAGATGATCAAGGCGCTGCGCCGGGGCGAGGCCGTGGGCCTGCTGCCTGACCAGGTGCCCCCCGAAGGGCAGGGCCAGTGGGCACCGTTTTTTGGCCGCGATGCCTACACCATGACCCTGGCCGTGCGCCTGGCGCAGCAGACCGGCGCGGCCGTGGTGCTGGTGCGCTGCGAGCGCCTGCCCAGGGGGCGGGGCTATGTCACGCATTTCGAACCCCTGGCCCAGCCGCTGTCCGACCAGATGGACCTGGCCGTGCTGCAGGTCAACCAGGCCATGGAACACCTCATCCGCCAATGCCCCGAGCAGTACCTGTGGGGCTATGGCCGCTACAAGCAGCCGCGCGGGGATGCCGCACCGGCGGAACAGGCTGCCGGGGGCGCTGCATGACCGGCCGCCTGGGCGTGTGGTTCATGAGCGTGCTGGCGCTGCTGCCCCTGCCCGTGCTGCGGGGCATGGGCTGGCTGCTGGGGCAGGTGGCCTATGTGCTGGTGGTGCGGCGGCGCAAGGTGGCGCTGCGCAACCTGGCGCTGTGTTTCCCCGGCTGGACCGAGGCGCGCCGCCGTTCCGTGGCGCGGGCCAATTTTGTGGTGTTCTGCCAGACCTGGCTGGACCGCAGCTGGCTCTGGGCCGCGCCGCGCGCGGTGGTCGAGCAGCGTGTGCGCCTCACGGGCGCGGTGCACGAGCTGGAGGGGGACACGCCCACCATCCTGTTCGCCCCGCATTTCTACGGCATGGACGCGGGCGGCTTGGCGCTGCCGCTGAACACGCAGCGCGCCTTCACCTCGATTTTTGCCACCCACCCCGACCCGGCGGTGGATGCCTGGTTCATGGCCGGGCGCCAGCGGTTTGGCGATGTGCGCATGCTCAACCGGGCCGATGGCGTCAAGCCCATCATCTCCAGCCTGCGCAAGGGGGGGCTGCTGTACTTGCTGCCCGACATGGACTATGGCCGCAACGACTCGCTGTTTGTGCCGTTCTATGGCGTGACGGCGGCCACCATCCCCTCGCTGTCGCGTTTTGCGCGGCTGGGGCGCGCCAAGGTGGTGGGGGTGTATTCGCGCATGACGCCCACGGGCTATGTGGCCGAGGTCTCGCCCGCGTGGGCTGATTACCCCACCGACGACGCTGAGGCCGACACCGTGCGCATGAACCGCGAGCTGCAGGCCGTGATCGACACCATGCCCGAGCAGTACTACTGGGTGCACAAGCGCTTCAAGACCCGGCCCGAGGGCGAGGATTCGGTGTACTGATTCCCTGGCGGTGGGCTCTGCCCGGGTAGCGCGGCTTGGGTCCGTTGTTGGATCTCAGTTTTATGGCAAAAATGGCCGTTTTCGCCCGTCCAGTATGCCTTGGTAGCTATGCTTTTTGATGAAAGAAGCGCTGCAACTCCAGGGCCACGCGCTCCGGGTGCTCGTGCACGATCCAGTGCGATGCACCCTCCACCCGCTGCAACTGCAGCTGCGGCACCCAGCCCGGCAGTCCATCGAGCAGCCCGGGCAGCAGGGCCGGGTCGTCTAGGCCCCACAGCACCAGGGTGGGCACGGTCACGGTAAGCATGCTGTCGGGCAGGCTGATGGCCTGCGCACCCGGGTCGCCGTCGCGCGGCGGGCGGATCGGGCTGGCGCGGTAGTAGTTGCAGGCGCCGGTCAGGCCCTGCTGCCACAGCGCGCGGTACTGGGCGCGCACGCTGTCGGTGAGCCAGGCGGGGGCGCTGCCGTCCGGCGCGTCGAAGAAGCCGAACAGGCGGCGGAAGTCGTCGTCCGCCAGCAGCGCCTCGGCGTCCGGGCGGCACAGGAAGTGCATGTACTGGCTGCCCGCCTGCTGGGCCGGGTTGTGCGCCAGCTCGCGCACAAAGGCGCCCGGATGGGGCGAGTTGAGGATGGCCAGCCGCTTCATCAGCTGCGGTTGCTGGTTGGCCAGGTTCCAGGCCACGGCGCCGCCCCAGTCGTGCGCCACCAGGCATTCCAGCGCGCTGCCAGGGCACTCGTGGGCGATCAGCACCACCAGGTCCTGCACCAGGTGTTTGGCGCGGTAGGCATCGACCTCGGCCGGGCTGCTGGATGGGCCGAACCCGCGCAGGTAGGGCGCCACGCAGCGGTAGCCGCCGTTTTCGGGGCGGGAGAAATGCAGCAGCAGCTCGTCCCAGATGAAGGCACCCTCGGGAAACCCGTGCAGGAACAGCAGCACCGGGCGCCCCGCCGCGCCGCTCACGCGGCAGTGCAGGGTGATGCCATGGGGAAGGGCGACGGCGTTGTGCTGGATCATGCGCTTTTGCTACCAATTAAATAGCTGCTAGCGCATGATGGTCGCGCGCTAGAGGCTGTTTTTGTCTGAATTTTCAGGGGCGGTCTCTGCCCCGGCAGGTGGTGCACCGGCGTCGGTGGCTTCGGGCTCTGCCGCAGGGCGCACCGGGTGGGCCCATTGCCACAGCAGCTGGGCCACATCGTCCACCCCTTGTTTTTTGAGGGCCGAGAACATCTTCACCTCGCCGCCGCCCGCGTGCAGTCGCGTAATCGACAGCACCTTGGCCTGCTCGGCGCGCGTGAGCTTGTCGGCCTTGGTCAGCACCACGAGGAACTTCAGGCCTTCTTCGACGCGGGGGCGCACCACTTCGAGCAGGGCTTCGTCCAGCTCGGTCAGGCCCAGGCGCGGGTCGCACAACAGCACGATGCCGGTGAGGCTGGTACGGCTGACCAGGTAGTTCACCATCACCTGCTGCCAGCGCACCTTGTCCGAGCGCGACACTGCGGCATAGCCGTAGCCGGGCAGGTCGGCCAGCACGGCGTCGGTCACGCCCTGCTTGCCCAGCGAGAACAGGTTGATGTGCTGCGTGCGGCCGGGTTTTTTGGACGCAAACGCCAGCTGCTTTTGCTGCGTGAGCGTGTTGATGCAGGTGGATTTACCTGCGTTGGAACGGCCCACAAAGGCGATTTCAGGCACGTCGATGGGCGGCAGGTGGTGCAGCTGGGCGGCCGTGGTCAGGAACCTGGCCGTGTGCATCCAGCCCATGGCGATCTTGGCGTCGGGTGCGGGCGGAAGGGAGCCAGCAACTGGCGCGATGGAGGAAGTCGTCATGGGGAATTGGGATACAAGTAAGCCTCATTGTAGAATCGCGCGGTTTTGCGCACATAAACATACACCCTCGATATGAAGTTGCTCGCCTCCTTGCTGACGGCTGCCGCACTGGCAGCACCTGTTTTCTCGGCCTACGCGGCGGGCGACGCCCCCAAGGCGGCCAAGCCGGATCTCGTCAAGGGCGAGGCCAGCTTTACCGCCGTGTGTGCGGCCTGCCACAACGCCGACGGCAACTCGGCCATCGCGGCCAACCCCAAGCTGTCGCAGCAACACCCCGAATACCTGGTTAAGCAATTGCAGGAGTTCAAGTCGGGCAAGCGCAACAACGCCGTCATGAAGGGCTTTGCTGCGGCCCTGTCGGACGACGACATGCGCAACATCTCCTACTGGCTGGCCTCCAAGCCCGCCAAGGCCGGTTTTGCCAAGGACAAGGACCTGGTCGCCCTGGGCGAGCGCATCTACCGTGGCGGCATTGCCGACCGCAACATCGCCGCCTGCGCAGGCTGCCACAGCCCCAACGGCGCGGGCATCCCGGCACAGTACCCCCGTCTGTCGGGCCAGCATGCCGACTACACGGTGTCGCAGCTGAACATGTTCCGCGACGGTTCGCGCAGCAACAGCCTGCAGATGACCCAGGTGGCCGCCAAGCTCAATGACAAGGAAATCAAGGCCGTCTCGGATTACATCGCCGGCCTGCGCTGATTGATCTTCGTCAAACCGGGGCCCGTTGAAGTTTTTTGAACCGGGCCGCACGGAACCTACCGCCAATAACAACCCCAAAAAGGGCGGGACCATCTCCACGGATGGCCCCGCCCTTTTTCTTTCGCGCTTCGCAGACCCGTTTCATCCATGTCCGACAACACCCAAGGCCTTCGCATCCAGTCTGGTTCCCAGGCCTGGCGCGCCGGGATCGAACTGCTGTCCTCCATGCGGTTCGCCATCTCGCTGCTGACGGTGATCTGCATTGCCTCGGTGATCGGCACGGTGCTCAAGCAGCATGAGCCCGCAGTCAACTACGTCAACCAGTTCGGGCCGTTCTGGGCCGAGCTGTTCGGTGCCATCCAGCTCAACGCGGTGTACAGCGCCTGGTGGTTTCTGCTGATCCTTGCATTCCTGGTGATCAGCACTTCGCTGTGCATCGCGCGCAACACGCCCAAGATCCTGGTGGACCTCAAGGCCTACAAGGAAAACATCCGCGAACAAAGCCTCAAGGCCTTCCACCACAAGGCGCAGGCTGACCTGCCCCAGGGGGCTGAGGCCGAGGCACGCCGCATCGGCACCCTGCTGGCCGGTGGTGGCTGGAAGGTGCGCCTGCAGCAGCGCGACACCGCCGCAGGCCCCGGCACGGGGTGGATGGTGGCGGCCAAGGCGGGTGCGGCCAACAAGATCGGCTACATCGCGGCGCACAGTGCCATCGTGCTGGTGTGCGTGGGTGGCCTGCTGGACGGCGACCTCATCGTGCGCGCCCAGATGCTGCTCCTCGGCAAGACGCCCTACCAGGGCGGCGGGCTGATTGCCGATGTGAAGCCCGAGCACCGGCTGTCCGAGCGCAACCCCACCTTCCGGGGCAACCTGTTGGTCGCCGAGGGCACGCAGTCGAGCACCGCCATCCTGAACCAGTCCGACGGCGTGCTGCTGCAGGACCTGCCGTTCGCCATCGAACTCAAGAAGTTCATCGTGGAGCATTACTCCACCGGCATGCCCAAGCTGTTTGCCAGCGAGATCGTGATCCACGACAAGGCCACGGGCGAGAAGACCCCGGCGCGTGTGGAGGTGAACCACCCCGCGAGTTACAAAGGCATCGAGATCTACCAGTCGAGCTTTGACGACGGCGGCTCGCACCTCAAGCTGCGCGCCGCACCCATGGTGGTGGGCGCCAAGCCGTTTGATGTGGAAGGTGTGGTGGGGGGCTCCACCCAGCTCACCAACAAAGGCGGTGGCCCGGGCAGCGACATGCTGACGCTGGAGTTCACGGCGCTGCGCACCATCAATGTCGAGAACTTTGGCGGCGCGGGCCTCGGTGGCAGCGGCGCGGATGTGCGCAAGGTGGACCTGCGTGAGTCGGTGGAGTCGCGCCTGGGCGCTGCCAACAAGACCGTGACCAAAAAAGAGCTGCGCAACGTGGGCCCGAGCGTGAGTTACAAGCTGCGCGACGCTGCTGGCCAGGCGCGCGAGTTCCACAACTACATGCTGCCGGTGGACACGGGCGACGGCGTGCCGGTGTTCCTGCTCGGCGTGCGCGAGTCGCCTGCCGACCCCTTCCGCTACCTGCGCGTGCCCGCTGACGACAACGGCAGCATGGACGGTTTCCTGCGCATGAAAGCCCTGCTGGCCGACCCCGATGCGCGCGAGCAGGCCGTGCGCCGCTATGTGTCGCAGGCCATGGATTCCTCGCGCCCTGAGCTGGCCGAGCAGCTGCGCCTCTCTGCATCCCGCGCGCTGACGCTGTTTGCGGGCCAAGGCATGGTCGATGGCAAGCCCACGGGCGGCCTGCAGGCCGTGTCGGACTTCATGGAGGCCAATGTGCCCGAGGCGGAGCGCGCGCGCGCGGGTGAAGTGCTGGTGCGCATTCTGAACGGCACCTTGTTCGAGCTGGCCCAGCTCGCGCGCAAGCAGGCGGGCCAGGCGCCGCTGCCGCACGACGACCGCACCCAGGGCTTCATGACGCAGGCCGTGCTCTCGCTGTCGGATGCACAGATCTATCCCGCGCCGCTCGCGTTCGAACTCAAGGACTTCACGCAGGTGCAGGCCAGCGTGTTCCAAGTGGCCCGCGCCCCTGGCAAGAACATTGTCTATCTGGGCTGCGCCTTGCTGATCCTGGGCATTTTTGCCATGCTGTACGTGCGGGAGCGGCGCGTATGGGTGTGGGTGGCCCCCCAGGAAGGGCGTACCCACGCCACCATGGCGCTGTCCACCAACCGCAAGACGCTGGACAGTGACCAAGAGTTTGCACAGCTCGCACACAAACTGATCGGAGCCTCGCCCCGCGAAGGTACTGCATGAACACCGCGACCTCTTCTTCGAACACCACCACGATCACCCTGAACGAGGGCTTCTTCGCCCGCCGCAACTGGCTGGACTGGCTGTTCGCCGCCATCGTGACCGTGGGCGGTCTTTACGCGCTGCAGCGGTATGGCAGCTTCATGGACGGGTACGAAAAAGGCATCCTGATCGGCACCATCCCCTGCACGATCTGGCTGTGCTGGTTCTGGCGCCCGCTGCGGGTGCTGCTGCTCATCGTGGCGGCCGTGGCCCTGCTGGCGATCGGGCTGTACCAGCAAGACGGGGCGGGCAGCCTGGCGCGGGCCGACACGGTGTTCGGCCTCAAGTACTTCCTCTCCAGCCAGTCCGCCATCCTGTGGATGAGCATGCTGTTTTTCATCAGCACCGCGTTCTACTGGATCGGCATGTTCTCGCGCGGCGAGGGCCGCACCATGGGCATGCTGGGCTCGCGCATTGCCTGGGTGGCCGTGGCCATGGCGCTCATTGGCACGCTGGTGCGCTGGTACGAGAGCTACCTCATCGGCCCGGACATCGGCCACATCCCGGTGAGCAACCTGTACGAAGTGTTCGTGCTGTTCTGCTGGATGACTGCAGCGTTCTACCTCTACTACGAAGAACAGTACGACACGCGCGCGCTGGGCGGTTTTGTGATGCTGGTGGTGAGCGCGGCCGTGGGCTTCTTGCTCTGGTACACCGTGGTGCGCGAGGCGCATGAGATCCAGCCCCTGGTGCCCGCCCTCAAGAGCTGGTGGATGAAGCTGCACGTGCCCGCCAACTTCATCGGCTATGGCACCTTTGCGCTGGCCGCGATGGTGGCCTTTGCCTACCTTATCAAGCAGCAGGCCACCGAAACCCGCTGGTACAAGCTGGCGCCGCTGTGGCTGCTGGGCGTGGTGCTGTGTTTCGAGCCCATCGTGTTCCGTCAGGGTGCCACCGAGAACGGCGGCAGCTACTGGATGGTGTACTTCGGCATCTCCGCGCTGATCGTTGCGGGCATTCTGCTGGGCCGCAAGCGCATTGCAGCGCGCCTGCCGTCGTTCGAGATCCTGGACGACGTAATGTACAAGTCCATCGCCGTGGGCTTTGCGTTCTTCACCATCGCCACCGTGCTGGGTGCGCTGTGGGCGGCCGAGGCCTGGGGTGGCTACTGGAGCTGGGACCCGAAGGAAACCTGGGCGCTGATCGTCTGGCTCAACTACGCGGCCTGGCTGCACATGCGGCTCATGAAGGGCCTGCGCGGCACCGTGTCTGCCTGGTGGGCGCTGGTGGGGCTGGCGGTCACCACGTTCGCGTTCCTGGGGGTGAACATGTTCCTGAGCGGCCTGCACAGCTACGGCACCTTGTGATGGGTTGAAGGGATAGGGGCCCGGTCGGGCATCGGCGCAGGCGGCGGCAACTATTGCGTCGTCGGTGTAACCTGCGCGGTCTTGGGAACGAACTAACAGTTGTGCTGCTCTACCACTGCAGCTGTTTCCACCAGACCATGACCGGAGCCTCCCCATGCTGATCCCCCCGCGCGATTCGGGTTTCAACCACCCCCACCCCTCCGAAATCACGCCCCGCGCGGTCTACGAAGACCGGCGCCAGATGCTCAAGCTCATGGCGGGCGGCGCGGCAGGTGCCGCGATGGCGGCCTGGGCTGGCCGTGAGGCGCTGGCGCAGCAGGCGCCGGTGGTGCGCCCCAACAAGCTGGCTGCGCTGGGAGGTGCCAAGTCCACCGTGGCGGGTGCGGTCACGATGGAAAAGCTCACCGATTACAAGGACGCGAGCACTTACAACAATTTCTACGAATTCGGCACCGACAAGGCCGACCCCGCGCGCAATGCCCACACGCTCAAGACCACCCCCTGGACGGTGGAAGTGGAAGGCCTGGTCAAGAAGCCCGGCAAATATGGCATCGAAGACCTGATCAAGCTCAGCGCGCAGGAGGAGCGCATCTACCGCCTGCGCTGCGTGGAGGGCTGGTCCATGGTGATCCCCTGGGTGGGCTATTCGCTGGCCGAGCTCATCAAGCGTGTGGAGCCGCAGGGCAGCGCCAAGTATGTGGAGTTTGTGACCCTGGCCGACAAGGCGACCATGCCCTTCGTTGGCTCGCGCGTGCTCGACTGGCCCTATGTGGAAGGGCTGCGCCTGGATGAGGCCATGCATCCGCTCACCCTGCTGACCTTCGGCATGTATGGTGAGGTGCTGCCCAACCAGAATGGCGCCCCTGTGCGACTGGTGGTGCCCTGGAAGTACGGCTTCAAGAGCGCCAAGAGCATCGTCAAGATCCGCTTCGTCGAGAAGGAGCCTGGCACGGCCTGGAACAAGGCAGCGAAGCAGGAATACGGCTTCTATTCGAACGTGAACCCCGAAGTGGACCACCCGCGCTGGAGCCAGGCCACAGAGCGGCGCATTGGCGAAGACGGCCTGTTTGCCAAAAAGCGCAAGACGCTCATGTTCAACGGCTACGAAGCCCAGGTCGGCCAGCTGTATGCGGGCATGGACCTCAAGAAGTTCTACTGACCCCGGGCGACCGCCTGACGTTCTCTGGCCCCTGCCTTTTTGCCCGGCTTCCATGCGGAGGCCGCAGCTGCGAGGACGGGCACCGATCCATGCGCAAACTCCTGCTCCATCCCGCCGCCAAGCCCCTGGTGTTTGTGCTGTGCCTGCTTCCCCTGGTCTGGCTGGTGGTGGCCGCTGCGACAAACCAGCTGGGCGCCAACCCGGCTGAGGCGCTGATCCGCGCCACGGGCGACTGGACGCTGCGGGCGCTGTGCCTGGTGCTGGCTGTCACGCCGCTGCGCGTGCTCACAGCCACGCCACAACTGGCACGGTTGCGGCGCATGCTGGGCCTGTTCGTATTCTTTTATGGGGTGCTGCACCTGTTGAGCTATGCCTGGTTCGACATGGGCTTTGACCTGGCAGACATCCTGCGCGACATCGCCAAGCGGCCGTTCATCCTGGTTGGATCGCTGGCGCTGCTGCTGCTGGCGCTGCTGGCTGGCACCTCGTTCAACCGGGCCATCAAGGCGCTGGGGGGCAAGCGGTGGCAGGCGCTGCACCGCACGGTCTACGCGGTGGCGGGTTTGGGCATCCTGCACTTCTTCTGGATGCGTGCCGGGAAGAACGATTTTGCCGAAGTGGCGCTGTACGCCGCCATCCTGGCGGTGCTGCTGGGCTGGCGTGCCTGGCACCGCTGGCGCAGGCCGCAGCCCGGCCTGGCTGCCACCCGGCGCGGGCGCAATACTCCGGCTGGCTCGCCTTAGTGTGGCAGGTTGATTGCTATATATTTAATAGCTAACTTTGTTTGCCCAATGCGCGGAGACGGCCTTTTTTACTTGTGTTGGCAGGTCTTCAGGCATTCACGGCCCGCAGCGCAGGCCGCATCTGCCGGGTCACGGGGTCGATGTGTGCCGTGGGGATCTGATAGGCCCGGTCATCGAACAAATCAATGCCACACATCAGGTTCTCGATCCATTCAAAAAAGTCGTTGATGGCAGCCTTGCCCATGATGGGGGCCCCATGCTGCGGCACCAGCATGGCAATGTCGAGCTGCCGCACCATGCGCACCCACAGGCGCAGGATCTTGTTGGACACCATGTAGCGGCGGTGGAAGCCCTCCATGCGTGGGATGTGCGCCTTGAGGTCGGTCACCGGCACGCGGGCCTCGGCCCCCGACATCATCGACACGCCCAGGTCGCCCGTGAACAGGATGCGGCTGACCGGGTCGTAGAAGTGGAAGTTGCCTTCGGAATGCATGAAGTGCGCGGGCAGCAGCACCAGCTCGTGGCGGCCCAGGGGCAGGTGTCCGCCACTGTCGGGCACGCCGATGACGCGGTTTTCGGTCTTGCCCACCTTGGTGAAGTGGGGTGCAAACCGCTCCCACACGCGCGAGATCACCAGGTCCGCCTTGGTGCTGGTCATCCAGCGGTCGAGCGACGCAATGATGTCGGGATCGGCATGCGAGGCAATCAGGTACGAGAGCTTGTGGGGCGGAAAATGTTTGGTCATCCCCATGAACAACTCGTTGAACGCGAGGTTGCCGCCTGGGTCGATGATGGCGCCAGTGTCCTCGTCCACGATCAAAAACTGGTTGGCTTGTACGGCCTGGCCGTCCTCTTCAATGAGGTCGGTGAACATCAGGCAAGCGTGATTCTTGTCGCGGTAGAGTTCCAGGGCCATGGCCATCCTGCGGTGCAATAAAGCGCAGACTGTACGAGCGCCCCTAGGGTTTGTACTTGATCAAAATCAAGCGGCGCTGCAATGGCGCCCCCTGGCGGGGCGTGGCTCCAGCGGTGTCAGCGCGAGGGGGTGGACGCTGCGGCCGCAGGCGCCTGCACTGCGCCCGCGCCGCTGCCGGGCGTGAGTGTTTCCGGCAGCGTGGCGCGCTGTCCAGCGGCAGGCCCCGTCGGCAGGTACAAGGGCCCCCGCTGTCCACAGCCAAGCAGGGCCGCCGCACTGGCAGCAAGGACAAGTGTCCTGACTAGAATTTGGGGAGCTTTCAACATGCGCAAATTGTAATGACCGACCTCGAATTCATGGACCACGCCGAACAACTGCTGCTTGCCGTCGAACGCAGTTGTGATCGCATCAACGACACCACGGATGCCGATGTGGACGCCCAGCGGTCGGGAGGTATGGTCACGATCACCTTTCCCAACCGCAGCCAGATCGTCATCAACCTGCAAAAGCCGCTGCACGAGGTCTGGATGGCCGCCCGTTCGGGGGGCTACCACTACCGGTTTGATGGCAGTGCATGGCAGGACACCAAAGGGGCCGGAGAGTTTTTTGCATGCCTGAGCCGTGACGCCACCCAGCAATCAGGACTGCCTCTGCAGTTTGCCGCCCTGTAGGCGGTAGCCCCGGCCGAGCGATCGACGCCTGGTTCCTCGTCTTCGCTGGGCCACCTCTCGCCCACCGTGCTCCTGGTTTGGAGGATGGGCGCCCTGCGCGCCCCACTGCGTCCGTGCAGGGTTTTGTGGGTGCTCTGTCAGTTGCGGAACAGATCCAGGATGCGGCTGCGCTCTTCAGAAGGCGGCGGCGCTTGCGGAGTGACAGCTGGTGAAGTGGAGCGGTGGTCTTCAAGGCCCACGCTCGACACGCCTGCGCTGCGGGCGTACTCGTCATAGAACCATTCGCCGCCGACATTGACCACCCCGGCAGGCACGGTGGGCTCCATCACAGGGACGCCTTTGAGCGCACGCTCCATGAAGCTGATCCAGACGGGCAAGCTGAGTCCACCCCCGGTTTCGCGGCTACCCAGGTTGCGGGGTGTGTCATAGCCAATCCAGGTGACGGCCGCGATGGTGGGCTGGTAGCCAGCAAACCAGGCGTCCACTGAGTCGTTGGTGGTGCCGGTCTTGCCATACAGGTCGGGGCGTTTGAGCGTGGCCTGGGCACGAGCCGCTGTCCCGGAGCGGGTGACTTCCTGCAGCAGGCTGTTCATCAGAAAGGCGTTGCGGGCCTCAATGGCCCGAGGCTGTTCGCTGGTCACCGGCGGCGTGGTCTCGGAGATTACCCGGCCCTTGTGGTCCGTAACCTTGGTGATCAGCCAGGGGTTCACGCGATAACCCCCATTGGCAAACACCGAGTAGGCGGCCGCCATTTGCAGGGGCGTGACGGAGCCAGCGCCCAGCGCCATGGTCAGGTAAGCGGGGTGCTTTTCAGGATCAAAGCCAAAACGCCCCACCCATTCCTGTGCCGTCTTGGGGCCCACAGCCTGCAGGATGCGGATCGAGATCATGTTCTTGGATTTGGCCAGGCCCGTGCGCATGCTCATCGGGCCGTCGTACTTGCCGTCGTAGTTCTTGGGCTCCCAGGGCTGGCCACCGGTCACACCGGCATCAAAGAACAGCGGCGCGTCGTTGATCACGGTGGCCGGAGTGAACCCTTTTTCCAGGGCAGCGGAGTAGATGAACGGCTTGAAGCTGGAGCCTGGCTGGCGCCACGCCTGTGCCGCATGGTTGAACTTGTTCTTGTCGAAGTCGAAGCCCCCCACCAGAGCGCGGATGGAGCCGTTGCGAGGATCCAGCGCCACAAACGCGCCTTCGACTTCAGGCAGTTGGGTGATCTCCCAGGCACCCTTGGGCATCTTGACCACGCGTATTACCGCACCCCGACGGATCTTGATGTTCGGCGGGGCTTTGTCGCTCAGCCCGGATTGCGCTGGCTTGAGGCCATCTCCAGTGATCTCCAGTGCGTCTCCGTTCGCACGCGCTGCCACGATCTTGCGCGGCGTGGCCTCCAGCACCACCGCTGAGAGCACGTCGCCGTTGTCAGGGTGGTTGGCCAGGGCGTCATCAATCGCATCCTCCACCTCTTGGGGGGCAGTGGGCAGGGCCACGAATTTCTCGGGCCCCCGGTACTGCTGGCGCCGCTCATAGTCCATGATCCCCCGGCGCAATGCACTGTATGCAGCTTCCTGTTCGGCGGCATTCAGGGTGGTGTACACATTCAGGCCCCGTGTGTAGGCCTCGTTGCCGTACTGCGTGAAGATCAGCTGCCGGGCCATTTCGGCCACGTACTCCGCGTGCACCCGCGTGTTGTCCGGGCCGGTGCGGATTTTCAGCTCTTCCTTCTTGGCATCGGCTGCCTGTTGAGCGGTGATGAACCCGTTCTCTTCCATCCGCTCAATGATGTACTGCTGGCGGACTCGGGCACGCTTGGGATTGCTGATGGGGTTGTAAGCCGAGGGGGCCTTGGGCAATCCTGCCAGCATCGCAGCTTCTGCGATGGACAACGATTTCAGCGGTTTTCCAAAATAAGCCTCAGAGGCTGCGGCAAAACCATAAGCGCGGTTGCCCAAGAAAATCTGATTCATGTATATCTCAAGAATTTGATCCTTGGTCAGCAAGTGCTCCAGTTTAAATGTCAGTAAGATTTCGTAAATTTTGCGGGTAAATGTTTTTTCTGAGGACAGATAAACATTGCGCGCCACTTGCATCGTGATAGTCGATGCTCCCTGGCTTTTCACCCGCCCCAAATTCGCAAGGCCTGCGCGCACCACGCCTTTGTAGTCCACACCACCGTGCTGGAAGAAGCGAGCGTCTTCAATGGCCAGAACAGCATCCTTCATCACCTTCGGGATGTCTTCGATCGGCGTGAGATTTCTGCGCTCCTCACCAAACTCACCCAGCAGGGCTCCTTCGGCGGAATAGACGCGCAAGGGCAGCTTGGGCCGGTAGTCGGCCAGGTCAGAGATGTCGGGAAGGTTGGGGTAGGCCACTGAGAGCGCCACGGCAATGACCAGCGCCAGCCCGACCGCCGCAGCCGCCGCCAACCCTGCCATCCACAGCGCGATGCGAAGAAGCCAGCGAAGCCAAGTGGAGCGGGGGCGGGCGGAGGACGTGTCCGGCTTGTCGGACGACTTCGAAGGGGAGGGCGGCATATCGCTCCGGAAGGGTAAGGCAGTCCATTATAAAAATGTCTGCCCCGAGTTCCCCGGAATCTGAAAACCTGGCCATTCCGGTGCCGCCGAAAGGCGCGCGATCCTTGTCGAACGGTATTGCCGAGCCCCGAAATTTCGTCTGCTTTTGGCAACGCTCCGCAAGCGTTACAACGGGAAAAATCTTTGCTGGAGAACTATCTTACTGATAGCATTCATGTGAAGTGTTAAGTTTTGTTGCCTCATTTTGGCAAGTTACAGGGGACCAATCTTGATCTCAATGGGGTCTTTGTTCAGTCGCCAGTCTGCTCCGCTGCTGGGAATCGACATCAGTTCCTCCAGTGTCAAGCTGGTGGAGTTGGGGCGTGATAAGGCAGGCGGTCTGGTTCTGGAGCGTTGTGCCATCGAGCCGCTGGAGCGCGGTTGGATCACAGACGGCAACATCGAAAAATTTGACGAGGTCGCGGACGCTCTGCGTCGGCTCGTGAAGAAGAGCGGGACGCGGACAAAAAATGTCGCACTGGCCTTGCCGCCCTCTGCCGTCATTACCAAAAAAATCACCCTTCCGGGCGGCATGACGGAGCAGGAGCTGGAAGTCCAGGTCGAATCCGAAGCCAACCAGTACATCCCCTTTTCTCTTGACGAGGTGAGCCTGGATTTCTGCGTGATCGGACCCAGCAAGAATGCCCCTGGTGATGTAGACGTGCTCATCGCCGCTTCGCGACGCGAAAAAGTCCAGGACAGACAAGGCTTGGCGGAGGCTGCGGGTTTGAAGCCTGTGGTGGTGGACATTGAATCCCATGCGTCTCGTCTGGCTGCGGGGCGGTTGATCGAGGCGCTTCCGAACAAAGGGGTCGATGCAATGGTCGCCCTGTTCGAGGTGGGGGCGCTGACCACCAGCATGCAGGTCATTCGGAACGAAGAGGTCTTGTATGACCGTGACCAAGCGTTTGGTGGAGCACAACTGACGCAATTGATCGTGCGCCAGTATGGCTTTTCGGTGGAAGAGGCCGAGGGCAAGAAGCGCAATGGCGATCTTCCTGAAGACTATCAGGCTGCGGTTCTTCGCCCCTTCGTCGATAGCATGGCTCAAGAAATTGGCCGTGCATTGCAGTTCTTCTTCACCAGCACGCCACACAACCGTGTGGATCACATCATGCTTGCGGGTGGGTCAGCTCCTTTGCCCGGTCTTACCGAGGCTGTCACACAGCAGACGGGTTTTGCCTGCAGCGCGGTCAATCCTTTTGATGGGATGGAGATAGGAAGTTCCGTCCGGCTCAAAAAGATGGTGCGTGAAGCGCCGTCCTACTTGACCTCCTGCGGTTTGGCCATGCGGAGGTTCTTGCAGTGATTCTGATCAACTTACTCCCCCACCGAGAGGAGGCGCGAAAGCGCCGCAAGGAGGCCTTTCAGGCCACGATGTTTGCGTCGTTCCTTTTCGGTCTGGTGATTGCTGGCGCCATCTATTGGTGGTTTCAGATGATGATCACCGATCAGCAGGCCAAGAATAATTTCCTGCAGCAGGAAATTAAGGTGCTCGAAGAGCAGATCAAAGAAATTGCATCTATCGAAGACGAGATTGCTGCTCTGCGCGCGCGTCAGAAGGCGGTGGAGGATCTTCAGTCTGACCGGAACCTCCCTGTTCATTTGCTGACTGAGCTGGTCAAGCAGCTGCCCGACGGTGTCTACATCACCGCCATTGGTCAAACTGGACAAACGATAACCATGCAAGGCATGGCCCAGTCGAATGAGAGGGTTTCCGAGTTGCTGCGCAATTTGTCCGCAAATACGCCTTGGCTTGACAAGCCAGAGTTGAGCGAAATTACAGCCAGTACTGTGTCTTTAAGTCAGCGTGACCAGAGAAGAGTGTCTTCGTTTAATTTGAAATTCCAGCTGGTACGCGCAAGCGAAGCCCAGAAAACGATGGCTGCGGCAAGCGCCGCTTCATCGTCAGGAGGTAAGTGATGGCTAATAAGAAGGAAAAATCTGTTAGCTTTGCCGAACAGATGGAGGTGGTCCAGCGGCAGTTCAAGAACTTAGATACAAAAGACCCCTCGTTGTGGCCCCTTTTGCCTAAGGGGCTGTTGTGTCTTTTCATCGCAGGCGCTGTCGCGGCGGTTTCATGGTTCGCATTTTTGAAAGATTACGAGGTGGAGTTGGAGGGGGAGCGAGCCAAAGAAATTGCTCTGAGAGAAGATTATCAGAAGAAGCTCGTTAAGGCTGTTAGCTTGGATGCGTTGAAGAAGCAGCGGGAGCAGATTCAGCAGTACGTTATTCAGCTGGAAAAACAATTGCCTAGTAAGGCTGAGATGGCTG
This sequence comes from uncultured Verminephrobacter sp., assembly GCA_964466605.1. Taxonomy (GTDB): domain Bacteria; phylum Pseudomonadota; class Gammaproteobacteria; order Burkholderiales; family Burkholderiaceae_C; genus Acidovorax. Next base: position 16,523 of record CAYXSL010000064.1, read on the forward strand.
CGTTGCTGTCTGATATCAATCAAGCGGGGCTTGGGCGAAGTTTGCAGTTTGACCTTTTCAAGCCGGGGCAAGTTGTTGCCAAGGATTATTATGCAGAACTTCCAATATCTATACGTGTCACCGGAAAGTACCATGATATAGGGGCATTCGCTTCGGATATTGCGCATTTATCACGGATAGTGACGCTAAATAATATTGCGATTACGCCAGGTACTCGTGATGGTCTAATCATGGATGCGACTGCTCGCACATTTAGGTATCTGGATCCCGAGGAAATACAGGCCCAAAAGAAAGCGGGGGCTGCTAAATGAGAGAATATATGCGGAGCCTACTCATGGTCTTGCCAGTGTTTTCTCTTGTTGGGTGTTTTCCATCTGGGGAAGATGAGCTGCGGCTATGGATGGCTGATCAGCGGGCTAGTACAAGACCCAATGTTACTCCGTTGACAGAGCCAAAAAAGTTCATCCCCGAGCCTTATTCCTCTGGGGGCTCACTTGAACCGTTCAATCAGGTTAAACTTACTCAAGCATTACGTAGGGAGTCTACGCAGGTCGCCTCAAATGCAGCCCTAATTGCGCCAGAAATGACTCGACGCAAAGAGCCGCTCGAGGCGTTTCCTTTAGATGCAATGGCGATGGTCGGAAGTATTAATAAGACCGGAACCCCTACAGCATTATTGAAGGTTGATAATCTTATTTATCAGGTAAAGATCGGTGGATACTTGGGGCAGAACTATGGAAAAATCGTTGGAATAACGGAGACTTCGATTCAACTTCGTGAGATCGCGCAGGATGCAACTGGAGACTGGATTGAGCGCCCAGTGTCGCTTGACTTGCAAGAGGGGAACAAATGAAAAATCATAGTGGCTTTTTTATAAAATGCTGCCGTAGTGCTGCTTTAAGCGTTTCTATTGCGGTTGTATCCTTGAGTGTGGCAGCGCAAGGAAATATTAATGCGATAGCTGCTAGCGTTCAAGGTGGTGTGGAAGTCTTGAAAATTGACTTCGATGATCCCCTTGTTGCCAGTCCTACCGGGTTTTCTACGCAGTCACCCGCGCGCGTTGCTCTTGACTTCCAAGGGGTTGGTAATTCCACCGGAAAATCAGTCTACGATGTAAATTTGGGGAATTTGAAATCAGTCAATGTAGTGCAAGCTGGCGAGAGGTCTCGTATTGTCTTAAATTTGAAGGCTGCAACCTCATATCGCACTGATATACAGGGTAAGACATTGATTTTGACGTTGGATCCAGTTGCCGGGGGGGCTTCAGGAACGACGCCTTCCGTTGTTCATTTTTCGGACTCTCAGAATGGTGATGTATTGCCATTAAAGGATGTTGACTTTCGTCGAGGGGCTGATGGCTCAGGGAGGGTTGTGGTCAATTTGGCGAGTAATCAAGTGGGGGTGGATCTTCAGCAGCAATCCAAAGGGATTGTTGTTGAATTTATGCGTTCCTCGCTACCTGAAGGACTTAGGCGGCGCCTTGACGTCACCGATTTCGGAACGCCTGTCCAAACTGTGACTACTAGCCAGGTGGGCGAGCGCGTTCGCATGCTTGTGGAATCTGTGGGAGACTGGGAGCATAGTGCTTATCAAAGCGACAGACAATTCGTCGTCGAGATTCGGCAGAAGAAGGTTGATTTGAGTAAGCTCACACAGGGGCCAGGGTACTCTGGAGAGAAGCTTTCATTGAATTTTCAAAATATTGAAGTTCGTTCATTGCTTCAGGTAATTGCGGATTTTACAAATTTTAATATTGTCACATCCGACACCGTCGTGGGGGCACTTACATTGCGGCTGAAAGATGTCCCTTGGGATCAGGCGCTCCAGATTGTTATGGACGCTAAAGGTCTCGGGATGAAGAAGACGGGCTCTGTGCTTTGGATTGCCCCGAAAGATGAGATTGATGCGCGTACGAAGAAAGATTTCGAAGCTGCGCAGGCAATACAAAAGCTCGAGCCTTTGAAGACACAAGCTTATCAATTAAATTATGCAAAAGCTGCAGATATTCTTGCCCAATTGACAATGTCAGCGACAGGCGGTGGAGGTGTTGGCACCCGCTTTTTGTCTGAACGTGGTAGCGCAATTTCTGAGCCTCGCACTAATCAGCTCTTTGTGACTGACACACCGAGTAAGTTGGAGGAGGTTAGGCTTCTGCTGGCCAGTTTGGACGTGGCTGTTCGGCAAGTTCTGATCGAGGCACGAATTGTTGAGGCAAGAGATTCCTTTGGCCGCTCACTGGGGGTGCGTTTAGGAGGGACAGATCTTCGGGCAAATAGAGGCGGGGATGGCGGGTATGGTATCGGTGGAGGTAACAGAGTTGCCTTCGGGTCCTCCTATAGTGATGCCGTAGCTTCAAGCGGTGCGGGTGGAACTACTAATACCAATGGGAATTTCGTCAACCTTCCTGCAAGCCTTTCGAACGTAAGCAGTGTTGGTAGTTTTGCACTCTCTATATTTAATTCAGCGGCCAATCGTTTTCTGACTCTAGAGCTATCTGCGATGGAGGCGGATGGCAAAGGAAGAATTGTCTCAAGCCCTAGAATTATTACTGCCGATCAAACAAAAGCATTAATCGAGCAGGGTACCGAATATCCTTATTCGGTGACGGCCCCCAATGGTGCAACTACTTTGGCGTTCAAGAAAGCTGTCTTGAAATTAGAGGTGACGCCACAGATAACTCCAGAAGGTAATATTATTTTGGATTTGGATGTGAATAAAGACAGTCGTGGAGAAACTACCACGCAAGGTGTTGCGATTGATACAAAACATGTAAAGACACAAATTCTCATCGAAAACGGCGGAACCGTTGTCATTGGTGGAATTTTTGAGATGGAAGAGACCAATCAGGAGAATAAAATTCCTCTGATTGGAGACGTTCCGGTCGTGGGTAACCTTTTTAAGAGTCGGACAAAAGAATCGACGAAGCGAGAAATGTTGGTTTTTATTACGCCCAAGGTGATTTCAGATCGTATTTCATCGCGTTGAATTAGATTGAGGATGCATTAAAATGATTAAATTTGTAAAAATTCTTACGCTTCTCGGTGTGGGTTTTTTGTCTGCTTGTGGCGGTGGCGGTGGTAGTGCCGGTAACACAAATGAGACATATAGCATCACACTACGATCCGCAAAGAGTCAGTTGCCTTTGAATATTGCTGGCCAGCCTGCCGTGACTGGCGCGTATGGTTCGTACACAACCACGCTTTATGTTGATGCACGTAAAGGTGGTGCGGCTATTCCCGGTGGCGATGATATTTTTGGTTGTAATATAGAGCGTGGCTTGGATTCTGGGGTTCTCTATTACTTGGATGGTAAAGCGGAGCACGAGGATGACAAAAAAAATCCTCTGGCTTTCCGTGCTGTAACACTGGGCTCTAATAGCGGAGGGGCCTCATTCCATTTGCATGCTGGGAATCAAGTGGGGAATGTTCGGGTTACTTGTTCGGTTACAGATCCACGTGATGGACGAGTGCACAGTGCTAGTGTTGATATAGCTGTGGGCGGCGGTGCTGGTGGTAAACCAGCCAGCGTGCGTAGCGTTGCTCAGGCCCCCGGATTTTTGGGGACTCGTGATAATTTGTCAAATTTGCGCAACAATGTTGGTATCCAAGCTTTGGTAATGGATGATTCAAATCAACCTGTTCCCAACGCTTCAGCTCCAAATTTGCAGGTGAGCATTCGCCCATTTGGCGCTTCGACCGGAGCCAAGTTGATTTCTGGCAATCAATCGGGAGGGGTACTCCAGATCGGAACGCTTGGAGGGGTCGGCGCGTTTTCTTTATCCAGCGGGACGGGTAGCGGAGTTGTTTTGTTGGAATTGATCGCCGATCGCTTTGACAATAATGTTAGTAATGGCATTCAAGATGCTGTTTCTTCTTTGGTTGCGGTAAATGTTGTTGAAGGCGTGGCTTCAACACCTCTTGCTTTTGCCGCCACAAACCTGACTGTGCCAAATACCTTGCCGTTCGCGAGCGTATTGTTGGCCACGGGGGGGGTGCCGCCATATAGCTGGTCCGCTATAGGGGCTTTCCCGCCAGGATTGACGTTGAGTAGTTCCGGGGTCATTAGCGGTACTCCTCTCGCGGCCCCAGGGGTCTACACTATCGTTGCGACTGTTACTGACGCTGTAGGGGCGACGGTGGCGCGCAATGTCACGTTAACAGTGACAGGAGCCTTGCCGCTGGATCCGTTCATTTTCTCCGTAAATGGTTGCTCTGCGAGCGCGAATACGGCTTGCGTATTGCCCAATGCAGTGAAAGGTAGTCCTTATCTCTATTCATTCTCGGCGAGCGGTGGCGACCCAACCTTGGCCATTACATGGGATTTTCAACTGTTGCCTGCTTGGTTGACGTCGGCGACGACCGGAAACACGGGTTTTGTCAACGGAGTGCCTCCAACTTGCGGTACAAATACATTTTTGGTGACTGCCACGCGTGGTACCAACGTGGTGACTCGTCAAGTGTCGATTGAGGTTGTTGGCGATGCTGCTGCCGTACCTCCAGTAACTTGCCCTTGATGAGATATGAGCAGCCCAGGTGTGTTTCGCGATACCTGGGCTGTTCAGAACCTTCGTGTAAAAGGCGTGGTGGGCCGTAAGTTGAGCCTCTATAAATTGTTCCGCTTGACAATCCACACTCTGACATAGCGTACTCAGAGTCTCTTGCAGGCTGCTTGATGATGCATACCGCGTGTCATCAATCGCTTGCAGTTGAAACTCACGGCCTTAGCGCCAAGTTAAGGCAACGAGCAAAAGATACGCCCTAAGTGGCAGAGTGCGTCAAAAGTATGCTTGGCTCAATCCGCTCAACCCCCAGTTGAAGCAAAAGCATTCGGCTGATCTTGGATGTGGTGCCATACTGCGACCGTGTAGGGTTCCGTGGCGGGATCTACCCACATGTTTTGGCGATTTTCAGGTTGTGCGCACCTGTCGGATGTTCTGCCAAGGGCGCATCTGCGCAAATCGGCAGTGCGGACAAGGCCTACGACACCCATGCTCGGCTTGTCGAACAGCTGTTGGACAAAAGGCAAGACTGTTTTCCAATCACTGTTTTGCGGTCAATGAAAAAACAACCTCGAGAATATGCCCGAGATCTCTACAAGGCTCGGCATCTAGTCGAGAACTGTCTTTGCACTGCTTGAAACAGTACCTTGCCATAGCTATAGGCTACGACAAGACTGATCCAAACCCTCTCGGGGCTATGCGTTTGACGGCATCTGTGATGAAGCCAGTTTGAGCTGGGCCACGCGCTTGGGATTGAGGGTGGTATGTGCTAGCCAGGCACTCACACAGGCCTGGGCCGGTCACCTCAGGAGCACCCACACCCTCTCCACGACATGCAGTCAACCGAGATACCACACTTAGAATGTGCGCGACGCAACCATCGACGCCAAGGGGAGTGCCGGTGCTTTCAAAATGAAAAATTTGGGGTAACTATGTTTTCTAGCGTAGAAAGAGTTTCTATTGACCTTGAAGACCGCAGCTACGACATCGTTGTTGGCGAGGGTTCCCTCCATGCTGCGGCTACCTTCGAGGGCTTGCCTACAGCTCACGCTGCGCTGATCGTTTCAAACACAACCG
>CAYXSL010000065.1:0-21925 GCA_964466605.1 uncultured Verminephrobacter sp.
GGGCCCCGCTGTGGGTGGTGGACTTCCCCATGTTCGAGCACGACGAGGAAGAAGACCGCTGGACGGCCGTGCACCACCCCTTCACCAGCCCCAAGGATGGCCACGAGGACCTGATGGATACCGACCCGGCAAAGTGCCTGGCCAAGGCCTACGACATGGTGCTCAACGGCTGGGAGCTGGGTGGCGGCTCGGTACGTATCCACCGCGCCGATGTGCAGAGCAAAGTGTTCACCGCGCTCAAGATCACGCCCGAAGACGCACAGGCCAAATTTGGCTACCTGCTGGACGCACTGCAGTACGGCGCGCCTCCGCACGGTGGCCTGGCCTTCGGCCTGGACCGCCTGATCACGCTGATGACGGGCGCCGAGTCGATCCGCGACGTGATTGCCTTCCCCAAGACCCAGCGCGCGCAGGACCTTCTGACCCAGGCGCCTTCGCCCGTGGACGAAAAGCAGCTGCGCGAGCTGCACATCCGCCTGCGCAACCCGGACGCCATCAAGGCCGCCTGATCCGGGGCGTTTTTCGGATCCATCGATCATTGCAGATGCGCTCCTGCGGCATCGCACCACAAAGCGGCACGGGCCTTGCGCCCGCGCCGCTTTTTTACTGGCCAGCCCCGGCTGGCGCTCAAAGGAAGTTCTCCATGCGTTCCCATACGTTGCGGGTGGTCGCCGTCGCCTCGGTGTTGCTGGCCCTCGCGGGCTGTGGCGAAAAGAAAACCGAACTGGGGCAGGGCGGCTCGGTGGTTACCGGCTCGGCGGGGCCCCAGGGTGCGCAGAACGCGGCCAAGGAACTGGTGCGCTGCGAAGCCCCGGTAGCCACGCTGGCGCTGGCCGAGAACCCGAACGGCTACACCATGGGCTCGGGCTACCAATTGCCGTCCTCGCCCGTACCGCTGGTCAAGCTGCTGGCCCAGCAAAGCGGGTGCTTCCGGGTGGTGGACCGCGCGGCGGGCCTGCGCGGCACCGTTCAGGAGCAGGAGCTCAAGGACGCAGGTGTGCTGCGCAAGAACAACTCCACCGTGGTCAAGGGCAAGGGCTACGAGGCGCAGTACACGCTCACGCCCAGCCTCACCTTCAGCGAGCAGGATGCCGGGCGGGGCCTGGCCGGCGTGATTGCCATGATCCCGGTGCTGCGCGACATTGCGGGCCTGGCCGGACTGGTGGAGCAGGTCAAGTTCAAGGAGGCGCAGACGGCGCTGCTGCTGTCCGACAACGAAACCACCGAGCAGGTCGCGGCCGCCACCGGCTCCGCCCGCACCACCGACCTGGGGGTGGGCGGCCTGGTGTTCGGCAAGCTCGGCGGCGCGGCTGGTGCGGGCTGGAGCAACACCAACGAAGGCAAGGTGATCGCCGCAGCCTTTCTGGACGCGCACAACCAGCTGGTGGTGCAGGTGCGCGCACTGCAGGCCAAGGAGCTGCCACCCCCGGTGGCGACGAAAACCAGGCCCTGATTCCCCCTGGCGATGGAACAACAGCGGCCCTTCAAGATTCCCGAGTCCGTGCTGGTGGTGATCCACACCCCGGCGCTTGACGTGCTGTTGCTGCACCGGGCCGACGGTGGCGCTCACTGGCAGTCGGTCACCGGCAGCAAAGACCATTGGGATGAGGCCTGGGAGACCACGGCCGCGCGCGAGGTGCGGGAGGAAACGGGCATCGATGTGCAGGCCCCCGGCTGCACGCTGTCCGACTGGCTGCTGGAGAACATCTACGACATCTGGCCCCAGTGGCGCCACCGCTATGCGCCCGGCGTGGTGCTCAACCGTGAGCGGGTGTACGGCCTGTGTGTGCCGGTGGGCACCCCGGTGGTGCTGAGCCCGCGCGAGCATGTGGCCTTCGAGTGGCTGCCCTGGCGCGAGGCGGCTGACCGCTGTTTCTCCGCGTCCAATGCCGAGGCCTGCCTTTTGCTGCCGCGTTTTGTTCCTGTCCTGCAACCCTGAACAGCGTCCGCGCGCCGCGCAGGGTTCGCCTCTTCGTTCAGGGCCGCAACTGGAGCATGTCCAGGGGATCTTCCGGCCCGGTATTGTCCGGCCCGCCCGCTCCATCATCGCTGTCCGCACCGCTACCGGCCGCTGGACCAATGCTCCCCGTCGCACGCACTGTGGGGCTGCTTTCCACGGCATTGCGGGAGCGGATAACCACGCCGCCGGGCCGCCGCTCGCTGTCCTGCCCCAGGATGGCACGCGCAGGGGTGGTGCCCATCTGCAGGCGCAGCGCATCGATGGCTTGCTGCAACGGCTCGGGCGAAGGGATGCGCGCCCCATGCCGCAGCAGCACCTGCTGCGACAGGTCCAGCAGCTTGGAGTTGAGGGTGGGAGTGGCCTGATGCAGCAGCTTTTGCACGGCACCGGCCGGGTCGCCCGCCAGGCTCTGGGCCATGGCGGCCTCGGCAGCCTTGTTGATCTGCTGCAGGCAGTCGCGCACCAGCACCCCATAGGGTTCGTGCAGGCTGCATGCGTTGGCCAGCAGCTCGGTCAGGCCGCGCGTGTTGGCGTAGCGCATGCCCAGTGCGCGCACCCAGGTCTCGCCCTCGGACAGGTCGATGGACGTGACCGCCAGCACGGCCAGCAGGCTGCCGAGGTTGCAGCCCGCCTCGAAATCAAAACTGGCGGCGGAGATCTCGCGGGCCATGGCTCGCACCGATTCCACGGCCTGCGAGAACTGCCGCTGCTGGATGAGCTGCAGCGCCCGCGCCACCTCGGCAAAGCGGCGCACGCGTGCGCTATCGGCGTGGCGCTCCAGGATGCGCGCAAAGTCGGCCATGCAGCGCTCGATGCCCTTGCGGTCGTTGTCGGCGTAATAGGCAAAGGTCAGCAGCACCAGCGACTGGTAGTCGAACAGCTTGGAGTCGATCCCCAGGATCACGGCCCGCGCCAGCACCTTGGTGGCCGTCTCGCGGTCGCCCATGTAGTACGACATCATCCCCAGCTTCTGCAGCCGCACCACCGAGTCGGGCGTGAGGGTGCTGGCGGTGCGGTAGGTCTCGATGGCCTGCGCGAAGTTGCCCAGCTCCACCTGGGCGCGGCCGAGCACGTCGTAGGCATCGGCAAACGAGGCGTCTTCGCCGATCAGCTCCTGCAAGGTGGTGATGGCGCGCGCCGCCTGGCCCGACTCGATCTGCGCGCGTGCCACCCCCAGTTTGGCCCAGGGCAGGGCGCGCGCGGCGATCACGGCCTCGAACAGCGTGCGTGCTTCATCGTGCCGGCCCAGGCGCAGCAGCAGCTCCGAGCCGATGCGCGCGGCGTACAGCCAGTAGGGCTGGCGCGCCTCGAAGCGCTCCACGCACAACGCAGCGGCCTGCTCGAAGTCCTCGGCCTCGATGGCGTCGAAGATGGGCTTGAGGTGCACCTTGCGCAGGCGTGCCAGGCTCAGGCGCTCGAACAGGGCGCTGGGTGTGAAGGGCTTGAGCAGGTAGCCATCCAGCGCCGATTCGGCGGCCTCGGCCACGGCGGCATACGAGGCCTCGGCCGTGACCATGAAGAACACCGTGGAAAACGGCAGCAGTTGCGCGCGCCGCAGGTCGTCCAGCAGGGTCTGGCCCGAGTAGTTGGCATCGCCAAAAAACTGGTCGCAGAGCACGTAGTCAAACACCGTGTGCTCCAGCCGGCTGCGTGCGTCCTGCACACGCGAGCACTGCACGATGCGGGTCACGCCGTATTCGCGCAGTTGCCCCACCAGGATGCTGCGCGACGTGGCATTGCTGTCCACAATCAGTGCCTGAACCTGGGTGGGGGCGGGTGGTCGGTTCTCGGTGGCCATGGGGGTGAACTGGCCTGTGTGTGGCGTGGAGGAGACAGCCCCAGTGTACTGGCCCATGGCAGCCCGTGGGCGTCGGGCAAACCCGCTGCGGGCACGGCTTGCGACACAATCCCAAGTGAGTGCGTTCAACTACCGCTTCCAGGACCATGCAACACCACGACATTCTGCGGGTAGCCACCTACAACATCCACAAGGGTGTGCAAGGCATTGGCCCCGCGCGGCGGTTGGAGATCCACAACCTGGGCCTGGCGGTCGAGCAGCTTGATGCCGACATCGTCTGCCTGCAGGAGGTGCGCAAGCTGCACCGGCGCGAGGCGGCCTATTTTCAGCGCTGGCCCGATGTGCCTCAGGCCGAGTTCCTGGCGCCCGAGGGCTACGAGGCGGTGTACCGCACCAATGCCATCACCAAGCATGGCGAACATGGCAATGCGCTGCTGTCGCGCTGGCCCGTGATCGGGCACCAGCACGAGGACATCTCCGACCACCGTTTCGAGCAGCGCGGCCTGCTGCATGTCGAGGTGGATGCCCATGGCCGCAACGTGCATGTGATCGTGGTGCACCTGGGGCTCATTCCCGGCAGCCGGGTGCGGCAGATCGAGCGCCTGCAGGGGTTTATCGACCGCGAGGTGCCGCCCGGCGCGCCCTTGGTGGTGGCGGGCGACTTCAACGACTGGGGGCAGCAGCTCAAGCGCATGCTGGCCGGGTTTTCGCTGTACGAGTTCGAGGAGCCGCGCACCTTCACCTACCCTGCGCGGCTGCCCCTGACCCAGCTCGACCATGTGTACGCCCGGGGCCTCACGCCCCTGTCGCTGCATGTGCCGCGTGGCCGCATCTGGTGGCGCATGTCCGACCACCTGCCGCTGATCGCCGAATTCCGGCTGTGAACGCGTGAAAAAGAAATCGCCCCTGGTCCGTGGCACGGAGTTCTCGGACGACCACCGGGTGCACCTGCTGCAGGGCGCCGAGGAGCTGTTTCCGGCCCTGATCGTGGCCATGGACGCCGCGCTGTCGGACATCCAGTTCGAGACCTACATCTTTGACTTCACCGGCTCGGGCGCGGCCGTGGCCGAGGCGCTGATGCGTGCGGCGCAGCGGGGCGTGCGCATTCATCTGGTGGTGGACGGTGTGGGCACCGGCGCGCTGCCCGAGGCCTGGGCTGCGCGCCTGCAGGCCGCCGGGGTGCAATACAGCGTGTATTCGCCGCTGGGGCCCCTGGGCCTGCTGCTGCCCCACCGCTGGCGGCGTCTGCACCGCAAGCTGTGTGTGGTCGATGGCCGCCTGCTGTTCTGTGGTGGCATCAACGTTCTGGACGATTTTCACGACCCCAACCACGGCGCGCTCGATGCCCCCCGGTTTGACTTTGCCGTGCGCGCCACGGGCAGCCTGGTGGCCGCCGCCAGCGACACCATGGAGCAGCTCTGGTGGCGCATGCAGGCTGTGCGCGATGCGCGCCAGCGCCGCCTGCCCGAGGCACTGCAGGCCCTGCGCGCAGCCAGCAAGGCCCGGCACGCGGCCGACCCGGCCCATGACTCCGGCCCGCCCATGCGCGCCGCACTGGTGCTGCGCGACAACGTGCGCAACCGCAGCCGCATCGAAAAAGCCTACCGCCGCGCCATTGGCAACGCCCGGCACGAGATCATCATCGCCAACGCCTACTTCATGCCCGGCGGCAAGCTGCGCCGGGCGCTGGTGCTGGCCGCGCGCCGGGGCGTGCGCGTGCGCCTGCTGCTGCAGGGGCGGTATGAATACTTCATGCAGTACCACGCGGCCCGGCCGGTGTACGGCGCGCTGCTGGCGGCGGGAGTCGAGATCTATGAATACGCGCCCAGCTTTCTGCACGCCAAGGTGGCCGTGATCGACGCGCAGGGCGAGCGGCCCTGGGCCACGGTGGGCTCGTCCAACCTCGATCCGCTCTCCCTGCTGCTGGCGCGCGAGGCCAATGTGGTGGTGGAAGACGGCGCCTTTGCCAGCGACCTGCGCCAGCGCCTGGTGCACGCCATGCAGCACGCGGGCCGCCGCATGGACCCGGCGCGCTATGCAGGCCGCCCGCTGCGCCAGCGCGTGCTCGACCGCATCGCGTTCGGCCTGATGCGGCTGGCGCTGTGGGTGACTGGCAATCGGTATTGATGGGGATTGGCGTTCGATCCTTCAGAACCGTTCGGGCAGAGCCCGTCGAAGGGCTCGGTCCGAACGGTTCTGTGTGCTGGAAGACGGTCACCGACACCAAGGGCCTCGGGGAAGGGCGCCTGCCCTTGCGGGCAGAAAGCGCGTTGGCGCGCGGCTCGCAATCCCTGGGTCTGCCACGGTGATTGCTATAAAAATAATAGCTGTTGCGGCATATCCATCAGGCGCAGACGGCCTAAAACCCTTGAAATCTGCAGAGTGTGGTTCGCTGTTACGATTCCGGCCATGTCCAGCCAACCTGCCGCCGATATGACGCCCACCCCGCCGGATGACGAAGGCACGCCCGTTTCTGTGAAGATCCGCGAACGCCTTGCCTCTGCCCGCAAGCGTTTCCACGCCAACGACAACATTGCCGAGTTCATCGAACCCGGCGAGCTGGAAAAACTGCTCGACGAGGTCGAAGTGAAGATGCAGGGCGTGCTCGACAGCCTGGTCATCAACACCGAAGGCGACCACAACACCAACAACACCGCGCGCCGCGTGGCCAAGATGTACATCAACGAGGTGTTCAAAGGCCGCTACGTGGCGCAGCCGCCCATCACCGAGTTCCCGAACGCCGAGCATCTGAACGAGCTGATGATCGTCGGCCCCATCACCGTGCGCAGCGCCTGCAGCCACCACTTCTGCCCCGTCATTGGCAAGATCTGGATCGGCGTGATGCCCAACGAGCACACCAACGTGATCGGCCTGAGCAAGTACGCACGCCTGGTGGACTGGGTCATGGGCCGCCCCCAGATCCAGGAAGAAGCCGTGGTGCAGCTGGCCGACCTGATCATGGAAAAAACCCAGCCCGACGGCCTGGCCATCGTGATGGAAGCCAGCCACTTCTGCATGTCCTGGCGCGGCGTGCGCGAGATGGACAGCAAGATGATCAACTCCGTGATGCGTGGCGTGTTCCTCAAGGACTCCGCGCTGCGCCGCGAATTTTTGTCCCTCATCCCCGGAAAGAACTAAGCCATGTTGGTACGCCTGCTTTATGCCAGCCGCGCGGTGGACACCTCTCCCGCCGCCATCGAAGCCATCCTGACGCAGTCGCGCCAGCACAACCCGGGCTGCGGCATCACCGGGGTGCTGTGCTACGGCGGCGGTGTGTTTTTGCAGGCCATCGAAGGCGGCCGCTCGGCCGTGAGCGACCTGTACGGCCACATCCAGAAAGACCCGCGCCACAAGAACGTGGAGCTACTGCACTACGAGGAAATCTCCGAGCGCCGCTTTGGCGGCTGGACCATGGGGCAGGTGAACCTCTCCAAGATCAACCATTCCATCCTGCTCAAGTATTCCGAGAAGCCCGAGCTGGACCCGTATGCCGTGTCGGGCAAGGTGTCGTATGCGCTGCTCGAAGAGCTGATGGCTACCGCGTCGATCATTGGGAGGGCTTGATACGGCGTGGGCTTGGCAACCGCGCGGTCTCCAAGCCCGTTCGCCCTGAGCTTGTCGAAGGGCCGCTCGCAAAGGGCGCCCAGGCTTCGACGGGCTCAGCCCGAACGGTCTCGGGGATGCGCTGAACGCTTGTAGAAGCCGCTCGCTACGTGCGCCCGGCACTTCCCTTTTTTGATGTCGTAGACCTTCTCATCGCTCAGCCGCAGTCGCTCCCACGGCGCTGCGGCTTTTTGCATTCAAGCCCTCTCTCATTCTGACCCGTGACCTTCACCGCCTTCGCCCTCATCATCCTCGCCGGCCTCATCCACGCGTGCTGGAACATCGTGGCCAAGAAGGCGGGGGGCGACTCACGGTTTGCGTTCTTCACCTCGGTGATCATGATGGTCGTCTGGGCGCCGCTGGGCTGGTGGCTGTGGCGCGATGCGGTGCCGCTGTGGGGCGCCGTGGAATGGGGCCTGGTGGTGGCCAGCGGGCTGCTGCACGTGGCTTATTTCGTCATCCTGCTGCGCGGCTACCGCGTGGCGGATCTCACGGTGGTTTACCCGCTGGCGCGTGGCTCGGGGCCGCTCTTGTCGTCGCTGGTGGCCATCACGCTGCTGGGCGAGCAGATCTCTGCGCTGGGTGCCTTGGGCATCCTGGGCGTGGTCGGGGGCGTCTTTCTGATCGCGGGCGGCCCGGGCCTGCTGCGCGCCGCGCACGACCCCGCCGCGCGGGCGCGTGTGCACAAAGGCATTTTGTACGGCTTGCTCACCGGCGCGTTCATTGCCAGCTACACAGTGGTCGATGGCTATGCGGTCAAGTTCTTGCTGATGTCGCCCATTCTGGTGGACTACATGGGCAACTTTGTGCGCGTGGGCCTGCTGGCGCCGGTGGTGCTGCGCGACCTGCCCACGGCCCGCACGCTGTGGCTGGCGCAGTGGCGTTTTGCGCTGGCCGTGGCGGTGGTGAGCCCCGTGGCCTATGTGCTGGTGCTCTACGCCATGCAGCAGGCGCCCCTGTCGCACGTGGCCCCCGCGCGCGAGGTGTCCATGCTGTTTGCGGCGCTGATTGGCGGGCACCTGCTGGGCGAGGGTGACCGTGTGGCGCGCATCTGTGGCGCGCTGTGCATTGCGGCGGGCGTCACGGCCCTGGCATTGGGATGACCGCCGTGGCACCCCAACAACTTCCAATCCAGCTGCTGGGCTGCGACTTCTCCAGCAGCCCCACGCGGCGCAAACCCATCGTGCTGGCGCTGGGCCAGCGCCAGGGCGCGCGCGTGGTGCTCACCGCGCTGCAGTCGTTCGACACCCTGGCCGCATTCGGCCAGTGGCTGGCGCAGCCTGGCGACTGGGTGGGCGGGTTCGACCTGCCCTTTGGCCTGCCGCGCGAACTGGTGCAGGCGCTGGGCTGGCCCACTGACTGGCACGCCTGCATGCAGCACTACCGCAGCCTCAGCCGCGAGCAGATCCGCGCGCAGTTCGCCGCGTTCTGCGACGCCCGCCCCGTGGGCGGCAAGTTTGCCCACCGCGCCACCGACGGACCCGCAGGCTCCAGCCCCTCGATGAAATGGGTGAACCCGCCCGTGGCCTACATGCTGCACGCGGGCCTGCCGCTGCTGCTGGACGCGGGCGTGCACCTGCCCGGCCTGCACGCAGGCGACCCCCGCCGCGTGGCGCTGGAGGCCTACCCCGGCCTGCTGGCGCGCGAGGTGCTGCAGCGCCGCAGCTACAAAAGCGACGACCGCGCCAAGCAAACGCCCGACCGCCTCATCGCCCGCAAAGACCTGGTCAACGCGCTGGAGCTGGGCCAGACCCGCCTGGGCCTGCGCCTCAAGCTCAGCCACGCCCAGCGCGACGCGCTGGTGCAGGACGCCAGCGGCGACAGCCTGGACGCCGTGCTGTGCCTGCTGCAAGCCGCTTGGGCGGAGCAGCGCCATGCCGAGGGCGACGCGCTCTACGGCTTGCCGCCGGGGCTCGACCCGCTGGAAGGCTGGATCGTCACGGCGGACAAGCCCTGAGCCCTGACTGACGATCCCGCCGCTTTTCCGGGCATCGGCCCGCCGCAGGCTGCGTAGCATGGGCGGGACACGTTGGATGCTTTGTTTGTCCATGCCTATCGCCCCCCGCCTTCCGTGCGCGCTGTTCGCGCTGGTCGTCTTGCTGGCCCCGCTGCTGGTACAGGCCGCCCCCGCGCCCTGGTACTACTGGCGCAGCCTGGTGGACGGCCAGCGTGTGTGCGCCCAAACCTCGCCCGGCGCGGGCTGGGAACAGGACAGCGCCGCCTACGAAGGCCCTGGCTGCCAGCCGCGCCGCAAGGTACTGGTTGTGCCCATGCGGTGACGGGCCGCACGGTGGGCGATGGATGGCGGTTGTTATAAAAAACATAGCTATCAGCGCTTATTGCATAAGCGCTAGCAGCCAAAAATGCTTGCAATCATGTGCATGCATTCGATAATGGCACGCATGACTGAATTGATCCTGATCCGCCACGGCGAGACTGACTGGAACCGCGAGCTGCGCTTTCAGGGCCACGTGGACGTGCCCCTCAACGCCACCGGCCACGAACAGGCCCGCCGCCTGGCCGAGCGCCTGGCCTCAGAGCGCCCCGTGGTGCACCACCTCATCTGCAGCGACCTCATCCGCACCCAGCAGACCGCCACGCCCAGCCTGCAGGTGCTGTTCCCTGAGGCCCGCATTGACACCCTCACCGACAGCGCCCTGCGCGAGCAAAACTTTGGCGTGGTGGACGGCAAGCGCGTGGACGACGT
Source organism: uncultured Verminephrobacter sp. (assembly GCA_964466605.1). Lineage (GTDB taxonomy): Bacteria > Pseudomonadota > Gammaproteobacteria > Burkholderiales > Burkholderiaceae_C > Acidovorax. The sequence goes on from CAYXSL010000065.1 coordinate 10,069, forward strand.
CAAGCAGGACTACGCCGACGCATGGAACCAGTGGCTGCGCTTTGAGGCCGACTACGGCATGCCCGGCGGCGAGACCACCCGCCAGTTCCACACCCGCGTGATGGACGCCGTCTACCGCATCGCCCAGCAGCACAGCGGCCAGACCGTGATGGTCGTGACCCACGGCGGCGTGCTCGACATGATCTGGCGCACTGCGCGTGGCACGGGGTTGGATGGCCCGCGCCAGAGCGACATCCCCAATGCAGGGCTTAACCGCGTGCGGGTGAGCGGCCAGGCGGTGGAGGTGTTGGACTGGGCCGACGTGCGGCACCTGGCGGATTTGCCCGAGCAGCCGGTGTATGACCAGACGAAGTTGGTGGTGCGGTGAGTGGCAGTGGTATCTGTTGTTGGCAATGAAATGCCAGCAGCTTGGGCTTGCACCACCTACCCGTGATACGCCGTGCCGGGGTCACGCGATAGAGCAGAGGCAGGTCACTTGCTAGATGGTCAGCCTGAAGGCGGGTGGCGCTATTTGCCGATGCGAATCTTGAATGGCTTGAAGTCGCGGATGACGAGTGCTTTTGACTTTAAGAGGTCAGTCCGTTTGCCATCGATAGCGGCAGTTGCCTTGTTCACCACAATGACGAGATCATCCGAGCAGAGTTCGTCGCTCTCCAGAAACGCCTCAGCGTACCGATCGGCAGCAGATTGCCCGAATCGAGGAATTTCCAGAACACCTGACGCCACCCGTTTATTTGCTTTGTTCAAGACGGTCACCGCTACCTGCAGGTTTTTGACTTCTTCCATCCCGCTGTCAAAAGAAAACACAGCAGAGCATTGACCTTGACCAGCCCACACCGTGTTGGAATGCCAGAAGTCAATGGCATGCGCTTGTGCTGCGAGGCCTGAAAGGATGATCAATATCGCTGGTGCAAATCGCTTCATTTGAGATTCCTGTGTCATGAAAATGTCGGTGGCTTCTGTGGAGGACCGCTCGGCTGTCTTGGTGCTGAGTCCGCTATGTCGCCGACGGTAGCCCTAACACGCTGTTTATCGCCCTGATCTGCCTTGCCAACCGCACCGACTCCGGCTGCCCATTCACCAACGGCTGCAACACGTTCTGCACCGCCGCCCACTGCCCATTGCGCTGCAGCGCATCCAGCCAGATCTGGTGGAACAGATCCCGCTGCGCGTGGCTGCCGCCAATCTCTACCAGCCGGGGCAGGGCCACGCCCAGCTTCTCCACGGCAGTAGCCCAGTCGCCCTGCGCATGCGCCAGCAGGGCGTGGGCGGCAGGCACGCACACCTGCTGCCACACGGTGCGCTCGTGTGCCTCGGTGCGGGTGGCGGCGTGGGCTGCGATGTTGCTTTGCAGCGTTCGTGCGGCCTCCATGCGGCCTGCGCGGGCCAGGCCGTAGAGGTATTGCAGGTCCAGGAAGGGCAGCACATGGTCGGCCAGGCGCGGCGCCAGGTGGTCGGCCACGTCGGTCCAGCGGTCGGCCACGTCCACGCCTGCCAGCTCCAGCCGGGCGAGCAGTGACACGGCGTTGATCTGGTCCTGGGTGTATTCCTTGACCACGCCCCACACCTGTTGGTCGTAGAGCGCCAGCACTTCGGCATGTCGGTCCTGCTCCAGCAAAAACAGCGCCTGGTGCCACCAGTTGTGCGTCACCATGAAGGAATTCAGGCCGGTCCAGGTGTCGCTCACGCTGGCCATGAAGTCACCTCCTTCGCGGATGCGACCCTGGGTGAGCAGGACGTGGGCCAGCGCGTGGTGGGCCCAGGGTTCTTTGCGGCACAGGGCGATGGCGTGGTGGGCGGCGCTTTCGGCCTCTTGCAGGCGGTGGCATTGCTCCCAACCAAAGGCGAGCATGCCGTGCAGGTAGGGCACGTCGGCCGCTGCGGGCAGGGCCTGCAGTGCCAGGCGCAGCATGCCGGGTGAGTCGCCCCGGTTGAACAAATGGTATTGGCCGAGCTTGAGGGAGGCGAGGTCGCGCGGGTGCAGGCGGGCTTGCTCTTCGTGCAGCGCAATGGCGCGGGGCAGGTCACCATGAACCCAGGCGGCGATGGCGGCCACAAAACGTTGCTCGCGCTCGCTGGCCTCTGCGGCACGGGCCAGGGCCTGGTCGATGAAGGGGCGGGCGTTGCGCGGGGCGTCGGCCGACTCGGCAAACATGTGCAGCGCGGCGCAGCTGGCCTGGACGATGGGGCTGGTGTCGGCCGCCGCGTTCAGCACGTTCACCGCGCGGGCCTCGCAGGCGATGAAGCCTTCTACAAAGTCATTCAGCGCTGTCGCGCTGGTGGCGTCGTGCAGCGTGATGGGGTTGCCCAGGCTGTCGGTTCTTGGTGGCATGTCAGCGATCCACAGTGTTGAGTGCCACCCCTGGTGCATGAGCTCGACGCGGCACAGGCCAGGGCGGCCGCGCAAGGGCCGCCCCGCCGCGCTGGCTGCGTTCCCCTGCCCGCAGCGCGCAGCGTTGCGAGAGCGGGGGGAAGGCCCGTAGGGCCTCAGGGGGGTGTCGCTTCATTTCAGCCGCCGTTGATCAAGGTCAGGTAGGCGTTGCGGGTTTCGGCGGACACCGAGGCCACGAGTTGTTCGTGCGGCGTCTGGTGCCGCGCCAGCATGCGGGCGCTGGCCACGGTTTTGGACTTGCAGTACCAGTGGCAGGTGTGCTGCATCAGAAACAGCTCGGCCGTCATCGTGTAGGCGCGGTCCTTGGGCGACAGGTGGCTGGTGTTCTGCACCACATGGGCAATGCCGCGCGCGTGGATGGCCAGGGCTCGGCGCACGTCAAAGGTCATGGCGGGCAGCAGCTTGTCGGCAAACGGTATCGGCACGGAGAGCCGGCTGACGCGCGCGTGGGCTTCGTCCACCTTGGCAAAGTCGGCGGCAAAGCGGCTGAACTGCTCGCTCAGCTGCGACTCGGTGGTGCTCAGCAGGCTCCAAATCTGGCTGCGGCGCTCGTCGGTGCTTTCGCCCAGGGCACGCAGGTAGCCGTCGGTCAGCGCCTCCATCAGCTTTTCGATCTGGTAGTTGGCCAGGTGTTTACCCAGCAGCGCAATGCGCTTGCGCTGCTCTTTGGCGTTGAGCATGAAGGTGCCGGTGGCGATGAGGATCGCCATGATGATGATGTCCATGCGGTGGTGGGATGGTTGTGTGTGGTGGTAACCCCAGGAGGGGTGTCATCGGTTCAAGGAGGACCCGCCCGCCAGGGGGCGTCGCCGCCAAGGTTACCAACAACAAAGCACGACAGACGCAGGGTTATGCCGCAGGCGGCTGGGGCCATGCGCGCTGGGGCTCGCGGATGAGCTCGAAGGCATGCGCGACCTGCAGCACGCCCAGGTCGTCAAAGCGCGCACCCGCAATCTGCAGGCCGATGGGCAAACCCGCGCGGGTGTAGCCGCAGTTGACCGAGGCGGCAGGCTGCTCGGACATGTTGAATGGCACGGTAAACCCGATGTGCTCCAGCGGGCGCAGCGGGTCGTTGGTGGGCGAGGGCAGCTCGGCCTGGAAGGCGACGTTGGGCGCCACGGGCGAGATCACGTAGTCGAACGCGCTGCAGGCCTTGACCGTGTTCACCCGGGTCAGGTGGAACTGGTGGCTGGCGTTAAAGACTTCGGTGCCGCTCATGCCGGCCGCGCTGTCGGCCCAGGTGCGGATGTAGGGCAGCACCTTGTCGCGCCGCGCCGCAGGCAGGGCCTGCAGGTCTATGTGGGAACGCATGCGCCAGAAATGGTCCATGCCGTCGAGCATGGCCTGGGTCATGAAGGGCGCCATGGGCACGATGGTGGCGCCGGCGGCTTCCATGAGTTTTGCTGCGCGCTCCACGGCGGCCTTCACTTCTGGCTCCACGGGCAGGCCGCAGCCTGCATCCAGCAGCAGGCCTATCTTCAAACCTTGCAGGCTGCGCGGGCGCTCGGCCAGTTGGTTGAACTGGCTCCACGCGATGTCCTGGTAGGGCAGGCTCATGCTGTCGCGGGCGTCGGGCAGGCTCAGCACCTGCATCATCAGCGCGGCGTCGGCCACGGTGCGGGTCATGGGGCCAGCGGCGCGGCCGGTGTAGGGTGGGTCGATAGGGATGCGGCCCAGGCTGGGCTTGAGGCTGAAGATGCCGCACCAGCTGGCGGGCAGGCGCAGCGAGCCGCCGATGTCGGTGCCGATGTGCAGCGGGCCATAGCCCGCAGCGGCCGCCGCGCCACCGCCGGCGCTGGAGCCGCCGGGGCCCTTGCTCACATCCCAGGGGTTGCGCGACAGCGGGTGAAAGGTGGACAGGCCCGAGGACAGCATGCCGTAGTCGGGCATGGTGGTCTTGGCGACGATGACGGCACCGGCCTCGCGCATGCGGGCGGCAGGGGGGGCGTCTGCGGCAGCGGGCACCAACTCGACGGCGGCCGTGCCCAGCGGGGTGGGGTCGCCTTCGGTGGCAATGTTTTCCTTGATGGTGCCGGGCACGCCGTCGAGCGCGCCCTTGGGCTCGCCGCGCAGCCAGCGGGCCTCGGAGGCACGCGCCTGGGCCAGGGCGGCCTCGGGGCGCAGCAGGTAGGTGGCCTGGATGTGGGGCTCCCACCGTTCGATGTGGGCCAGCACGGCCTGCGTGACCTCAACCGGTGACAGCTTGCGCTGGCGGTAGGCGGCAATCAGGTCGTGGGCGGGCAGGTCGTGCAGTTCGGTCATGGTGGAGTGGATGGTCACCGTAGCGACGTTTATCAATAAAAAAGGCTGCAAGCGCAAGTGAATCAAGCGCTGGCAGCTATTGTTTTAGGAGTATTGGCTCCTGCAAGCGCCGCGTTGCGGCGCGTGGCTATCAGGACCAGGACAGTGCGGAGATGTCGTTCACGAACACGGGCATGTCTTTCCACAGGCCCTTGAGGTTCTTGTTGGCCACCGTGATCCACTGGTTGGAGTACAGGAAGGCGTGCACCGAGTCCTCGGCCAGCAGGCGCTGCGCGTCGCCCAGCAGCTTGGCGCGGTCGGCGGGGCGGGCGGCGTTCTTGATCTGGTTGAACAGGTCGTTGAACTTGGGCGAGTTGTAGGCCCAGTAGTAGTCGGGCTTGGCAAAGTTGCCCAGGTCAAACGGCTCCACGTGGCTGATCACGGTCAGGTCGTAGTTCTTGCTGCCGTAGGTGCCGCTGAGCCACTGCGCCCATTCCACGTTCTGGATCTTGGCGACGATGCCGACCTTGGCCAGCTGGGCTGCAATCACCTCGCCACCCTGGCGCGCGTAGGGCGTGGGGGGCAGCGTCATCGTCAGCTCCAGCGGCGTTTTGATGCCGGCTTCGGCCAGCAGCTTCTTGGCCTTCTCGGGGTCGTAGGGGTTCACGCCCGTGGTGTCCACGTAGCCAAACGCGCCGGGCACGTAGTGGCTGCCGATGGGCGCGCCATAGCCGTCGCCCGCGCCTTCGATCACGGCCTTGCGGTCAATAGCGGCAGCAATCGCGCGGCGCACGCGCACGTCATCGAGCGGCTTCTTGCCGTTGTTGATGGCCAGGATGGTCTTGGCGCGCGAGCCGCTGACCACCACCTGGAACTTGGGGTTGGCCTTGAACTGCGCCACGCTGCGCGGTGTGACGCGCGGGAAGGCGTCCACGTCACCGGCGAGCAAAGCAGCCACCTGGGCGGCCGGGTCGGAGATGAAGCGGAAGGTGGCGCGCTTGATCTTGATGGCCTTGGCATCGCGGTAGTCGGCCCAGGCGGTCAGCACCACCGACGAGCCCTTGTTCCAGGCCTGCAGCTGGTAGGGGCCGGTACCCACGGGCTTGTTGGCATTGGTGTCGGCGCTCTTGGGCTCCACGATGATGGAGGTGGCCTGGCCCAGCACGAACAGCAGGTCGGGGTCGATCTCCTTGTTGAGCAGCACCACGGTGTAATCGTCCACCACCTGGGTGGTGATGCCGGCAAAAGTGCGCTTGTCCTTGTTGGTGCTCTTCTCGCCGCCTGCGCGGTCGTACGAGAACTTGACGGCCGCAGCGGTGAAGGGCTCGCCGTTCTGGAACTTCACGCCACGGCGCAGCTTGAAGGTGTAGGTCTTGAGGTCGGGCGAGACCTCCCAGCTTTCGGCCAGCAGGGGCGACACGCTGCCGTCGGGGTTGATCTTGGTGAGCGTCTCGAAGATGTTGTACTGAACGATCTCGGCGATAGCGGAGGCCGCACCGGCGGTCGGGTCCAGGCCTGGGGGCTCCAGCGTCATCGCCAGCGTCACCGCATCTTTGCGGCCTTGCGCCAGGGCGCCAAGCGAGGTGGTCAAGGGCACAGCGGCGATGGCGCCAGTGGCAAGGACGGTACGGCGGTTCAGCATGTTCGGACTCTCCAGACAAAAAAACCAGACAACAAACATTGGGACTTCGCAAACAAGGATGCAACAACTAACTTGCTTAGGAGCGAGCCGTTTACCCACGCCTTGTTTTGCGTAAGTCTTGACCATAAGCCCCGGTGCAATTTGTTACCGGGGAGGAAAGAAGCTTTTTACACCATCACACCTGCATGTGGTTATGCGGTTTTTGCCGTTGCCGCAGCGGCTGCCGCACGGCGCGCCCGCGCGCGGCCGGGCTGCACCTGCGGCACGGCGCCCACCAGCGACTGTGTGTACGGGTGCTGCGCATTGCGGAACAGCTCGCCCGGCGAGCCGCGCTCCACGATGCGCCCCTGGTACAGCACCACCACCTCGTCGCACAGGTGGTTGACCACCGCGAGGTCATGGCTGATGAGCATGTAGGTGATGCCGAACTGCTGCTGCAGATCTTGCATCAGGTTGAGCACCTGGGCCTGCACCGACACGTCGAGCGCGCTCACCGGCTCGTCGGCCACGATGAGGCGGGGCCGGGTGATGAGGGCGCGCGCAATCGCAATGCGCTGGCGCTGGCCGCCGGAAAACTCGTGTGGGTACTTGCCCAGGTCGTTGGTGCGCAGGCCCACCTGCGACAGCACCTGGGCGGCCTGCTCGCGCTGCTCGGCGCGCGTGGTCTGGCCTTGCGCCTGCAGCGGCTCGGTCACGATGCGCTCCACCGTCTGGCGCGGGTCCAGCGATCCATACGGGTCCTGGAACACCATCTGAAAGTCGCGCCGCGCCTGGCGCAGCTGCTCGGCGGGCAGCTGGTGCAGGTTGCGGCCCAGCAGCTCCACCGTGCCAGCGGTGGGTGCGTCCAGCGCCATCACCAGCCTTGCCAGCGTGGATTTGCCCGAGCCCGATTCGCCCACCACGCCCAGGCTGCGTCCGGCGGCAATCGAGAAGCTCACGCCGTTCAGGGCTTGTACCTTGCCCGGGGGCTGGAACAGGTGCTCGCGCGGCAGCGTGTATTCGCGCACCAGGTCTTTCACCTGCAGCAGGGGGCTGTTGCTGGTGTTGTGGTTGTTGTCGCTCATGCGGCCACCTCCACACCCCGTGGCACGCCGTGCGCTTCTGCAATGGCCTCGCGGCGCAGGCAGCGCACCACGTGGTCGCCATCGGCGTCGGTGGCCACCAGCGTGGCCGCAGGTGATTCTTGGTGGCAGGTGTCGATGGTGTAGCTGCAGCGGCCCGCAAACGGGCAGCCTGAGGGCAGGTCCACCAGCTCGGGCACGGTGCCGGGGATGGTGGACAGGCGGGGGCGCTGGCCGGGCGCATGCACGGTACCCAGGTGGGGGCGCGCGGCGAACAGGCCCCGGGTGTAGGGGTGTGCCATGGCCGAGAAGACGGATGCGGTGGAGCCGCTTTCGACCACGCTGCCGCCATACATCACCATCATGCGGTCCACGTTCTGCGAGATCACGCCCAGGTCGTGCGAGATCAGGATGAGCGCCATGTTGCGCTCGGCCACCAGGTCGCTGATGAGGTCCAGGATCTGCTGCTGGATCGTCACATCGAGCGCGGTGGTGGGCTCGTCGGCAATCAGCAGGTCGGGCCCGCAGGCCAGCGCCATCGCGATGGTGATGCGCTGGCGCTGCCCGCCCGAGAACTGGTGCGGGTACGCGTCAAAGCGCTGAGCGGCGTTGGGGATGCCCACGCGGTCCAGCAGCGCGATGGCCTCCTTGCGGGCGCTGGCTGCGTCCATGCCGCGGTGCAGCCGCAGCGGCTCAGCCACCTGGCGGCCAATGGTGTGCACGGGGTTCAGGGCGGTCATGGGCTCCTGGAACACCATGCCAATGCGGTTGCCGCGCATCTTGCACATCTGCGCATCGGTGCGGCCCACCAGCTCTTGCCCATCAAAGCGGATGCTGCCCGTGACCTGTGCGCTGTCGGGCAGCAGGCCCATGAGCGACATGGCGGTGATGGACTTGCCGCAGCCGGATTCACCGATCAAGCCCAGGGTTTCACCGCGCGCCAGCGAAAAGCTCACGCCGCGCACGGCGTCGGCGGGGCCCCGGTGCGTCTGCAGGCGGATGCGGAGGTTGGAGACTTCTAACAGGGACATCGTGGGGTTCTGGTGGTCTTCGAGGCGGGGGCTGTCAACGCTTGCGGGAGAGGCGGGGGTCAAGCAGGTCGCGTAGACCATCGCCCAGCAGGTTCAGCCCCAGCACAGCCAGCGCAATCGCTACGCCGGGCCACACGGCCAGCAGCGGGGCCTGGAACATGAGCGTCTGGGCCTCGCTGAGCATGCGGCCCCACGAGGGCTGGGGCGGCTGTGTGCCCAGGCCCAGGTACGACAGCGCCGCCTCGGCCAGGATGGCAATGGCGAACTGGATGGTGGCCTGCACGATGAGCACCGACAGGATGTTGGGCAGCACATGCTCGATGGTGATGCGCCAGCTGCCCTTGCCACAGGCGCGTGAGGCCATGATGTACTCGCGCGACCACACGGCATTGGCCGAGGCGCGCGTGACGCGCGCGAACGTGGGGATGTTGAAGATGCCGATGGCGATGATGGAGTTGACGATGCCCGCGCCGAACACGGCCGTCATCATGATGGCCGAGAGGATGGCGGGGAAGGCGAAGGTGAAGTCCGCCAGGCGCATGATGAGTTCTTCCACCCAGCCGCGCTTGGCGGCAGCCAGCAGGCCCAGTGCGGTGCCAATGGTGAGGCCAATGCCCACGGCAATCACGCCCACCAGGATGGAGTTGCGTGCGCCCACCAGCAGCAGCGAGGCCACGTCGCGGCCGAACGCATCCGTGCCCAGCCAGTGTGTGCCGGATGGTCCGGCCAGCTTGTTGGCCAGATCCATCTCGTAGGGGGACCAGGGTGTCCAGACCAGCGACAGCGCCGCCGCCAGGATCAGCAGCAGCGACAGCACGGCGCCGATGACAAAGCTGCGATGGCGCAGTGCGCGGTGCAGCCAGCCGGGGGCGGAGGTGACGGAAGACGGGGGAATGGCAGCGTTCATGGGGCGCTCAGATGTCCGATGCTTTCACGCGCGGGTCGATCACGGCGTAAAGAATGTCCACGACAAAGTTCACGATGACCACCATGGCGGCGAGCAACATGACGCAATTGCGCACCACGATCAGGTCGCGGTTGGAGATGGACTGGAAGATCAGGCGCCCCAGGCCCGGCAGGTAGAACACGTTCTCGACCACGATGGTGCCTGCGAGCAGGTTGGCAAACTGCAGCCCCATCACGGTGATGACCGGGATCATCGCGTTGCGCAGCACATGGCCCCAGAGCGCCGCGCGCTGCGTGAGGCCCTTGGCCCGTGCGGTGCGCACAAAGTCTTCGCGCAGCACTTCGAGCACGGCCGAACGCGTGATGCGCGCCAGGATGGCGGCCTGCACCACGGCCAGCGCAATCGCGGGCAGCAGCAGGGCCTTGAGGGCTTCGAGCGGGCTGCCTCCGGCGTCTTCCGTCCAGCCCGGAAACCCCCCGGCCGAGAACCATTGCAGTTTCACCGAGAACAGCAGGATCAGCAGGATGGCGAACCAGAAGTTGGGGATGGCAATGCCGATCTGGGCCAGGCCCATCACGCCCACGTCGCCGACCTTGTTGTGGCGGGAGGCCGCATACACGCCCGCCGCCAGGGCCAGCACCGTGGTGATCACCATGGCCATGAGGGCCAGGGGCACCGTGAGGGCCAGGCGCTCCAGCACCAGGTCGAGCACGGGCGAGCTGTAGGCATAGCTGTCGCCCATGTTGCCCACCACCAGACCACTGACCCATTGCCAGTAGCGCAGGCTGGCGGGCTGGTCCAGCCCCAGCTTGCTGGCCAGCGCAGCCACGGCGTCGGGCGAGGCGTCGGGGCCCATCAGGATCTGCGCGGCGTTGCCCGGCAGGATCTCCAGCACCAGAAACACAACAATGGATGCGCCGATCAGTGTGGCCAGGAGGGTGGCAAACCGTTTGAGGAAAAACAGACCCATGGAGCAGGCGGTGGAGGAGGGTGGGACGCGAGCGCGTAAAAATTAATGTGTATACACAGCATAACGGTAAAAACATCCCCGTCAGCGGTGGTGGGTTGCAGTGTGGCACGCAAGGCACATGCCAGTGCGCGGGATAATACGGAGCATGAACCGCGCCGTGTACCCCGTTGCCCTTGTGTCTGGCCCCGCGCCCCGGGAGGCCGTATGGCGCTGATGATCACCGACGAGTGCATCAACTGCGATGTGTGCGAGCCCGAGTGCCCCAACCAGGCGATCTACCTGGGGCAGGAGATCTACGAAATCGACCCGAACAAGTGCACGGAATGTGTGGGGCATTTCGACGAGCCCCAGTGTGTGCAGGTCTGCCCCGTGGCCTGCATCCCCGTGAACCCGCAGCATGTGGAAAACCGCGAGACGCTGTGGCAGAAATTCCAGCGCCTGCAGGTGTCGGCAGCGGGGTAGTTTTTAAGGTTTTTTGGCCGTTACCGCGCGACCATCAAGCGTTTTAAGCTATCAAAAACATAGTGACTGGCTGCTGGCCAGCCGCTGTCCTGGTTGCTGATCAGTCTTCCCCCGGGCGCACAGGCTTGGGGCGGGGTGGTTTGGTCGTGTGGATCAGCAGGGTGGCCTTGTCCATCTCGCCTGCCAGCATGGCGGGGTAGGCTTTGAGCGAATGGATGATGCAGTCCTCGATCAGCGTGCGCTGGTCGGGCGAAGGCTTCTTCAGCACCCAGTTGGCGACTTCGCTTTTCACGCCGGGGTGCCCTATGCCGATGCGCAGGCGCCAGTAGTCGGGTGAGCCCAGTTGGCCGTGGATGTCGCGCAGGCCGTTGTGCCCGGCGTGGCTGCCGCCGCGCTTGAGCTTGACCTGGCCGGGGGGGATGTCCAGCTCATCGTGCACCACCAGAATTTCCTCTGGCTGGATCTTGAAGAACCGCGCGAGCGAGGCCACGGACTTGCCCGAGAGGTTCATGAAGGTCTGCGGCTGAAGCAGCCACACGCTCTGGCCGTGCACCGTGGTGCGTGCCACGAGGCCGTGGTAGCTGCGCTCGGGCACCAGCGTGGCCTTGAGTTCGCGCGCCAGGGCGTCAATCCACCAGAATCCGGCGTTGTGGCGGGTGGCTTCGTAGTCGGGCCCCGGGTTTCCAAGGCCTACAAACAGCTTGATCATGGGCGGGATTATCCGTGTGCGAAGGGAGGCGGGCAGGCGATGGCAGCTGGTGCTGCGCGGCAGCTGAAAAAACAAACGGCCCACCGAGGTGGGCCGCTGGTCAGGCCATACCCGCCGAGACGGGGCCTGGATGGAAAGGCAAGTGGATCAGCGAATGGCTGATTGATTACTTCTTGCCCTTGCCCTTGCCCTTGGCATCGGCAGCAGGTGCTGCGTCAGCAGGGGTTTCGACGATCACTGCGGGAGGCACAACCGACACCAGCACGGGGTTGTTGTTCTGGCCACCACGGATCTTGGCCGTCACGCCCTTGGGCAGCTTGACGTCCTTCAGGTGCAGGGAAGCACCCTTTTCCAGCTTGGACAGGTCCACAGCGATGAATTCGGGCAGGTCCGAAGGCATGCAGGTCACGTCCAGTTCGTTCACGACGGGGTTGACCATGCA
>CAYXSL010000066.1:0-21896 GCA_964466605.1 uncultured Verminephrobacter sp.
CTTTTCTTTGGCGAAGCAAAGAAAAGTGAGTCGCCTGCCGGGGCGACAACCCGGCTCCCGCCCTCAACCCCAGCATGCATTTCAAACCAGCACGCCAAGCCTTCGACAAGCTCAGCCCGAACGGGTAGGGAAGCAGCGCCCGAGAGAAGACAAACGCGGTCCAAACAGGCAGGAATGATTCACTACAAAAACAATAGCCACCAAGGCATACCCATAAGGCGCCAGCAGCCAAAAAACCTCAAACCGGCCCCAACGCCATCCGCCCCGACGCCGACGCCGTCGCCTGGCTCGCATGCCGCGTCTCCACCCGGTTGCGCCCCGCCCGCTTGGCGTCATAACAAGCCATGTCCGCCGCATACAACACCGACGGCACATCCTGCAAACTCGCGTCCAGCACCACCAGCCCGATGCTCACCCCCAGCGTGAAACTGCGCCCCTGGTACGACGGCTCCCAGGCATGCACTGCGGCGCGCAGCTGCTCGGCCACCGCCTGGCCGCGCGCCAGGGCGCAGCCGGGCAGCACCACCGCAAATTCATCACCCCCCAGGCGCGCCGCCCAGCCGATCTGGCGCACCTGCGATGCCAGCAGGCGGGCCACATGGCGCAGCACATCATCGCCCGCGTCATGGCCGGCAACGTCGTTGACCACGGTGAAATGGTCCAGATCGAGGAACAACACCACCCCGTCGCCCTGCGGCTCGTTGCCGTCCCCATCCTTTGAGGCGCTGCGCTGGCGCGTGGAGCGCTCGGCCATCAGCAGGCCCAGGCGCTCGTCAAAAGCGGCGCGGTTGTAGAGCTGGGTCAGCGCGTCGTGCGTGCGCTCCCAGGCGTGCTGTGCCTGGGCCTCGCGGGCGGCGGTGATGTCTTCCAGGATCCACACGGTGCCGCCGTGCATCTCGTCGGGCCGCACGCCCCGCCCCTGCACACGGGCCCACACGGGCGTTCCGTCCTTGCGCATGAAGCAGATGTCGCCGTCGAATGCGCCATGCGCAGCCATCTCGGCGCGCACGCGTTCGCCCACCCGGGCATAGTCGGCATCGCTGGCGTACACGGTGCGCGCGGGGCGGCCCTGCAGCTCTTGTGCGGTGTAGCCCAGCATCACGCAGGCCTGGCGGCTCACCACATCCAGCATGCCGTGGCGCGAGATGATGATGCCCACCGAGGCGCTGTCCAGCACGGCCTGGAACTGGCCGTCGAGCGTGTCCTTGCGCTGCTGCTGCTGCTGGCCCTGCTGCACCAGCCCCTGGAACACACGCACCAGCTCGCCCACCTCGCCACCCGCGCGGGGCCAGTCCTGGTCGGCCGGGGGCTGCTGCTGCCGGGTGCTGGTCTTGAGCAACTGGCGCGCCTTGTGGGTGAGCTGCGCCAAGGGCTGGGCCATCCAGCCCATCAGGGCCACGGCCAGCAACATGCACAGCAGCATGCTGGCCACAGCCAGCCACCAGGCCTCGCGCTGGGCGCCGCGCAGGGGCGCAAGCAATGCCTGCGAGGTGCTGACCCGCGCCACGATCCACTGCGGCAGCGGCATGCCTGCCATGCTCACGATGTGGTCGGGCTGCACATGGCTCATGCCCCGGCCCACCACCGGCTGGGCCTGGGTCAGCCAGCGGGTGTACACCGGTGCCAGCCCGGCTTCGTCGCGCACCTGGCCCAGGATGCGGGACGGGTCGGAGTGCGACAGGATGGTGCCGTCGCGTGTGAAAACAATGAGCTGCGAATCCTCGCGCGCGGGCAGCGTCATGGACGGGGGCAACAGGCTTTGCGACTGCAGGCGCAAGGCGCCCGCCACCACGCCCAGCACCGTGCCGTCCTCGCGGTGCAACGGCATGGTGAACATCACGCGCGGCTCACCGCTGCGCCCGGCAATCAGTTCGGACACCAGGGGCTTGCCGTCCACCAGCGTGCGGCGCAGGGCGTCGCGTTCGATCGGGTCCAGGTCGGCGGCTTTCTGCTGCTGCCCGGCGCGCAGGTTCAGGCGCAGCTCGCCGTTGTCGCGGGCTACCTGCATGGTGTCGAAGAACTGCACGGCGGGCAGGCCCTGCTGCAGCAGCCATTCGAGCGACGAGGGGGATTCGAGCATGCCGGGCGTGATGCCTGCGGCCACGGTGCGCAGCACCTTCTGGCTTTGTTCTATCTTGCTGGCCAGCAGGCGGGCCACCACCTCGACTTCATCGGTCTGCTGGTTGACCACCCGGCGCACGGCCTCTTGCCCCGACGCGCGCGTGACCAGCCAGGCCGCCACCGCCCCCGACAAGGCCACGGCCAGCGCCGCCACCAGCATGAGGCGCAGCACCAGCGCCCCCGGCACCAGCCAGCCGGGCGCGTCGTCGGGCGCAGCCGAAGGTGTGGGGGCCGTCATGGACACCCCGGCACAGAAGCGTCGCAGGCACGCGGGAGGTTAGGCATGGGGACGGGTCACAGCAGACATGTCCCAACAAATATACGCAGCCCCCGGGGCCCGGGGCTTGGGTGGAACCCTTGGAAAAACGCAAGGAGAAACCCTGAGCCCGTGGCGCTGGCGAAGGGCCCTCCGCGCTTGTCACATCGCTCACCGGCCCCGCCAATGGCGCAGCCCAAGCCTGTGCGGCTTCGCCCGGCCACAGGTGCTGGGAAGGCGCCGACGGCGACTCAGTGGGTGGTGCCTAACACCCTGCCATGGACTGCAGTGCCCGGGGTTGGGGCAGGTTCAGCACGTTGCCGGTGCCATGGATGAGGCCCAGCTCCCGCAAATGGCGCAGCACGCGCGAGAAGGTTTCGGGGGCGATGCCCAGCTGCGCAGCAATCAGGCGCTTGCGCTGGTGCAGCGTGACCTGCATGGCTCCCGTGGGGTCGGGCTCGGCGTGTTTGAGCAGCCATTGCGCACAGCGCGATTCCGCGTCCTGCGCGAGGCGGCTCACCGCCAGTTCGGACTGCTGCCGGTAGCCCTGGGCCATGTCCAGCAGCAGGCCGCGCGCACCCGGTGTCATGGCGGCCAGGCTGCGGCGGAACTCGTCTATGGGTAAGCGCCGCACCTGCAGGCGCGTGTCGGCCACCATATCCACCGGAAACGGCAGCCCCATCAGGGCCGACGCGGCATCGAGCCAGAACGGCCCCTCCACCGCCCCGAGCTGGTGGCGCAGGAAACCGTCGTCCAGCACGCCACGCAGCACGCGGCCGCTTTCCAGGTGCAGCACGGAGGTCAGGACCTCATTGCGCCTGCGCAGCACTTCGCCGGGGGCGATCACCTCGGTTTCAGCGGGCAGAGAGAAAAGAGTAGAGGGCAGCATGGAAGCCACTTTGCCGTGGCGCCGCGCCCGGGGCATTGAGCAAGATCAAAGCCAAACCATGTCGCAAGCCGCGCCCTGCAAGGGTTTGCGCAAAAACACAAGAAAGCTGCGTGCGGACCTGCTACGCCCTGCCACCCCTGCTTTCCCCGCAACCCGCCCGGAGATGTGCAGCAGCAAGAACCTGTGTCGGCAGGGGCACGGAAATTGCGAACGCCTGCGTGCGGCCCCTCCCCTGCACCACGGTGCGCACCGGGCCGCAAGCCCCCCTCGCCAACGCCGGCCGTCCGGCAATTCATCTCCAGGAAACACCATGAAAAAAAACCTGATCACCCTTTCGCTGTCTGTCTCGCTGGGCGGCGCACTGCTGTTGTGCGCCACCACAGCCCGGGCCCAAAGCTCGGTCCAGCTGATGGGGCTGACCGACGTGTACGTCGGCTCCATGAAAAATGCGGGCGACGCGGGCCGCAGCGCGGCGGTGGGCAGCGGCGGCATGACCACGTCGTGGTTCGGCTTCAAGGGCACCGAGGACCTGGGCGGCGGGCTCAAGGCCCACTTCGCGCTCACCTCGTTCATCAAGGTGGACAGCGGCGTGCAGGGCCGCTTCGCCAACGACACCTTCTTCTCGCGCGACGCCAACGTGGGCCTGTCGGGCGGCTTCGGCACCGTCACCGTGGGCCGGGGCCTGGCGCCCAACTTCCTGCCCTCCATCCTGTCGAACCCGCTGGGAGATTCGTTCACCTTCGCGCCGGTGATCCTGCACATGAACGTGCCGCTGTTCAACGGCACCGGCTGGGGTTCCACCACGCCATCCGACACCGGCTGGGCCAACGAGATCATCTACAGCACGCCCAACTTCGGCGGGCTCTCGGCCAACCTGCACTACCAGTTTGGCGAGATCGCGGGCGACAGCGGCAAGAAGAACGTGGGCATCAATGCGCTGTACTTCAACGGCCCCATCACCCTCACCGGCTTTTACGAGCGCGACCAGATGAGCAACCCCGCCGTGCCCAGCACCTACCTGGGCACCACCAAGACCGACTGGATGCTGGGCGGCGCCTACGACTTCACGGTGGCCAAGGCCTTTGCCAGCTATGGCCAGGCCAAGGCCGACAACACCACCAACAAGGCCAAGACCACGCAGCTGGGCGTGTCGGTGCCCGTGGGCGCCACCGGCAAGGTGCTGGCATCGTGGGCACAGACCACGCTGAGCGCCACCGACATCTCGCGCAAGACCTTCACCGTGGGCTACGACCACTTCCTGTCCAAGCGCACTGACCTGTACGTGATGGCCATGGCCGACCGCATCACCAGCCAGGCCAAGGGCAGCAGCGTGGGCGTGGGCATCCGCCACCGTTTCTGAAGCTTTTTTGCGGGGCATTTTTGAAGAAAAAATGCCTCTTCCGCGCTACAGACACCACCAATAGCTATAAAAACAATAGCAACCAAGATTCTGTAACAAAACCGTCACGGCAGCTGGGTATCTTTGCGTCCTTGCTCAGGGACCACAACGCGATGCAGAACACCCAATGGAGCCGGCTGGAGGCGATGATGGCGCTGCTGTCGCCCGCAGCACGCCATGGCAGCGGCCCGCTGGCCCGGCTGATGCAGGGGGGTGGGCTGCACTGCGTCTTCCAGCCCCTGGCCGATCTGCGCGAGGGCAACATCCATGCCCATGAAGCCCTGATCCGGGGCCCCCAGGACTCTCCCCTCCACACCCCCGACGTGCTGCTGAGCCTGGCGCGGCAGGAGGGTATCCTGCAAGACTTCGAGTTGCTGTGCGTGTTCACCGCACTCGCCCAATGGGGCCAGCACGAAGCGCCGGGCCGCCTGTTCGTCAACATCAGCGCCGACGCGCTGGTGCACGGCGTGGCGCTGGTGGGCGCAGAGATGCTGGGCGAGACGGTGCGCAGCTTTGGCCTGAGCGCCCGCATGCTGGTGCTGGAGATCACCGAACACGAGCGCGTGAGCGACATGCCCGTGTTGCGCCAGGCCATCAAGGCCGTGCATGCCTGCGGCGCGCGCGTGGCGCTGGACGATTTCGGCGACGGCCGCTCCAGCCTGCGGCTGTGGTCCGAGGTCAAGCCCGACTTCGTGAAGATCGACAAATATTTCATCCACGACATCAGCGACCACCCGGAGAACCTGCAGATGCTGCAGGCCATCAAGGGCATTGCCGATGTGTTTGGCACCAAGCTCATCGCCGAAGGCATCGAAACCCGCGACGACCTGCGCGCGCTGCGCGACCTGGACATCCCCTACGGCCAGGGCTGGCTGCTGGGCCGCCCGGCGCGCGAGCCACGCCACACGGTGGACGGCCCGGCGCTGGAGGTGATGCAGGACCGCCGCGTGGCCGTGCTGCCGCACCTGGGCCAGACCGCGCGCCCCGGCATCCTGCGCAGCCTGCTGGTGGTGCAGGCGCCCACGGCATCGCCCGCCACCAGCAACGATGCGGTGGCCGCGATCTTTCATCAGCACACCGACCTGCACGCGCTGGCCGTGGTGGACGGCACGCGCCCCGTGGCGCTCATCAACCGCCAGCAGTTCATGAACCACTACGCCACGCTGTACTTCCGCGAAGTGCATGGCCGCAAATCGTGCCTGGCGTTTGCCAACCAGGCGCCGCGCGTGGTGGAGCTGGACTGCGACGTGGACCAGCTGGTGGGCATCCTCACCTCGCAGGACCAGCGCTACCTGAGCGACGGCTACATCGTGACCGACAACGGCCGCTACCTGGGCCTGGGCACGGGCGACCAACTGGTGCGGGCCGTGACCGAGACCCGCATCGAAGCCGCGCGCCACGCCAACCCGCTCACCTTTTTGCCCGGCAACATCCCCATCAGCCTGCACATGCAGCGCCTGCTGGACCACCACACCGAGTTCGTGGCGTGTTATGCCGACCTGAACAACTTCAAGCCCTTCAACGACCACTACGGTTACTGGCGCGGCGACCAGATGATCCGCCTGGTGGCGCGCCTGGCCACGGCCCACTGCGACGCGCGCCGCGACTTCGTGGGCCATGTGGGCGGGGACGATTTCATGCTGATCTTTCAGAGCAGCAACTGGCTGCAGCGCTGCAAGAACATCGTGGACGAGTTTGCGCGCGAGGCGCTCACCCTGTTTGACGACGGCGCGCGGGCCGCCGGCGGCATCCACGCGGAAGACCGGCATGGCGTGCGGCGGTTCTTTCCGTGCACCACGCTCGCCATCGGTGCCGTGCGCATCACGCCCGGGCGCTTCCGGCACGCCGAAGAAGTAGCCAACCTGGCCGCCGTGGCCAAACACGAGGCCAAGCTGGCCGCCACCGGTGTGGTGCTGCACGGCGGCTTCACCGAATCCAGCCTGGGCGCGCTGGCCGCCACGCGGGCGCTGCAGGATGTGTTGGCGGCGTAGTTTCCGTCGGGAATAGAGATTGGGCGATTCACGCGGCAAGCCAGTTCGCTTCGGCCTCTCGCGCGCCTCTGAACGAAGTCCATGCGCTCATGGATTCTGTGCGCGCCCGGATTGAGTTCCCAGGCACGCAGCCTTTCAACTGTGCAGGCTATAGTTTGATGGGCTGAGGCATGCCGGGTTTCTCGGAATTTTTATAGCTGTGCTTTTGTGCAGCACATGGCCCGCCATCCAAAGCTGCAAGCCACTTTCAGGAGAAATCAGTGTCCAGAATATCCCGCAAGTCCCAGTTCATCCCGCAGGTTTTGCGGTCTTAGTTGCGTTGGGCCGCCCCCAATGCTCACTTCCTTCCGCCTAACACTGATTCAAGAGCCCGACGACACGGGGGAACTATCCGCTGAGGTCAACGCAAATGGCTTCGCCGGAAAAGGATCTGCTTGGTTCAACATTGCCGAGATCACTGCCTTTGCACAAGCGCTTGCGAGCACCTATCCGCTGCAGCCAGATAAAGCCCTTGAGCTAAAAGGCGGCCGGTGGAACTCAGTAGTGCACGGGCAACTGGAGCATGTTCACCTCGGCATGCGCTTTTATCCAATAGGTAACCTCGGAACGATCGGCTGCCGTGTTCATCTAGCTCACCAAAACGAAAGTACGAGCCTTGTACCGGAGTACGCTGTCACCGTCGAGCTACGCACAGACTATGAGGCGCTGCGAGAGTTCGGCGCATCTCTGCTCTCAGTCGCGAAGGGAGAGAGCGATGAAGCAATCTTGCCGTGCAGTGCAGCTTAACCCTTCTATCGAGAGGACGCTTACCGGCCTTCGTACTACCAGCGCCTCTCATATCAAGCGTTAACCGTCACCAGGCGAACCAGTCCCCCATCGCGCTACGTGCCACCCATAAACATGAACAAAGCCGAAACTGCCGCAGGCCTGCCAAGCACACCGAACTATCAGTACGCGCAGCGCCTGGGGAGCCAGCTCTTTCTTGCGGGCCAGGTGCCACAAGCCGCCGATGGCTCGATCGTGGCGCCCGGAGATCCGTGCGCCCAGGCATCGCAGTGCCTGGCGAATCTGAGCAAGGTGCTGGCGGTTCACGGGTTTGCCGCGCCCGACATTCGCCGCCTGGTTGTCTACGTCGTCGGCGAACAGGCCGACCTCTCAGCGGCCTGGGGCGCCGTGACCGCGCACTTTGGCGGGCAAGTGCCTCCGGCAACGCTCCTGGGTGTCGCCCGCCTGGGATACCAGGGGCAGGTGGTGGAGATCGACGCCACCGTCGTCAAGGGCTAGGAGTCTGCACGGCTTCGCTTGAGCGCAGAGTGACGCGGCACTGAGCACTCCACACTACGCGGCCTCAAGGCCCCGTAGGCGCCCCTGCCTCGAACCAGCGCTTGACCAGCGCACGCTCAGCATCCGTCATGCCCGTGGCGTTGTTCATGGGCATGAGCTTTTGCACCACCACCTGCTGGTAGACGGCCTGGGCATGCTGCTGGGCCAGCGCGGGCGAATCGAGCCGCAGGTTCTTCATCTGCACCTGCTCGCCGTGGCACATGTAGCAGCGCTGTTCCAGCACGGCCTGCACTGATTTGAAGTCAATTGGGCTGCCTGCGCCCGCTGCGCCTGCCCCGGTAGCTCCTGAAACAGGAGCAACACCGGCAGCGGGGGCGGGGGTAGCCACAGCTGCAACAGGGGCCGGACGCATCCAGGCGATGGCGCCCACAATCACCGCAACGCCCACCAGCGCATAAGGCAGCGGGTTGCCGTTGCGGCCCAGCTTGTAGCCGTGGCGCATCACGAAGTACTGGCGAATGGCCGCGCCCGCGAACATCATCAGGATCAGCACCAGCCAGTTCTGCGGGTGGCTCCAGGTAAAGCTGTAGTGGTTGCTGAGCATGGCAAACAGCACGGGCAGCGTGAAGTAGGTGTTGTGCACGCTGCGCTGCTTGCCGCGTTTGCCGTGGATCGGGTCCACGGGCTCGCCCGCCTTGATCTGCGCGATCACGGTGCGCTGGCCGGGGATGATCCAGAAGAACACGTTGGCGCTCATGGCCGTGGCGATCATCGCGCCCACCAGCAAGAAGGCCGCGCGGCCCGCAAACCAGTGGCAAGCCAGCCACGAGGCGATGCACACCAGCACCAGCACCAGCGCGCCCACGATGGCGTCGCCGTTCTTTTTCTGGCCGAAGATGCGGCAGATCGCGTCATACAGCAGCCAGAACACCACAAAGAACGCCAGCGCCACCACGATGGCCGTGGCGGGCGCCCAGTCCATGCGCGACTTGTCGATGAGGTAGGTGCTGGCGCTAAACAGGTAAGACACGGTGAACAGCGCAAAGCCGCTGATCCAGGTGCTGTAGCTCTCCCAGAAGAACCAGTGCAGGTGTCCCGGCAGCTTGGGCGGCGAGACGTTGAACTTGACCGGGTGGTAGAAGCCGCCGCCGTGCACGGCCCAGAGTTCGCCGGAGACGCCCTGTTTCTTGAGGTCGTCGTCCTCGGGCGGCGTGAGGCTGCTGTCGAGGAAGACGAAGTAGAACGACGAGCCGATCCAGGCGATGGCGGTGATGACGTGGACCCAGCGCAAGAGCAGGTTGGCCCAGTCGAGAAGGTAGCTTTCCATAGTTCTCAACCTTGGCGGCGTGCGGGCAGATGTGCCGCGCGTGCCGCTTGTACAACCTGCTCACCACTGCGGGCGCTCTGAGCAGAAGAAGGGGGTCGCGCACCTGGGCAGAAAGAATCTGCTGGGCACCGCTGCGACCGGTGAATCAAAGTGTATGCAGAAATTGTTCCCGCTTCCAGCCCCAGGCTGGTGCCTGCGGGGCGGGAATTACCCGCATTCAAGCTGTTGTGACGGCAGGTGCATGAATCATTCCAGCCCCCGTCGCTCAGGCTGACTTCAGGCTGAGCAGCAGTTGCGCTGCCACGGCCACGGCGATCACCTCGGGCTCCTTGCCCTCGATGCCCGGGATGCCGATGGGGCAGGTCACCTGCGCCAGCTCATCCTGGCTGAAACCCCGGCTGCGCAGGCGGTTGCCAAAGGTGGCCCACTTGGTCTGGCTGCCAATCAGGCCGATGAAGGGCAGGTCGCGCTGCTGCCGCTGGCGCTGCAGGCAGGCCGCCACCACGTCCAGGTCCTCGGCATGGCTGAAGCTCATGATCAGCACACGGCTGCCCGGCGCCAGGCCCGGCACAGCCCCCTGCACGGGGTCGGAATGCTCGCAGACCGCGCCGTCGGGTGGCGGCTCGGGGAAGATGCCGTCGCGGCTGTCGATCCAGGTCAGTGCAAAAGGCAGCGGCGCCAGCACACGGGCCAGCGCGTAGCCCACATGGCCGCCGCCAAACAGCGCCACGGGGTGCTGGCGCGGCGCCAGGCGGGCGGTCAGGCCCGGGGCATCGGCCCCTGTGAGCAGCGCAAATCCCAGGTGCACCACGCCACCACAGCATTGGCCCAGCGCCGGGCCCAGCGCATACCGCACTGGTGCGGGGTTGTGGGCAGCAGTGCCTGCCAGGAGCAGGCGCGCTTGGGCAATCGCCTGCAGCTCCAGATGGCCCCCACCGATGGTGCCCACCAGGTGATCGGCAAACACGGCCATCCAGGCCCCAGCCTCGCGGGGCACCGACCCTTGGGTAGACTCTACGGTTACCAGGCATGCTGGCCCGGCGGTCAAACCGTCCAACAGCAAACGCAAATTTGTCACCGCCATTCCTTCGTCGTTAACGCCCATTGCCGCTGGCACCGCTGGTGGCCCCAGCCACACCCCGCACCATGCCCGACACGCCCCCCACCCGCTCTTCCGGCCCGCGCAGCCACTGGCTGCTGGCAGGCATCATGGCCCTTGGCGCCGCCCTGGTGTCCGCCTGCAAGTCGCCGCCCGAACCCGCCCCGGCGCCTGACAGCGTGCCATCCACCAGCGCGGAGCCCGGTGGCGTGAAGGGCCCGGTGCCCGCTGCGGCTGGATCGGCGCGCCCCTCGGCCGCGGCCACGCCCCAGGCCTACCGGCAGGATGCGGCCACGCACCTTTATGGGCTGAACCGCGAGCGCATCTTCAAAGGCAAGCTGCCTGCCCAGTTGTACGCCATTGGCGTGCTGCAGGTGGACATCGACCGCAGCGGCAAGGTCACCCGGCTGCACTGGATGCGCGCCCCGCGCCACGCTCCCGAGGTGGTGGCCGAGATCGAGCGCACCGTGCGCGCTGCGGCGCCCTTCCCTGCGCCCACGCGCATGGGCAAGGTCACCTACACCGACACCTGGCTGTGGGACAAGGGGGGGCACTTTCAGCTGGATACCCTCACAGAAGGACAGTTGTAAATACATCCCTCCGTGTGGCTTCGCCGCTCGACGCGGCCGCCCGAAGCGGCCGCGATGACTACGAACCCCGGTAGGTCGAATAGCTCCACGGGCTCACCAGCAGCGGCACGTGGTAGTGCTGGTCGGCATGTGCAATGCCGAAGTCCAGGCTCACCTGGTTCAAAAAATTGGGTTCCGGCAACTGCACGCCCCGGGCCTTGAAATACCCCGCCACATCAAAACGCAGCCGGTAGGTGCCGGTGCGCAGGCTCGCGTTATCGAACAGCGGCGCGTCGGTGCGGCCGTCGTGGTTCAACACCAGGCGCTTGAGGAGCGTGGCATTGTCGCCATCGGTGGAGTACAGCGTCACCTCCATGCCGGCGGCAGGGCAGCCGTTCATGGTGTCGAGAACGTGGGTGCTCAATCCCATAGGGAATCTCCTGAAAGGGGTTTAGCGCCGATCGGCGAGGATTGCCAAATTACAGCGTGTAGACCAAAAGTGTATACACTTTTCACCATTCCAACGTATCATGCCGCCATGGAATCTTCATCCACCAGTGCGATTGTCGAGGCGCTGACCCGCGCCATTGTGGAGCACCGCCTGCAGCCAGGCACCAAATTGGCCGAGCAGAAACTGGCCGACCACTTCGGCGTGTCGCGCACGCTGGTGCGCCAGGCGCTGTTCCAGCTGGCGCAGAACCGGCTGGTCACGCTGGAGCCCGCGCGCGGCGCTTTTGTCTCCACGCGCGGTCACGGCGGTGTCGTCGCGGCGCCGATTGTGCGCCGCATGCTCGAAACCGAGATGACGCGCGCCTTTGTACCAACTGTGACCCCCGCCAAGATCAAGGCCCTGCGCGCGCACGTGGCCAGCGAGAAGGCCGCCATGGGCACGGCCGACGCGAGCAGCCGCACCGAGCTGCTGGGTGACTTCCATGTGCGCATGGCTGAACTCATGGGCAACGAGGTGCTCGCGCAGATGCTGGGCGACCTGATTTCGCGCTGCGCCCTCATCACGCTGATGTACCAGTCGGCCAGCGCCGCCGAACACTCGCATGAAGAGCATGGTGACATCGTGGCGGCCCTCGCCGCGCGCGACGAGGCCCTGGCCGTCTCGCTCATGCAGGCCCACCTCGAACACGTGGAAGCCAGCCTGACGTTTGACCGCAAGCGCCCCGCCAGCGACTTGGCCGCAGCACTTATGCCGTGACCCTTTGAACCCCTGACGCCCATGATCTACGACTCCACCCAGCACTACCCCCGCGACCTCATCGGCTACGGCAAGACCCCGCCCCACGCGCAGTGGCCGGGCGGCGCCCGCATTGCCGTGCAGTTCGTGCTGAACTACGAAGAAGGCGGCGAAAACGCCGTGCTGCACGGCGATGCGGGCAGCGAGCAGTTCCTGTCGGAAATGTTCAACCCCGCGAGCTACCCCGAGCGGCACATGAGCATGGAGGGCATCTACGAATACGGCTCACGCGCCGGGGTGTGGCGCATCCTGCGCGAGTTCGAAAAGCGCAAGCTGCCGCTCACGGTGTTCGGCGTGTCGAGCGCGCTGCAGCGCCACCCCGAGCTCACCCAGGCCTTCGTGCAGCTGGGCCACGAGATTGCCTGCCACGGCCTCAAGTGGATCCACTACCAGCACGTGCCCGAAGAGGTCGAGCGCGCCCACATGGCCGAGGCCATGGAGATCATCGAGCGCATGACGGGCCACCGCGCGCTGGGCTGGTACACCGGCCGCGACAGCCCCAACACCCGCCGTCTGGTGGCCGACTTCGGCGGCTTCGAGTACGACAGCGACTACTACGGCGACGACCTGCCGTTCTGGATGGACGTGAAGAAGAGCAACGGCGCCACGGTGCCCCAGCTCATCGTGCCCTACACGCTCGACTGCAACGACATGCGCTTTGCACTGCCGCAGGGCTACTCGCACGCCGACCCGTTCTTCCAGTACATGAAAGACACCTTCGACGCGCTGTACGCCGAAGGCGACCCGGCCGGCGACAACGCGCCCAAGATGATGAGCATCGGCATGCACTGCCGCCTGCTGGGCCGCCCCGGCCGCATCACCGCGCTGCAGCGTTTCCTGGACCACATCCAGCAGCACAGCAACGTGTGGGTTTGCCGCCGCATCGACATCGCGCGCCACTGGAAACAGGCCCACCCCTACCCTTCACAGAAAGCAGGCTGAGATCATGGCCCTGACCCTGGAACAACTCAATGCCGCCAGCCCTGCCGAGGCCCTGCAGCTGCTGGACGGCCTGTACGAACACTCGCCCTGGATCGCCGAGCAGGCGCTGGCGCAGCGCCCCTTCCGCTCGCAGGCCCACCTGCAGCACGCGCTGGCCCAGGTGGTGCGCACGGCGGGGCAGGATGCGCAGCTCGCGCTGATCCGCGCCCACCCCGAACTGGCGGGCAAGGCCATGGTGGCGAAAAATCTCACGGCCGAATCCACCAACGAGCAGAGCAAGGCAGGCCTCACGCAGTGCACGCCCGAGGAGTTCGCACGCATCCAGGCGCTCAACGCGGCGTACAACGAGCGCTTCGGCTTCCCGTTCATCCTGGCGGTGCGCGGGCCGCGCGGCACGGGCCTGCCCAAGCAGGAAATCATCGACACCTTTGCGCGGCGCCTGGACAACCACCCCGAGTTCGAGCTGGCCGAGGCCCTGCGCAACATCCACCGCATCGCCGAGATCCGCCTGAACGACAAGTTCGCCGCCGAGCCCGTGCTGGGCAACGATGTGTGGGACTGGCAGGAAAAACTCGCCGAACACTCCGACCCCGGCTTCGCCGAAAAGGGCCAGCTCACCGTCACGTATCTGACCGACGCGCACCGCGCCTGCGCCCAGCGCATCAGCCACTGGATGCGCGACTGCGGCTTCGACGAGGTGGAGGTCGATGCCGTGGGCAACGTGGTGGGGCGCTACCACCCGACCACCGAGGGTGCGCGCTACCTCATCACCGGTAGCCACTACGACACGGTGCGCAACGGCGGCAAATACGACGGCCGCCTGGGCATCTTCGTGCCCATGGCCTGCGTGCGCGAGCTGCACCGCGCTGGCAGGCGCCTGCCCTTCGGCATCGAGGTGGTGGGCTTTGCCGAAGAAGAAGGCCAGCGCTACAAGGCCACCTTCCTGGGCTCGGGCGCGCTCATCGGCGACTTCAACCCCGCCTGGCTGGACCAGAAGGACGCGGACGGCGTGACCATGCGCGCGGCCATGCAGCACGCGGGCCTGTGCATAGCCGACATCCCCAAGCTCCAGCGCGATCCCGCCCAGTACCTGGGCTTCATCGAGGTGCACATCGAGCAGGGCCCCGTGCTCAACGAGCTGGACCTGCCCCTTGGCGTGGTCACCTCCATCAATGGCAGCGTGCGTTTTCTGTGCGAAATGATCGGCACCGCCAGCCACGCCGGCACCACCCCCATGGACCGCCGCCGCGACGCGGCCGTGGCCGTGGCAGAGCTTGCGCTGTACGTGGAGCAGCGCGCAGCGCAGGACGGCGACTCGGTGGGCACCATCGGCCAGCTGCAGGTGCCTGCAGGCTCCATCAACGTGGTGCCCGGCCGCTGCCAGTTCAGCCTGGACCTGCGCGCACCTACCGATGCCCAGCGCGACGCGCTGGTGAGCGACGTGAAGGAGCAGCTTGCCAGGATCGCCGCCCGGCGCGGCCTGCGCTACACGCTGGAAGAATCCATGCGCGCCGCCGCCGCGCCCAGCGCGCCCGCCTGGCAGCACCATTGGGAACGCGCCGTTCATACCTTGGGCGTGCCCGTGTTCCGCATGCCCAGCGGGGCGGGACACGACGCGATGAAGCTGCACGAAATCATGCCCCAGGCCATGCTCTTCGTGCGCGGGCTGAACTCCGGCATCAGCCACAACCCGCTCGAATCCAC
Source organism: uncultured Verminephrobacter sp. (assembly GCA_964466605.1). Lineage (GTDB taxonomy): Bacteria > Pseudomonadota > Gammaproteobacteria > Burkholderiales > Burkholderiaceae_C > Acidovorax. Next base: position 14,828 of record CAYXSL010000066.1, read on the forward strand.
CACCAACAACGACATGCAGCTGGCCGTGGACGCCTTCACCCAGGTGCTGCGCCAACTTGCCGAGGAACAACAACCATGACCACCCACAACAACTACGCCGCGCTGGACGCCTGGATCGACCAGCACTTTGACGAGGAAGTGCGCTTTTTGCAGGCCCTGGTGCGCGTGCCCACCGACACGCCACCCGGCAACAACGCCCCCCACGCCGAACGCACCGCCGAGCTGCTGACCGAGTTCGGCTACACCGCCGAGAAGCACGCCGTGCCCGCCGCCGACGTGCTGGCCTACGGCATGGAATCCATCACCAACCTCATCGTGCGCAGGCCGTACGGCAGCGGCGGCAAGACCATTGCGCTGAACGCCCACGGCGACGTGGTGCCCCCCGGCGAAGGCTGGACGCGCGACCCCTATGGCGCAGAGATTGCGGACGGCGCCATGTACGGCCGCGCCACCGCCGTGAGCAAGAGCGACTTTGCGAGCTTCACCTTCGCGGTGCGCGCGCTCGAAGCCGTGGCCAAGCCCACCCGGGGCGCGGTGGAGCTGCACTTCACCTACGACGAGGAGTTTGGCGGCGAACTCGGCCCCGGCTGGCTGCTGCAAAAGGGACTGACGAAGCCCGACCTGATGATCGCCGCCGGCTTCAGCTACGAAGTGGTCACCGCCCACAACGGCTGCCTGCAGATGGAAGTGACCGTGCACGGCAAGATGGCCCACGCCGCCGTGCCCCACACCGGCGTCGATGCACTGCAGGGCGCGGTGCACATCCTGAACGCGCTGTATGCGCAGAACGACGAGTACAAGAAGGTCACGTCCAACGTGGCGGGCATCAAGCACCCCTACCTGAACGTCGGCCGCATCGAAGGCGGCACCAACACCAACGTCGTGCCCGGCAAGGTCATGTTCAAGCTCGACCGCCGCATGATCCCCGAAGAGAACCCGGTCGAGGTCGAGGCCGCCATCCGCCGCATCATCGAGCAGGCAGCGGGTGAGCGCGACGGCATCCGCGTGGAGATCAAGCGCCTGCTGCTGGCCAACGCAATGACCCCACTGCCAGGCAACAAACCGCTGGTCGATGCGATCCAGAAACACGCACAGTCCGTGATCGGCGAGCCCGTGCCCGCCGTGGGCACGCCGCTGTACACCGACGTGCGTCTGTATGTGGAGCGCGGTATTCCCGGCGTGATCTACGGCGCGGGCCCGCGCACCGTGCTTGAGTCGCACGCCAAGCGCGCCGACGAGCGCCTGCAGCTGGAAGACCTGCGCCGCGCCACCAAAGTGATCGCGCGCTCGCTCAGCGACCTGCTCGCCTGACGCGGTTTCGTGCTCAGGCGCTGCGGCGTGCCCGCTGCGCTTGCGCCAGCCGCGCAAGCCGCTGCACCAGGGCCGGGTACTGCGACTCGGACGTATTGCCGTAGCCCAGCACCAGGCCGTTGTCTTCGGGCTGTGCGCGCAAGGCAAAGCGTGACAGCGGCGCGGGCGCCATGTCGTAGGCGCGGGCCGCCTCGGCAATGGCCTGGTCGGGGTATGCAGGCGGCAGGCGCACCGTGAGGTGCATGCCGCTGTCCCCCCCCAGCACCGTGTGGGGCAGGGCCAGGTGCTTCGCCAATGCATCGCGCAGCAGCGCCTGTCGGCTGCGGTACAGGCGCCGCATGCGGCCCAGGTGTCGGCTGAACTGCCCGCTCTCGATGAACTCTGCCAGCGCCAGCTGCTCGTGGCGGTGCCCGCCGCGCAGGGTTTCCTTGAGCAGGGGCGCGGCCACGGCCGCCAGGGCCTGCGGCAGCACCACAAACCCGAGCCGCAACGACGGGAACAGCGTCTTGCTGAACGTGCCCACATACATCACCGGCGCTGCAGGCACCAGGCCCTGCATGGCGCCAATCAGCTCGCCCGCGTGGCGGAACTCACTGTCGTAGTCGTCCTCGATGATCCAGGCACTGCAGGCCTGGGCCTGGCGGATCAGCGCCAGCCTGCGCGCCACCGGCAGCACGGCGCCCGTGGGGTACTGGTGGGACGGCGTGGCGTAGATGAGCCGGGGGGGCATTGCCGTCCAGGCCTGGGCGGGCACCAGCAGGCCCGCATCATCAACCCGCATGGGTTCCACGCGCAGGTCCCCACACTGGAAGGCCGTGTGTGCGCCCCGATAGCCCGGGTCTTCCACCCAGGCGGTGTCGCCCGGGTTGGTCACCAGCCGCACGCACAGGTTCAGCGCCTCCTGCGCACCTTCGGTGATGACCACCTGCTCCGCCTCGCATCGCACACCCCGTGCCACCGCCAGATGCCGCAGGATGGCGCCGCGCAAGGCAGCTTCACCCGCAGGGTGGCCGTAGCCCAGGGCCGACACGCCCGCCGTTTTGAAAGCGCGGTCGAAACAGCGCTTCCACGCACTCACCGGAAACCGCGCCAGCGCAGGCACGCCCGGTTTGAAGGCCAGGGTGTCGGCGGCATCGGCAAAGCGGCTAACCACCTGCGCACTGCGCTCGGACAGGCGCGGCGGCGCCGCGCGGGCCGCGTCCGCACGGCCCCGGGCGCGGCTGCGGCCCAGCGCGGCCACCTTGGTGCCCCGGCGGTTCAGCTCGATATAGCCCTCGGCCCCCAGCTGCTCGTACACCGCCGTCACGCTGTTGCGCGACACCCCCAGGTCCGCCGCCAGATCCCGCGACCCTGGCAGGCGGCAGCCCGAGGGGAAACGCCCATCCAGGATGGCGTCGCGGATGCGGGCCAGGAGCTGGCGCTGCAGCGAATCGCCCTGCCGCCCCCGCACCAGCGGGGCCTCCAGCAGGACATGGCGGACAGGGTCGGTGACAGGGGTGGGTGGTGTCATGGGTACCTGCAAAAAAAGCCCCTGGTTGGCAAACTCAGTGGCACCATCAGATTGTGCCCTGGTGGATCTTTTTGATGATCCACAAGCCCCCTAAAGTCACACGCTCCATTTCTCTTTTTTCCGCTTCGACTGCACGATCCATGTCCACCTCGATCAACGATTTAACCCAGCCCATCGGCGCCCCCGTGCCCGGCTGGACGCCCCGCCCCCAACCCACCGGCGTCACCCTGGCGGGCCGCCACTGCCTGCTGGAGCCCCTGCAGGCCGAGCGCCACGCGGCCGACCTGGACGCCGCCTACCGGCTCGCGCCCGACCCGCGCGCCTGGACCTACATGTTCACCGGCCCGTTCGACACGCCGCAGGACTACCTGCGCTACGCCCAAGGCGCGGCGCAGAGCACCGACCCGCGCCACTTCGCGGTGGTGAACCGCAGCACCGGCAAGGCCGTGGGCACGCTGGCACTGATGCGCATCGACCCCACCCACGGCGTGATCGAGGTGGGCAACGTGATGTTCTCGCCCCTGCTGCAGCAGACCCCCGCGTCCACCGAGGCGCAGTTCCTGCTCATGGCCTATGTATTCGACACGTTGGGCTACCGCCGCTATGAATGGAAATGCGACAGCCTCAACGCCCCCTCGCGGCGCACCGCAGCGCGCCTGGGTTTCCAGTTCGAGGGCATCTTTCGCCAGGCCGTGGTCTACAAGGGCCGCAACCGCGACACCGCCTGGTTCTCCATCATCGACACCGAATGGCCGCTGCTGCGGCAGGCGTTCGAGGCCTGGCTGTCGGACGACAACCAGGACGCCCAGGGGCGCCAGCGACGCTCGCTGACGCAAGTGCGCGAATCCCTGCCACGTTGAGCAGGGCGTGTGCCCGGGCCTGTGCACGCCGCGCAGCGATGACACACGCGCATGGGCTGAATACGCAATGGCAGCACTGCCGCCTGCAATGGGGCAAGCGCCCCCTACACTTGCTGCGGCCCCCCAGCGGGGCGGCATTCCCTTTCTTTTCCTTCCAAGCAAAAAACCAAGGAGCTGCTTCCATGAACATCCGACACACGCTGCTGGCCTCCAGCCTGGCGCTGGCCCTGGCCAGCCTCACGGCCTGCGGCAGCGCCCCCACCACGACAGCCGCGCCCGCCGTGCAGCAGACGGCAGCCGCCCAGGCCGCCAGCGCGGCCTACGACTTCAGCATGGACGTGTTCCACCCGGTGGTGGCGCGCAACGGCATGGTCGCCACTGAGCAGGAGCTGGCCTCGCAGATCGGCCTGGACATCCTCAAGGCGGGCGGCAATGCCGTGGACGCTGCCGTCGGTATCGGCTTTGCGCTGGCCGTGGCCCTGCCCAATGCGGGCAACCTGGGCGGTGGCGGTTTCATGGTGGTGCACGATGCCAAGAGCGGCAAGAGCGTGGCGCTCGACTTCCGCGAAGTGGCTCCATCGAAGGCCACGCGCGACATGTACCTGGACGCCAAAGGCAATGTGGTGGATGGCAAATCGCTCTACACCCACTACGCCGTGGGCGTGCCCGGCACCGTGGCCGGCAGGGAGCATGCGCTCAAGAGCTGGGGCACCCTGCCCCTGTCGCGTGTGATCGCCCCGGCCATCGAACTGGCGGACAAGGGCTTCCCGGTGAGCGAGACGCTCGCCAAGATCCTGCAGCAAGAGAAGAAGAACATGGGCAAGTGGCCTGCCACCCAGGCCATCTTCTGGAAGAACGGCGAACCCCTGAAGGTGGGTGACCCGCTGGTGCAAAAAGACCTGGCGCAGTCCATGCGACTGATTGCCCAGCAGGGCGCCAAGGCGTTCTACGAAGGCGAGATCGCCCAGAAGATCGCGGCCGAGATGGCTCCGCACGCAGGCGCCATCACCCTGCAAGACCTGCGCGAATACAAGGTGGCCGAACGCGTCCCCACGCGTGGCACCTACCGTGGCTACGAGATCGTGACCATGCCCCCACCCTCCTCGGGCGGCCCGCACCTGGTGCAGATCCTGAACATGCTGGAGCCCCTGCCGCTGGCCCAGTGGGGCCCCAACAGCGCGCAGACCATCCACCACATGGCCGAGAGCAGCAAGCTGGCCTACGCCGACCGCTCCGAATACCTGGGCGACCCAGACTTCGTGAAGATCCCGCTCAAGGGCCTGACCTCCAAGCGCTACGCCGAATCGCTGGCCAAGGGCATCGACCCCAACCGCGCACGCCCGGCCAAGGAGATCAAGCCCGGTCAGCCCCAGCCGTATGAGAGCGACCAGACCACCCATTACTCGGTGGTGGACAAGGCGGGCAACGCCGTGGCTGTGACATACACGCTGAACACCAACTTCGGCAGCGGCATCGTGGCCAAGGGCACGGGCATCCTGCTCAACAACGAGATGGACGACTTCTCGGCCAAGCCCGGCGTGGCCAATGCCTACGGCCTGGTCGGTGGCGACGCCAACGCCGTGGCCGCCAAGAAGCGCCCCCTGTCGTCCATGACACCCACCCTGGTGCTGAAGGACGGCAAGCCCACCCTGGTGACCGGCAGCCCCGGCGGCGCGCGCATCATCACCACGGTGCTGCAGACGGTGGTCAACACCATCGACTTCGGCATGAACCCTGCGGAAGCCGCAGCCGCGCCGCGTGTGCACCACCAATGGACGCCGGACGAGCTGCGCGTGGAAAAGGGTCTCTCGCCCGACACCCTGGCCCTGCTCAAGCAGCGCGGCCACAACATCGCCGTGAAGCCATCGATGGGCCGCACGCAGACCATCCAGATCCGGGGAGGCGCGCTGTATGGCTACTCGGACCCGCGCAATCCGGATGGGAAAACGCTGGGGTATTGATTGCTATCAAGTTAATAGCTACTACCGCTTGATGAACGAGCGGTAGCGGCCAATTTGAATCAGAAATCCCGCTCACCGAGAGGTGCGCGGGATTTTTTCTTTTCTTCAACCCGCGGCCACGATGCTGGATATGACCCGGCGCACATCCGCGACAACACGATCCGCTAGCGTGGCAGCAGATTCAAGACGGTTTTTTTGCAGCAGCATTTCGCTCGCGGGCACATTGTTTACCGTTGGCGATGGCCGCACTCCATCGAAGTAAAGCTGGTGCAACGACTGCCCAAGAGCCTGCAGAAAAAGTACGCACTCCCGCAACTTCTCGGGATCGATGGAAGTAGATCCACTCGATATCTCGCTTTCCTGTGCAACACCACGATGAGCAAAGATCTCATGCCGGAACGGTTTCACATCCGCGACGTAGAACTTCCGGCGCTGCTCCACAAATTTTTTTAGCTGCTGGAAGTCAGCATATGTGGGAACAAATGCCGCATCTATCCGTTGCTGAGACCGCTCTCTGGATTGCAGGTCATACCGGTCCATCTGGCGCTGTCTAAAAGCTGCCAGCTCGAAAATTTCGATATTGTCTACACAGTGCTTCAGTAACCGATTCACGGAATAGTTGCGCCCCTCGGGATCGAAAATCCTTCCTAGCGTAACCACTGCGGACGTCAGCAGAGCATCCAAAGCCGTATTCCAGAACGTGGCTGCGCTACCGATTGAAGTCGTAGCGCTCTGGCTACCAAATATTGAAGCGTAGAGCGCATGCATTGAATAGACGTAACGAACAGCATCCCTGCACTCAGACTGGAATACCTCAAGCAGTTTTTCGAACTCATCAGAAGCTTCTGACATAGCCCACCTTTGGTTTGGTCTCGGTAAGACCCAGTCTGCCATGACCCCGCCCTGGGAGAACTTCAGGTCGAAGCGACCTCCCCTATCTCAAAATTCGCCATCTTCTCCAGCGCCCGCACCATCGCCGAGTGGTCCCAGCCCTGCCCGCCATGGGCCACGCAGGCATTGAACAGCTCCTGCGCCATCGCAGTATTGGGCAGCGGCACGCCCAGCGCCCGCGCGCTCGACAGCGCGAGGTTCAAGTCCTTCTGGTGCAGCCCGATGCGAAAGCCGGGATCGAAGGTGCGTTTGATCATGCGCTCGGCATGCACTTCCAGGATCTTGGACGAGGCGAAGCCGCCCAGCAGCGCCTGGCGCACACGGGCCGGGTCGGCGCCCGCGCGGGCGGCAAACAGCAGCGCCTCGGCCACGGCCTCGATGTTCAGGGCGACTATGATCTGGTTGGCCACCTTGGCGGTCTGGCCGTCGCCGTTGCCGCCCACCAGGGTGATGTTCTTGCCCATGCACTCGAACAGCGGTTTGATTCGCTCGAACACCACCTCGGGGCCACCGGCCATGATGGACAGCGTGGCGTT
>CAYXSL010000067.1:0-21783 GCA_964466605.1 uncultured Verminephrobacter sp.
AGACGCAGGGGACTCAAAATCCCCCGCCGCAAGGCGTGCCGGTTCGATTCCGGCCCCGGGCACCATCTAATGCTCTCAGATAGCATCATGACGGATCAAACCCGCTACATCTCATAGGTGTAGCGGGTTTTTCTTTGTCTCGCGTCACCTCACTGGCTACCATGACATACCAACAAATTGTTGGTATCTGCGTAGGTATCTGGAAAAACCAACTCCAGAGATACCAACAAAAGGGGCATCCATGGCACTGACAGATACCTTCGTGAAGAACGTGAAACCCACTGGGTCCAAAGCGGGCGAAAAGTACGCAGATGGTCAGGGGCTGTATCTCCACGTTAAAGGCGCGGGTAAATACTGGCGGATGAGCTACCGCTTCCTGGCAAAGCAGAAAACCCTGGCGTTGGGTGTGTACCCTGCGGTCTCGTTGGCAAAGGCACGCGCACGTCGCGACAAGGCTCGCGAACTGCTGGCCGACGGGATTGACCCCAGCGCTGCCAAGCGCGAGGAAAAACGGGCCCAGGCGGACGCTGCCGCTCACACCTTTGAGCTTGTGGCGCGAGACTGGCTGGCCAAGACCGCCGCAGAGCGAGCGAGCACAACGCAAAACAAAATCACTTCATGGCTTGAGAAAGATGTGATCCCCTTCATTGGTGCCATGCCCATATCGGCAATAGGCCCCCGAGACGTACTGGCAGCGCTTCGAAAAATGGAAGCAAGGGGCGCCCTCGAAAGCGTGCATCGAGTCAAGCAAGTGACCGGCCAGGTGTTCCGCTACGCCGTCGCCATCGGCGCCGCCGAGCGCGATGTCACGCAAGACCTCAGAGGCTCTCTGGCTAAAGCCGCTCCAAGCCACTTTGCGGCCATCACCGAACCGAAACAGTTGGGCGGGTTGATGCGTTCCATATTCGCCTACAACGGCCACCCCATTGTCGTGACCGCATTGCGGCTTACCCCGCTGGTGTTTGTGCGCCCGGGCGAACTGCGGACTATGGAATGGGCCGAGGTAGACCTGGAGACTGCAGAGTGGCGCATCCCGGGCGCCAAGATGAAGATGAAGGCGGACCACATTGTTCCGCTATCCAACCAAGCGCTGACATTGCTACGCGGCATACACCCAGCCACGGGTCACGGGAAGTTCGTGTTCCCCAGCCTGCGCACTGGCGAACGGCCAATGAGTGAGAACACCATCAATGCCGCACTGCGCAGCATGGGCTACGCCAAGGATGCCCATAGCGCCCACGGTTTCCGTGCCACTGCACGCACCATCTTGGACGAGGTGCTGGGAGAGCGCGTTGACCTGATCGAACACCAACTGGCGCACGCCGTGAAGGACGTCAACGGGCGGGCCTACAACCGCACGGCGCACCTACCGGCTCGGCGCGAAATGATGCAGCGCTGGGCGGACTATCTGGATAAGTTGCGCCTGGGTGCAGATGTGATCCAGTTCAAGGCCGTTTGACCCTGCCGCGCGCATGAAGGCCCCTTTCTTCCTGTGAACTGAAGAGTCCACATCAGGTGTTGTTTGCGGTGGTGTCCACGCACTTATCCAGCAACAGGTCTGGCGAAATCATATGAGGTGAGCTCTGCCCGTCGCACCACATCCACGTATGCGATGCCTGGCACGGGCCGCCGAGACGACTTCCTGCTGACCTGACTGTCCCCGCCTGTCTCCTACTCAAACAGACTCGGCCCGCACACAGGCGGGAGGGGGATGTGGGGAGGGTTTTTGGCAGAGCGAAGCCAATTGATGAATCAGAAAGTGCTTCGGCACCAAACCAATACTTCGAGCATGGTTTTCATTTGTCAAGTGCCGCGCCGATCTCTGCAAATACGCCGTAAGCCATTGATCTAAAATAATTTTTAACTCATACCGTCCAGGACCATCTCATACCGACCGGTATAGGGCGGAGCGTTTTTGGCATTCATGTAGACATTTCTGTGTTGCGCGCACTTGCAAAAACCGCGCAACATCCCCCGAAGGCCAAGGCGGGCGTGTTGCGCACTCTTTCGGAGATGCAACATGGCAAAACGCCAAACCCAGCCCCAACCGCCCAAAGCAGAGAGCCTCTGCGTCAGCCGCTTTCCGTCCTTTGACGATCTGCCAGATTCGGCATGGGTACGCCAATCCCAACTGGTGTCCAACCCCAAAAAGCCTGGCGTACCGGTGCTGCTGCCGTTTTCGGCAGCTTCTCTTTGGCGCAAAGTGACGGACGGCTCTTTTCCAAAGCCCGTGAAGTTGAGTTCGCGCACCACCGCGTGGAACGCGGGTTCTATCCGTGCCTGGCTGGCCGCTCAGCAGGAAGGGGACCAGTGATGACCCACAAGCAACCTGCCCATCCCATCGCGGCGGATGCCCATCGCACTCGCCCCCCCGTGGCCCGGCATGCCATTCCCAAGATCAGCTACGACCAGCGCCGCAGCAGCGACCATGCCTCGCACTGGGTGGGCAGCTCGGACAAATCGCAAGCCTTCTGGGCGGAGCGCTGGGGCCTCACTCGCTACCTGCCGTGCCTTCATGACATGGCGCTGCTCCTGGCGCAGATTGGGGGGCGGGTATGAGCTTCGATCGCAATGCGCTGCCCGACACTGAGGGCTACTACGAGTCTCAGGGGCTTCAGTTCCAGCAACGTCGGGGCAAGTGGCGCACCACTGCTTGCGTATTTCACGGCGGCAGCGATTCCATGCGGGTCAATCTGCAAACCGGCGCTTTTGTGTGCATGGCCGGTTGCGGCGCCCACGGCGGTGACGTACTGGCCTACCACATGGCCCTGCACGGCCTGAACTTCACTGCAGCGGCGAAAGATCTCGGAGCTTGGGTGGAAGACGGTAAGCCTGCCCCTGCCCGGCCCAACCCATTTCCCGCGCGTGACGCACTGGCGGTGCTGTCGGCTGAGTCCAACCTTGTTGCAGTGACTGCCGCCAACGTGGCTCACGGGGTAGCGCTGTCGCAGATGGATTTGTCACGCTTGCTGCAAGCCGCCGACCGCATTCAAAAGGTCACGGAGGTTTTCGCATGAGTCACCGACTGCACACCGCGAGCGAGGCACTGGACGCCATGATGACCGCCGAGCAGGCACTTGCCTACCGTCCGCCGGCACGGGCGGTACGCCTAGTACCGCAAGAGCCAATCTTCCCACCGTTGAAAGTCAACGAAGATCCCCAGCGCCATGCAGGCGATCAGCCCCCCTATGCGCAAATTGGGCGCACTGTGGTGCTTGCCTGTGGCGCGGACTTGGTGCCGCAGCCGGTATCTTGGCTATGGCGGGACTGGCTGGCATTGGGGAAGCTGCACATCCTTGCAGGAGCCCCTGGCCAGGGCAAGACCACAATTGCACTGGCAATGGCTGCCACTGTTAGCGCAGGAGGCCTTTGGCCCGACACTGAGCGCAGTGCACTCGGCAACATCCTGATCTGGAGTGGTGAAGACGATCCGGCTGATACCTTGCTGCCCCGCCTGCTGGCCATGGGTGCTAACCGTGGGCGTTGCCACTTCATCAAAGGCACACGGGCAGAGGATGGCACGATCAGCCCGTTTGATCCGGCCTCTGACTTGGCGGCCCTGCGCGACGCCATTCAGACGATTGGCGGCATCAAGCTGTTGATCGTTGACCCGGTGGTGTCGGCTGTGGCGGGTGACAGCCACAAAAACACCGAGGTGCGCCGAGCATTGCAGCCGCTGGTGGACCTGGCCGAAGCGTGTGGCTGCGCAGTGCTGGGTATTACCCACTTTGCCAAGGGTGGACAGGGCAGCGACCCTGCCCAACGGGTGGTTGGCTCTGTGGCATTCACAGCAGTCGCTCGCATTGTGATGGTGGCGGCCAAGGTGCAGGGCGATGAGGGCGAAGATGCACGCGTACTGGCGCGTGCCAAGTCCAACATTGGACCGGACAACGGCGGATTTGAATACTACCTGGAGCAGCGCGAGCCATTGCCTGGCATCCAGGCATCGTGTGTGGCCTGGGGGCGTGCTGTAGAGGGCAGCGCCCGCGATTTGCTGACCTATCCCGACGATGGTGACGACTTGGAGGCACGGGATGTGGTCGGCTTTTTGCGCGGACTGCTGGCAGACGGTCCGGCGTCGGCGAAATCGATCTTCAAGGATGGTGAAGGGGCGGGCTACTCCCGTGACCAGATCAAGCGAGCGTCTAAACGCCTCGGCGTTGAAAAGCGCAAAGACGGGATGAGCGGCGGTTGGGTGTGGGCTATTGCCGCGCGCGAAAAGTGCACGAACAGCGCGAAGAATATGAAGGGAGCACATTTTGACTATGTGCATCCTTCGCCATCTTCGGTGCTCCCATCGGAGCTCGGCCACGAAGGGGGCGCGAAGACGACGCCCATCCCCAACGTGCTCCCTTCGCTCCCTTCAAACCCTCCACAGCTCCCTTCGGCACCATCTGAAAGCCAGGCAAAGGAGGTGTTCTGATGACCGCTCAAGCCATCCTTGCTGAACTGATCGCGTGCGGCATAACGCCCAACCTGACCCCTGACGGCGCTGGCATCGAGGTCCCTGCTGGCCGCCTCACCGATCCTCAGCGCGCTGCCATCAAAGCCCACAAGGTCGAACTGATCGCCTGCATCCAAGAAGCAGCCAACCTCACCACTGAATTGCTGGCCGCTGCCATGCGGGCATGTGACGCCCATGGCGACGGTCCCGAGGCCAGGGAGCAGATTCGCCTAGATTGCCTGGAGACACCACCCCAACTCCGTGCCGATCTACTGCAGCACTTCCGTGACGCCTACCCGGCATCGAACCGCGTCAAGCAAGAACCCAACACATGAAGGAACAAACCATATGACCACCACAAATCTCCGCCACATCGCCCGCCTGATGGCAGCCCATGAAGCCATGCCCCGCAACTGGAAAGTGGGGGATTTGCAAGAGGTACCAGCCGCCCTGGCAGACGAGTACGCCGATGCCATACTAGGGGCGCCAGCCAGCTATTGGATCGAGGTTGAGCGCATAGAACCCGGCACAGGCTTTGCCCTACTCGCTTGGGCGCAAGACCATATCGAGCAGCGCGACTACCCGCTGTTCTTTGCCATGCTGGCCGAGATCGGACGCATCCGTGATGAACAGGGCGATGAAGCCTCCGCAGCACCGGAGCATTCGGAATTGTTCATGGAGATGATGCGAATCGCCCCTCCGCGCTACCAAGAGGAAGTGGAGGAAATCCTGGCCAAAGCGTTGCCGACCGCCACCCACGTAACCGCTGATGGCCAGCCCGTTTACAGCGCGGGGCAACTTGCCGACAAGCTGGGGTACCCCATTGAGGAAGTAGAGCAAGGCTTCCAGGGTTTAGAGGACATAGGGCTCTTGGCAACCCGATACACGGGCCCGGTGTATCCAGTTCAGTAGCGCCCCAAACGGCGCTTTATTTGCCGAATACGGCGCACGCATAGCCCCCATCAAAGCGCCGAACACTTAGCAAAACTTAGTAATCAGCCCGCCATCGTGCGGGCTTTTCGTTGCGTCCGACCTGTCATAACCACACACCTGCACTTGAAAAAACCTGAAATCGGCAGAGCATTTCTAGAGCAGCACGCGCGAGGGAAAGCTCGACCAACTCCAGCGGATTTCCGCTACGCCCCGACCCAGCTATCCCCAAATGCCTGCGCCTGCTGTAGCACCAAGTCCACCGCCTCTTCCTGTAAATCAGGCGGGTACTTGTACTTGCGCAAGATCCGCTTGACCATCAGGCGCAGCTTGGCTCGCACACTCTCACGCTCTGACCAGTCCACAGTCAAATTCTGGCGGAGGTTCTCTGTCAATTCGTGGGCAATCTTCTTGAGGGTTTCGTCGGTGAGCTCTCGGACAGCCGATTCGTTGGTGACCAGTGCGTCGTAAAAGCGCACCTCGTCTTCCGTCAGGCCGAGCATCTCTCCCCGGCCTGCTGCCTCGCGGAACTTCTTGGCCATCTCGACCAGTTCTTCCATCACCTGGGCGGTTTCAATGGAGCGGTTCTGGTAGCGCTTGATCACGTTCCCCAGCAGGTCGGAGAACTTCTTCTCCTGCACCACATTGCTGCCGAAGCGGCTCTTGATTTCGCCTTCGAGCAGGCGTTCCAGCAACTCCACGGCCAGGTTCTTCTCGGGCAGGTTTTTCACCTGAGCCAAAAACTCGTCGTCCAGCAAACCGATGTTGGGCTTGTCCAGGCCCACCGCATCGAAGATATCCACCACCTGGTCGGACACCACCGCGTTGCTGATGATCTGGCGGATGGCCTCATCACGCTGCTCGTCCGTACGCTTTTTGGCGGTGATGTCGCGCTTGGTCAGGATGACCTTCACCGCCTGCATAAAGGCCACCTCTTCGCGCACCGCCTTGGCTTCGTCCAAGGTGCAGCAAAGGGAGAAAGCTTGGGTCAGCGCCAGCGTGGTGTCGGCAAAACGGCGTTTGCCGTCCTTGCCGCCCTCGGGCTTGAGGCCGAGCACATGGTTGGCTGCACGCGCCAGGGTACTGTGCCCGCCTGTCAAAAAGTCTGTGTAGTCGCAGCCATGTAGCAGCGTGTGCAGCACGTCCAGCTTTTCCATCAGCACGCTGTAGGCCTCGTGCGCATCCACCGTGGGCGTGCCCCGGCCCTTGCTGGCGGTGTACTCCTTCATGGCGGCCTTCAGCTCGTTGCCAATACCGATGTAGTCCACCACCAGACCGCCCTGCTTGCCCTTGAAGACGCGGTTCACCCGTGCAATGGCCTGCATCAGGTTGTGGCCCTTCATGGGCTTGTCCACATACAGCGTATGCACGCAGGGCGCGTCAAAACCGGTGAGCCACATGTCGCGCACGATCACCAGGCGCAGCGGGTCGGCCGGGTCTTTGAAGCGCTTTTCCAGGCGCTTTTTGACCTTGCCGTCGTAGATGTGTGGGCGCAGCAGCGCCTTGTCGCTGGCTGAGCCGGTCATCACGATCTTGACCACGCCCTTTTCCGGGTCGGCGTCGTGCCAGTCGGGGCGCAGCCGCACAATCTCGTCGTACAGGTGCACGCAAATCTCGCGGCTCATGGCCACCACCATTGCCTTGCCGGATTGGGCAGTGCTGCGCTCTTCAAAGTGGGCAACCAGGTCAGCGGCCACGCTGGCCACGCGGGGTTCGGCCCCGACGATCTTTTCCAGGGCGGCCCAGCGGCTTTTTAGCTTGGCCTGGGTGCTTTCTTCCTCGTCCTCGGCCAGTTCATCCACTTCGTCGTCGATGGTGGGCAAATCCTCTTGCTTCAGCCGCAGCTTGGCCAGGCGCGATTCGTAGTAAATCGCCACCGTGGCTCCGTCCTCCTTGGCCTGCTGCATGTCGTACACATGGATGTACTCGCCAAACACCGCACGGGTGTTGTGGTCCGTGCTGCTCACCGGCGTGCCGGTAAAGCCCACAAACGTGGCGTTGGGCAACGCATCGCGCAGGTGCTGGGCGTAACCCGCCTGGTAGGTGGCTTGCAGATCTGCATCGAGCCCCACGTTGTAGGGTGGTGGTTCAAAGTTGGCGGGCAACGCGCTGCTGCCTGCATCGTTGGTTACTATGCTTTTATTAGCTGCATGCGTATTTGACTCAGCACCCCGCTTGCGGGTCTTCAGCGTGGCCTTGAAACCGTATTGCGTGCGGTGGGCCTCGTCGGCAATCACCACTATGTTGCTGCGGTCTGACAGCACCGGGAAGGTGTCCTCATCCTCTCCCGGCATGAACTTCTGGATAGTGGCAAACAGAATGCCGCCGGACGGCCGGTTCGCCAGCTTGGCGCGCAGGTCAGGCCGTGTCAGCGCCTGCACGGGCTGCTCGCGCAGCAGATCTTGCGCCAGGCTGAACACGCCAAACAGTTGCCCGTCCAGGTCGTTGCGGTCGGTGATGACCACAATGGTCGGGTTCTCCATCGCAGGCTCTTGCATCACGCGGGCCGCCAAGCAGGTCATGGTGATGCTCTTGCCACTGCCCTGCGTGTGCCACACCACGCCACCCTTGCGCGTGCCGCCGGGGCGCGATGCTGCTACCACCTCGTCAATGGCCGCACGAACCGCATGAAACTGGTGGTAGCCCGCAATCTTCTTGACCAGCTGGCCGTCGTCCTCAAACAGCACAAAGTAGCGGATGTAATCCAGCAGGTACTGCGGGGCCAGCACTCCGCGCACCAGCGTTTGCAGCTCCTGAAACGACCCCAGCGGGTCCAGTTGCACACCATCAATCGTGCGCCAGGCCATGAACCGCTCGGCATTGGCCGACAGCGAACCCATCAAGGCATCGGTGCCGTCCGAGATCACCAGCACCTCGTTGTACTGGAACACGTCTGGCACCTGCTCCTTGTACGTCTCGATCTGGTCGAACGCCTTCCAGATGTTGGCGTTCTCGTCGGCAGGGTTCTTGAGTTCCAGCAGCACCAGCGGCAGACCGTTGACGAACAGGATGATGTCGGGGCGGCGGGTCTTGTGGGGGCCTTTGATGGTGAACTGGTTGACGGCCCACCACTCGTTCTTCTCGGGGTGTGCCCAGTCGATCAAGCGAACGAAGTCGCCGCGTGTTTCGCCGTCCTTTTGATACTGGACGGGAACGCCACCCACCAGCAGCTTGTGGAAGGCGCGGTTGGCTGCCAGCAGGGAGGGGATGCCCAAGTCGGTCACTTGCTTGATGGCGTCCTCGCGCGCGGAAACCGGAATACCCGGGTTCAGGCGATTGATGGCCTCGCGCAGCCGAAACGGCAGCAACACCTGGCGGTAATCTGATCGCTCTGGCGAAGCACCATCAAAAGCCAGGTCAGGCCCATAGCGGTGGGCATATCCCACGTCCTGCAGCCAGGCCAAGGTTTCTTGTTCGAGTTGGTCTTCGGTCAAGGTCTATCCCTCCAGCACGGTGGCCATCATAGGCACCGCAGACGTCTTTGTGCCCCCACATGCCAACGGCAGCCCGAGGTGCTGCCAACCCAGCAAAGCCTCCGCATCCTGCTCAGCATCCAGCATGAACGGCAGCACCCATAGTGAGAGCTGGGCATCAAAATGGAACGGCTCCAGCGGTCTCGGAAATTGCTCGGTCTGCGGGTAAATGAGCGCCATACAACCGGCTCCACCCATGTACTTTTGCCCATAGGCATACAACTGATAGAAGTCGGATTGGCTCAGTCCATATTTACCGGACTGATCCGCTGCGTTGAGCAGCTTCCACTTGGTGTCGAGAACCCAGCGCTGCCCACCCTGGACGATAAAAAAATCGGGCTCCAACTGAAAGATCGAAGCCCCGTCATGCATGCACAGAGACTGGCTGCGCGCAGGTGCGCGCATCTCCACACCGGGGGGCAGCGCACGACGCAGCCAGCGCGCCACATAGCGCTCAAACAGCTTCTCCATCGGAAACAGCAGGCTCAGACCTTGGTGTTCCCCAGAAATCGCCAGCGGCATGTGCTGGTGCAATATCAATTCGCACCATGGTTTGACCGCCCTGTAGTGCGCCAGCAGCCGGTCGGTGCCCCAGGCCCGAAAGTCCTGAGCCACCTGGCGGCTGGGGGGCACCTCGTGCAGCCGAACACTCAGCTCCTGCGCCAACCGCCAGTTCTCAGGCGACTGTGTGGCCTGGCGCACGCGCTCCAGCGCCAGCCTCAACAGCCGGTTCTCGGGCCGGTCGGGCAAGTACACGTCGTGGCGCACATGAAAGCGGTGCCCACGGCCCGGCGGCTGCCGCAACTGGGCCGTCAGGTTCAATTGCCCACGCAGAAACGGCAATTCCTCTTCCACCCGCTGGTACTCAAAGCGCAAGCCCCGACCCACCAGCGTATCGAGCGCCTGCAAAAACTGCTGCATCACCCATTCGGACAAGGGAGCGTCAAACAACTGCAGCACAGCTGCGCCCGCATCCCGCGTGGGCACCAAGTCCATCAGCGCCAGCAGCAGCTTGCGCAGCAATGCGCGGGCGTCTGCCAGACTGCCGCCATCGGAATGGTGCTTGGGCACGATTTCGATCACCGTGCCGCACGGCGTCTGCACCACGCCCACATAGTTGTCGAGCCTAAGGCGCTGACGCCCCTCAACCTGCACCAGGCGCGCACCGCTGCGCGAGAAACCTTCGCTCAGCTGGCACAGGTGCTCAAATGCCGACACGCTGACCTGGGCGCAGTCCAACGACGGCGCCACCGGCTCTGTGCAGAGCAAAGCATGCTCGCGTACGCTGATGCGCGTCCACTGGGGCTTCATTGCACGCCTGTGGCTTTCGCGTGGTCCACGATCCCAAGGTAGCTGCCCACTTGGGTAAAGGCATGTTCGTTGACGGCCCAAATCTGCGGGCTGCGCGCCACATTCACCTCCGCGCCGAACAGCTCTGCCACATTCACCCCGGTGGATTGAACAAACTGGAGTTCGCGGGGCTTGCGGTGGTCGTTGAGCACCCATTGAATGCGCTGCCAGTCGTCAAAGAAATACTCCTGCAGCAGCGGCAGCACCTGGTTGCGAAAGATGCTGCCCAACTGTGCCAGCGTTGCCGCTTTGTGCAACGGCATGAAGTAAGCATGCCCCAGGCAATGGTCCCGGTCCAGCAGCGCCTCAATGCGTTGGTTCATCGTGCGCAGTATCTCGCCCACCGTAACCCCCTCCACACCGGGCACCATCACATCGTCCAGCAGGTCTGGGCGCGGCGGCATTTCTTGAAACACAAAACGCCGCCGCAGCGCCACGTCCAGCCCCGTCAACGAACGGTCGGCTGTGTTCATGGTGCCAATCAGGTACACGTTGGGCGGGACGCTGAAGGGCGTTTTGGAGTACGGCAACACCACCTCCAGTGCCTCATCGGCCCCAGCGCGCTTGGAGGGCTCGATCAGCGTGATCAGCTCGCCGAAAATGCGGGCGATATTGCCCCGGTTGATCTCATCAATGATGAGTACACGGGGTTCCTCACTGGACGCTGCTGAAACTAGCTGCTGCACAAGCGCCACCCATCCGTCAGCTCCCGCACCTAAAGATTTAGCCAAGTCTGGGCGCGCTAGTTTGGTTGCTGCCAGGTTCTTTTCAATGTCTGCAATATCGATGACCCCGCTTTTAAGACCGCGCTCCAAGACTTTTAAGGTTTCTTGGGAGTATTCGAAGAGAGGTACTGATTTTTGTGGTGGGAACGTCCGACTTTTAGGCGCTAATGAAATTGACTCATCACTAACTGCAAATACGTCGAAGCGGGAATTTCCCAGGGGGCCTGGAGCTATGGCGCCCGTGTTCTCTCTGTTGGTACTGTTCAGCAGGTACGCCAACTTCTCAAAATCCAGCGCACTCGGCTGCAATTGGTACAGCGTCATCTGACTGAACTTCTTCTTCATCAGCTCGGTGTACGGCAACGATGGCGAATAGGTGCGCAGCCAACGCACACGCCGCATTTGGCTGTAGCCCTCCAGCGTCTCGTGTCGCTTGAACTCATAGTTTCCAATGATTTCGCCAATTGCCCGGAACTTCAAATTTCCATCCGTCACTACGATCAGGTGCCCGACGTCCATCTGGTTGACGAACGTCAGCACGCTCGTCACTCCGTAATCGCGCTGCACGTTGTCGATGGGAATACCTGCTTGCTGGTAGCGGTCTGCCACAGCCTGTCGCGTGCTCGCTCCTGAGAAATCCACCTGGGCACCGTAGCCCAACAAGACGTAGCCGCCCGCTAAGCATTCGTCATACACCTCTGCGTCAGGCCCCTGGGTATCCCCGAGCGACATCTTCCACACCTTCCGCCCTTGCACAGAAACGCTAGGCACATTCGCCACGGGCTGGGGCGCTGCCAGCGCACGCGCTGTATCGCACAGTGCTTTGAAGACCCCATCTTCCACGTCATATCGCAGCTTCTTCGTCTCTTCGTCGGTGGAAGCACGCAGGCCCTCCACAAAATCCTCGTAGCTAAAGCTCTGGTGAAACGTCACAAACCGCACGCGCTCGGCATGGGCCAGCGCATCAAAGCGCTTCTTCAGTGCCTCGCGGTCACCCTGGTTCTGCTCCCAAAACGGCCTGTCCAAAATCTTCAGCGCTGCATCAATCGTGGCGTAAGTCTTGCCCGTGCCTGGGGGGCCAAACAAAATTTGGTTCAAAGGCTCGCTCATGGGGCGCTCTTTCGAAGAAATAGATGCGATTGGCGCAGCGGTGGTAGGTGCCGGTGGTGCGCCCGTCGTGGTGCCGTCTTGGCGTTGAAAACTCAGACGGTATGCGCCGTCTGCCTCTTTGTGGACTACGGCCCGATCCCCTGCTTTTAACTGCGCACTGCTGAACAGGCCGCCGAAACGTTCCCGCAGCCGGTGGCGATTGGCCTGCACCCATGTTTGGATGGATTCGCCATTGGGCAACTGCAGCGTGAATGGGCGCTGTGGCGCCGCCTTCTCGTCGGGCGCAATGCACTCGGGTGGAAACAGTGCCTGCAGTTTGGGCACCTTGAGATATCCATTGCGAATGGCGCCTTGCGAGAGGACCACGCTCAGCGTTGTTTCCGAGCCGTCGTAGTCATCCGGCCAGCAGGCCTCGCGGCTTTGCAGCGCGGGCACGCGCGGGTCGGCAGCCGCTCCGTCAGCCAGCCGTGCAGCTACATCGGCATCTAGCAGTTGCCAGGGGATGGCGCCATCAGCAAGGCCCGCTGAGCCACCCGCTACAGGCGGCGTGGGGCTGGTTGCCGGCGTGTCGTCGGCAGCACTGGCGGGCGCTGCAACAGGCTGGTGCACCCTTGCGCGAACCCCCTCCGGCGTGCACTCCATCACCAGCACCTTGGTGGCCGTCCACACCTGCGGGTCATCGCTGCGGCCCGCGTGGATGGTGTGGTTCTGGGTCACCCACCAGTCCAGGTCCGACTCGTGCAGCGCCAACACCAGTTGACAAAACGCCTCGGTCTGCCCGGCCGCCTTAAGACGATCGGCCAGTTGAGGCACGGCCCCAAAGTGCTCCAGCACCTCATCCACATCGCGTGGGGGAGCTAGGCCTAGTGCGGGGGCGTACAGGGCTTTCATAAATCCCTGCGGCGTGATGCCGGGGCAAACTTCTCGCGCCGCCTCGAAGTACGTTATGAGCTTGAGCATGCGCGCTACGGGTTTGTGCGCCGGGGGAATGTCCGCCGCCGGGCAACCCAGCGCACGCAGAAAGTGCGCCAGATGTTCCGACGAACTGATGGGCAGCACTGCATCGGGCCGGTACGCGGCCAGCAGACGCAGCTTGCGCCCCTCGCCCATGGTCACGCGCGGCGCTACCCCCGCGCGCTGGTAGATCTGCGCATCGTCATCGACCCAGCCCAGGTCTTGCGTGGGGTCCGCGCTGGCAATGGCTGCGTGCACTTTCAGCGTGTAACTCAAGGCCTCGGCGTCGGACAGGTCGCTCAGCTTGCGGTGCTTGTACACCGAGCCATCCTTGGCAAAGTACAGCAGGTGCCCTCGCGCCGTGCCCGGCATGTAGCGGCCCAGCAGCGGCTCCAGCCCCCGCTCCAGCCACCAGCAAAAAGACGCGCCATTCTTGCCAACGCAATACGCATCGAGCGTTAACTCGGGCAGCGCTGCCGCGGAAAAGCGCTGAACGAAACTCTGGTAATCCGCCGCCTCGGCAGGCGACTGCTGGGCATCTGGCCCCAGGCGCTGCAGCTCGGCCACCAGGCGGTCAAACGCGGCATTGCGTTGCACAGTCATCAGCCCAGCCTCCCAGAGGGTTGCGCTCGCCGTGGGCGCATCATTTTTAAGCCAAAAGAGTTGCTAGCGCTTGATGGAAAAGCGCTAAAAGCTATAAAAAAATGAGCATTTTTCCAGCGGGTGGTGGTGTTCACGCCATCGACACGAATCTCAAACATGTTTATTTTCAAATCAGAAATCGACACATTCTGAAGATGTGTCGATGCCATCGTCATTTCACTGGCTCAGTGAACAGCGCGTCATTGATGTAGCACATCGCACACCCGCGCTTATTGGTCAGTTGGATGCAACACTTGTCCGCCTGGCTTCGAATCCAGGTGGGGGCTATTGCCGGGTTGGGCTGGGGTAACGCTGCTCTCTAGCCAATCATTCAACACCACTCCCATAGTCACCACCGCACGGCTCATGGTTTCGTAGGTCTCTTCCAGAAATGCGGCAATCTCCCGTGGCGGCTGTGTTTGTTGCTTGCGCGAAAAAGCGCTCAATAGCACCTCAAACGGTGTTGGCTCAGACTCGCCCCATCCCACCCGAACAGGCAGGCCGCCATGGTGCTTGATGTGGTTCGTCACATCCGCGAGCGCTTGGTATGCGGGGGCCGTGCTCAACGCCTCCAAGGCCTGCTGGATTGGGGCAAGCTCTGGCGCCGTTGTCATATCTCGCGCCAATTGGGCGCATACCGTGCCCAGCGACACCCTGCTCAGGGGGATTCGCTGATCCACGCTCCACCCTAGGCTGTAGTACACGACATGCGCCAGGTTGTCTGCAATCGCATGCTGGGCTTGCACGCTGGCATAGACATAACCCTCAGCGGCTACAAAAAAGTAGTTGCTGGCGCCGATGCCCTTCTCTTCATCCACCCACATCAGATCCCACCAGGGCGTGCCCGCTTCCAAAGGCTGGCGCAGGTGCTCATTCACCAACCGCTGGTAGTCCTGAAAGTGGATGCGAGCATGGATAAGCCGGGTGGTGACTGCACGGAGCACAGGCCGCAAGGCATCTAACTCCTTGTCGCCCCACCGTGCGCGCACCAGTTCGCGGGTGCGCGACATGTCCCACACTGGTGACGCAGTGCCTCCGGTCAGGTCCGTCATGCCTGCAATGATGGACCGCCCAGGGCGGTCTCAGTAGCGGCCTGGGCTTCGGGCAGGCGCAGCTCGCTGGAGATCAAGCGGGGGAGCAGGGTGTCGCAAAGGGTGGCGCAAGCGAGTTTGCGTTTAAACACGTAAGCCATTGATATGTATGGATTTTTCAGGAAATCTACGCTGACAAAAGGTTTGCGTTTAAGCACTTTTCAGGCCCAGAACGGCAGATAGCGCGCGTAGCGCGTGGAGGTCGTATCCGACTCGTCGGTCTTGATCAGCCCCGCATCCTTGGTCGCACCAATCACTTGGGAAGCTGTGGCGGCTTTGGACTCTGGCAGTCTGAACCGCTCCCGCAAGCTCTGGTTCGACATGCGTTCGTTGCTCACATACTTGAGCGCGCAATGCTGGTAGCAGGCCCGAATGCGATCCGGCTTGCTCATTTCGGCAAAGTCCTGGTGCGCAAACAAAACCGCCGTCGTGCGCGTTTCGCTGGTGCGAAAGTCCGGTGCAGGCAATTGGAACACCTCAGCCAGATGGACCACCTTGTCGATGCCGCTGCCCTTTTCTTCGCACACCCGCATGCGGCGCAGCAGTTCTGCCAAGCGCTCATTGCGCGAGCGGAACTCATCAATGAACCGCTCCACCTTGATGGGTGGCAGCCCCGGGTTGGACACCTCCAAGCGATCGGCGTACATCTCAATCATGACGGACTGCCCGGTGGCATCGAAGGACTGATGGACCAGCGCATTGGCAACCAGCTCACGAATCGCCTGGCGCGGGAACATCTTCACCTCGTCGCGCAGCGCTTGCTCCACAAAATGGTTGCGTGGCGCAGAGGAGTGCACAAAGTCCACCAGCTTCTCAAAGCCCACAGCGTACCCTTGGTGCTCGGGTTCGTCGTAGCGCGTGACCAGCTTGTTGGCGCCCTCGTAAATGACCACCCTGGCGGCCTTGCGCGCCAGTTCGGGTGAAAACGCATCCAGCCGCTTGGCCAGCAAAATGGCCGCCAGGTTGGTGATGTTCCAGCCATCGGGCTTGCGCTCTATCAGCCGTTCCTGTGCAAGCCGCTCCAGTACGCCATCGCGGCTGGTGGGGTATGGCAGTTGAATCAGGTCGAAGAAAGACTGGGTGTCGAGCAGCGCCACCACATCATCAGGCCCAGCACCCCAACGAGCGGGGCGATCAAACCAGTCTGGCCCACCTTCCGCAAAAATGCGCTTGAGCTGATCGGGCGACATGGGCACCAGCTCTTCACCCGCACGCATCAGGTAAGCGCCCTCGTGGTGCAAGGGCGTGCCTGCCGGGCGCGGAGGCACGGCGAACACCAACACGCGGCCATCGGGGTGCTCCAGCTCCTGCACATCCACACGCATGCGCAGCGCCTCCAGAATGCGGGCCGTGATCTCGCCCCGGTTTTGAAAAGCCTGCGTGCCCACCACTCGCCGGGGCCGCTTGTCCGAAACCCCCAGCACCAGATGGCCGCCGCCCTCATTGGCCAGCGCCACGCAGTAGCGCAGCAACTTGGTGATGTCGTACTGCTGTTTGGCCTCCTTGAATTCCAGGTGTTCATCCTCGGGCGCATTCGCCAGCCAGCGGTTCAAGGTTTCCAAGGTCGTCATGGCGTGGGCTCCAAGGCGGCCAGGGCTTCGGGCAGGCGCAGCTGCCCGGAGATCAGGCGTGGGAGCAGGGTGTCGCGGAGGGTGGATAGGGTTCGCACCGCATCGCTATTTTTTTGCTTCCGTGAAGCGATTGCTGCAGCAGTCACTTCGAATGAGCGAATCAGTTCGTTCGGCGGAAGTGCAAAGGCAAATGAGCCAATTCCATCTTTAGCCAAATGCAGCACCGTCGTTCCAGATGTATGCGCCAAGGTGTGCGACTGAAATGCATCTGTTCTGAACAAGCCGTAGAGAAACTGCTTTCCGCAATGACGTTCATCAGGCCGCACGATGCCTACATCAAGAGATGCGACCAAAGTTGCGTATTCATCCACGCCGACAACAACAGCAGGCTTACCAATCAATTCTGCAGCTTGCGTAACATCCGTGTATGCAACGATCAGGTCACCTGCTGAAACGACTTGGCTGGGCTTGTAGGCTCCAGAGTACGGCTTGAATCCGTCCATCCGGAACCCACCTCCGCGCTCGAAAGACTTCAACGTCACCAGCGCTGTGTGGTGGCTATCCACCAAGTCTTTGCTGGAGTAGGACTTGCCCTTTACAACTTCGGCAACCTCTCCAACCTTGGCAACCCGCCACCCCCTTGGCACCTCCCCCAACTCCGATGTTTCAAACTCATCGGGAAACAGCGCTGCGGTGGCCTCGTCCATGCCCTCGGGCGTGCGGCCTTCCATCTTGGCGCGCACGGGATCGAAATCGACGAACCAGGACTTGAACAGGGCCTGGGCGATGGTTTCGAGGGTGGCGTTGGTTTCGCGTAGGAGGGTGATGCGGTCGTCGAGGGCGCCAAGCGTAGTCGCAATTTCTCGTTGCGATTCGAGAGATGGCGTTGGAACGCGCAGGGCTTCAAGGACGGGAATCCGCAAATTGCTGACCGTCGAGCCAGTGCCTTCGTTCCAGCCGATCTGGTGTTGCAGATAGGGTGATTGCAGCGCGTACAGCAAGAACCGGCTATCTACCTTGATTGGATTCGGTCGCAGCAGCACTTGCCGTTGACCAAGGCAGCATTTCAGGCCTGCAGGAATTTGGCAGACATCCCCCATGGGTGCTTCTCGGGTAATAACGATGTCACCTTGTTGAGGTGCAGCACGCCTGATGCGCCCCAAGTAATGGGCCTCGTCGGTGTAGCTCGGGCTGCTCAGGTCAAGCCGTCCTTCTTTGATGTTCTGGTTCCGCAAAACAATAACGCCGCTGTCCGTCCACTTCGGGGTCGCGTGGGGGCAATCGGCCACCAAAAGGCACAACGATTCAAGGGAGTGTTCGCTAACCTCAGAACTCATACCCCAGCCCCCCCAGCTTCGCCCGAATCACCGCATCCAGCTCCACGCCCTTGGCCATCTGCTCACCCAGCTTTTCGGTGAGCTTTTGCATCTTGTCGGCAAAGACCTCGTCGTCGTCTTCCACTTCTTCCGCGCCCACGTAGCGGCCGGGGGTGAGCACATGGCCGTGTTGGGCGATTTCGGCCAGGGGCACGCTGCGGCAAAAGCCTTTCACGTCTTCATAGCTGCCTGCGCCCGACTCGCCGCGCCAAGCGGCCACCACGGCTTCGATGCGGGCAATGGTGTCGTCGGTCAACTCTGCCTGCACGCGGCTGATCATGCGGCCTTGTTTGCGGGCGTCGATGAACAGCACCTCGCCCTTGCGCGTTTTCTGCTTAGCCAGGAACCACAGGCAGGCGGGGATTTGGGTGTTGAAGAACAACTGACCGGGCAGGGCCACCATGACTTCGACCACGTCGGCATCAACCATGGCGGCGCGGATCACGCCTTCGTTGTTCTGGCTGGAACTCATGGAGCCGTTGGCCAGCACAATGCCTGCGCGGCCCGTGGGCCTCAGGTGGTGCAGCATGTGCTGCAACCAGGCGTAGTTGGCGTTGCCGTGGGGTGGGTCGCCATATTCCCAGCGCGGGTCGCCTTCCAAGCTGCCGTGCCACCAGTCAGAGATGTTGAACGGCGGGTTGGCCAGGATGTAGTCGGCCCGCAGGTCAGGGTGCTGATTGCGGGTGAAGGTGTCGGCAGGCTCGCGGCCCAGGTTGTAGTCGATGCCGCGAATGGCCAGGTTCATGGCGGCCAGGCGCCAAGTGGTGGGGTTGGCCTCTTGGCCGTAGATGCTCACATCGCCCAGCTTGCCGCCGTGGGCTTCGATGAATTTTTCAGACTGCACAAACATGCCGCCCGAGCCGCAGCACGGGTCATACACCTTGCCTTCGTGCGGGGCGAGGATGGCGACCAGGGTTTTGACGATGCTGGCGGGCGTGTAGAACTGCCCGCCCCGCTTGCCCTCGGCACTGGCGAACATGCCCAGAAAGTATTCGTATACCTGGCCCAGCACATCGCGGGCCACGGCAGGGTCGTCGCCAAAGCCGATGGTGGATACCAAATCGACTAATTCGCCCAGCTTGCCATCGGGCAACTGCGCACGGGCGTAGCGCTTGTCGAGGATGCCTTTGAGTTTGGGGTTCTCGGCCTCGATCAGGGTGAGGGCGTCGTCAATGCGTTTGCCAATGTCGGGCTGCTTGGCGGCATTGCGCAGCGATTCCCACCGTGCGCCTTCGGGTACCCAGAAGACGTTGACCTCCTTGTAATAGTCGCGGTCTTCCAGTTCGGCTTCAAGGTCGGCGGGGTCGGCGTCGCCGTAGAAGTATTCGTCGTCGGGGTTGGTGAGGCGGGCCGTCAGCTCGGCACGGCGGGCGGCGAAGGTGTCAGAGATGTATTTGACGAAGATAAGGCCGAGCACCAAGTGTTTGTATTCGGCGGCGTCCATGTTGGCGCGCAGCTTGTCGGCGGTGGCCCAGAGGGTTTTTTTGATGTCGTCGAGCATGGGGACCGGGAAAGTTTTGCGTCTCAGCCGAATCCAATCGTCGGGGCTGAGCGCATAGAAAGTTGCCAACTCATCTTACCGGCTGGATCGCCAACAGCTACCGGCTTTTTGGCGCGCCCGCCCGCTGGCAGAGCTCTCCACACAGAGGGTGTGCGCTGGTCGGCGCTTGGCCCCGCGACACATGTTGGCAACGCCCCGCCCCGTTGCGGCCGCTTGTAGGCGTGAACACGCTGCACTAGACTGCGACAGTTCTCCGTAGAGCGGCCCAGGTTCACCCCGTGGGGCCGCGCGAGGGCCGCATTAGGGCCGGTTTTGCCAGCTATCTCGGCGACCCACTCCCCGCTGCGGAGAATCTCTTTTACGCGCATCCAGAAGCGCCTCTTCATGCCCACAGCCAGCCCGCAGTGGCCGGTGCGAGTGGCCCATGTACCGGTTCGCGACCGCCGAGAGAATCACTGAGGCTCAGGACACGTCATAGCGTTTGATTTGCGCCACAAGCAAGACGCGTCGAAAAATGTTGGTATTTTTGACGGCACTTTTTGAAAGCGAATTCCAGGAACTTAGATTTCATGTGGCCTGCAGGATAATTTGTGATTCCGGCCCCGACCACAGACAAGGCCGCATGGTTCCACAACCGTGCGGCCTTTTTATTTGCCCCGGCCCTACCCCCTGCGCCGCTGCGCAGCGCGCAGTTCCTCCAGCGCCTCTTCCACAGCGCGCCGGTACTCCGGCGTCAGTCCATCGCTCTTGAGTTCCCGCTCATGAAACGACACGCGGCGCGGGTTCTTGATGAGGTCCTGGATCACGATGCCCTTGAGCTTCAGATAGACAGCCTGGTTCATGGGGGTCTCCTGCAGGTGCCAAGAGCCCCGATGATCCCTCCAACCGGCGGGCAATGCCATCGGTTTGTTGCCCGGTTGCCACCCCGCCAGCGCCCGCTCAGGGCGACACGCGCTGTGCAGCCAGGGTGATGAAGTCCTGCTCGTAGGCCCCGATGGAGGCCACGGCCTGCAGGCGCTGGGCGGGGGTCATGGCGCTGTGCACCAGCGCAAACCCGGCGCAGCCTTCGTCCACCAGCCTGGCGGCGTAGCGCTGGTAGGCGGCATCGGGGGATGTGTTGAGGCGGGCCAGGTAGCCGCGCAGCAGCGTGCGGGCCTGCTCGGTGTTGCCGCGCTCTTCGGCGATCTTGCGCAGCACCTGCACCAGGTCTTGCTGGCGGCGCTGGCGTTCGGCGTAGGTGCGCTGCGGGTCAAAGGACGACTGGGCAATGTAGCTGCGCAGCGCGGCCTTCTGGGGCGCCTGCAGGGTGCCGTAGAAGTCTTCCGTGCGTGACAGCAGCAGCTCGTAGCGGTGCTCGCGCAGCTTGTCCGGGGGTGGGTCCAGCCACTCTTTTTTCCAGTCGGCATTGCTGTCGGCCTGCTTTTTCTGCAGGCTGCGGATCTGGGCTTCGGACAGGTCGGAGGCCAGCCACACCAGCGAGGGCTCGGCCCGGGCGAGCAGCTGGTCGATCTGGGTTCGCAGGTCAGCATAGGCGCGGCAGGCCTGCTCGGCGGACATGGGGGCGGGCAGCTGCTGGCGCAGCTTTTGCAGCAGCCCGGCATGCTCGGGCAGCAGGGTGTCGCGGTGCCAGCGGTGCAGGTCGGCCAGCTCGTCGCGCACACGTTCGGCCTGCGGCTGCGAGAGGTCCAGGTACCGGTTGAGCTGCCAGGACAGCAGCTGGGGTGCCTGGTTGTAGGCCAGCTTTACGGTGCTGCAGCCTGCCAGCAGCAGGCCGACCAGCACCAGGCTGACCACACCCAGGGTGGTGCGAAGAGGAAACATGGGCAGACCTCGCAAAGAAGGCCGCAGGATAGAACGGCCGCCCAGCGACCGCTGCCTCCCGCCCAAATACCCCGCCGCACGCCACAGATTTGCGAACTGTGCCCGCCGGGCTGATCAACGCCTGGGCATCAGCCAGGGGCCCGCAGCGCGGTGGTGCGTGCCGGGGCGCTCAGTTGTCCTGCCGCCGGATCAGCTGGCGACCGCTGGCCGTGATGGACAGCTCTCCCCCAGGCCCCTTGGTGACAAACCCCCACTCCAGCAGGCGCCCGGAGACATGGTCCTTGAGCGCGTGGGGCAGCGTGATGACTTCGCCCATCTCAAGTTGCTTGAGGGTTGCAATCTCGTCCACGGTGGGATCGAAATGCGGAGCGTGGTAGGTGGTCATGGTGGTCGCTCTCCAACAGGGTTGGTGAATGAAAGGCAGACTCCCGCTTGACCAGATTAGTTCAGCGCCAGGGGCAACGCAAGCGCGTCATCCCGCAACCGGGGCGCCACCCGCTTCGGCCATGTGCTGCAGCCAGCGCGCAAAGGTGGCCAGCACCGGGGGCTGGGTCTGCGCGGGGCTGACAAGATAGTAGGCGCGCTCGCCGCGCAGCGGGCGGTTGCAGGCCACCACCAGCTCGCCGCTGGCCAGCTCCGCCTCGATCAGCAGGGGCGGGATCAGCGCCACGCCCATGCCATGCGTGGCAGCCACGGCCAGCATGGAGAACAGCTCGTAGCGCGGGCCATCGAGCGCATGCGGCGCATCCACCCCCATGGCGTCGAACCACTGGCGCCAGCCATAGGGGCGCGTGC
>CAYXSL010000068.1:0-21721 GCA_964466605.1 uncultured Verminephrobacter sp.
GTCCACCGCAAAAGGCTCCTCCAGGAGTTTTGCGATGGATCTGATGGGCTCCCCCTCCCCCTCCCACCCCCACCCCCACACCCACACCCACACCCACACCCACACCCACACCCACACCCCTGACTGCGCCGCGACCTCTACAGGCTCGCCGCCAGTCCCCGCCACCTTGCCCCAGTGGGAGCGTGCCATGCAGCGCGCCCGCGCCGCCGGGCAGATGGGCCAGATGGCCATGGCGCTGGCGTTTGAGCAGCAGGCGTTGCGCCTGGTGCAGCAAACGCCCCCGGCGGGCTGTGAGGATGACTGCATTGCGGCCCTGGTGGTGTCGCACCTGAATGTGGCCGATTTGCAGGTGCAGGCGGCCGAGCCCGATGCGGCGGCGCGTTTGCTGGGCCGGGCCCATGGGCTGCTGCAGAGCCTGGTGGCGGATGGCCGGTGTGGTGCCGCGCTGCGCCAGGCGGCGTGGCGGCATGGGCGCGAAACGCATGCGGCCTTGCTGGCCCATGTGCGTTGCCATGGACCCCATCCCGCCATTGCCCAGGCGCTTGCCGGGGGCGGGCTGGCTGGGCGGTCGTCCTGACAGCAACGCGACCACCTCGCCGTTGTGGCCCGGCTGGCGTTGTTGCTCTTTCTCCCCGCACCGGCCTGCGCCGCCCGCGCCGGATGTTGTCCTTTCTTCCTCCTCTTAACCCGACCGAAAAAACCATGCCTTACACGCTGCCTGCCTTGCCCTATGCCTACGACGCGCTGGAGCCGCACATCGACGCGCGCACGATGGAGATCCACCATTCCAAACACCACCAGACCTACATCAACAACCTGAACGCCGCGCTGGAGGGCACGCCCCATGCCGATCTGCCCATTGACGAGCTGGTGGCGCGGCTGGTGCTGCTGCCCGAAAACCTGCAGGGCGCGGTGCGCAACAACGGCGGCGGGCATGCCAACCACAGCTTGTTCTGGAGCGTGATGTCGCCCCAGGGCGGCGGGCAGCCCGAGGGCGAGCTGGCGCGTGCCATCGACACCGATCTGGGCGGGTTTGCCGCGTTCAAGGATGCGTTCACCAAGGCGGCGCTCACGCGGTTTGGCAGTGGCTGGGCCTGGCTGTGTGTGGGCGCGGCGGGCCAGCTGGTGGTGGAGAGCACGGGCAACCAGGACAGCCCACTGATGGCAGGGGCGATGTCGGGCAACACGCCCATCCTGGGGCTGGATGTGTGGGAACACGCCTACTACCTGCAGTACCAGAACCGCCGCCCCGAGTACATCGCGGCGTTCTACAACGTGATCGACTGGGCCGAGGTGGCCCGCCGCTTTGCACTCGCGCGGGCGTGACCGCCTTGCACAGCGATTCCTGTTCCTAGACCCACCTGTTGCCCCCACCGGAGCCGCCGCCATGCAGATGCCGCCCACTTCGCCCGACACCGCCTTGGAATCCCCTGCGCTCGCCGCTGAAGGTGTGACACCGCCCGCAGGGCGCGCTGTGGCACTGCGTTGGCGGCAGTGGCTGGGCCTGGGCATTGTGTTGCTGGGCATCGTGGCCGCCGCTGCCCAGGCGTGGCAGTGGATGGCCAGCCAGCCCACGGTGGAGGCGGCTTGGTGGGGCGGCCTGGTGGCCGCGCTGGCCACCGCTTTGGGCACGCTGCCGGTGCTGTTGTCCCAGCGGCTGTCCGAGCGCGCGCAAGACACGCTGTTTGGTTTTGGCGCGGGCGTGATGCTGGCGGCCTGCGCGTTTTCGCTGATCATCCCGGGCCTCCACGCGGCGCGCGGGGCAGGGGCGGGCGCCTGGGGCGCGGGCGCCACGGTGGGCGGGGCCATTTTGCTGGGGGCGCTGGTGCTGCTGTGGATGGAGCGCCTGCTGCCGCACGAGCATTTCATCAAGGGTGTGGAGGGCGCCCCGGCGTCGCGCACGCTGCAGCGCACTTGGTTGTTTGTGTTTGCGATTGCACTGCACAACCTGCCCGAGGGGCTGGCCATTGGCGTGGCGCATGCGGGTGGCGACCCCTTGTGGGCCAATGCGCTGGCCACGGGCATCGCCATCCAGGACGTGCCCGAGGGCCTGGTGGTGGCCATGGCGCTGCTGGCGGCGGGCTACCGGCGCGCGCTGGCGGTGGGGCTGGGCATGGCCTCGGGCCTGGTCGAGCCCCTGGGCGCCGTGCTGGGGGCTGCGGTCGTCAGCGCATCAGTCAGCCTGCTGCCCTGGGGGCTGGGGTTTGCGGCTGGGGCCATGCTGTTTGTGATCAGCCACGAGATCATCCCCGAGTCGCACCGCAAGGGCCACGAGGCCTGGGCCACGGGCGGGCTGATGGTGGGGTTTGTGGTGATGATGCTGCTGGATACGGCGCTGGGTTGAGTTGATTGCTATGTATTTAATAGCTATCGGGGCATGGTGGTCGCGCGCAAGGGCCTGTTTTGGATTGAAATTTTCTGTCAACAAGAGCCGTTCGGGCTGAGCCTGTCGAAGCCCCCCACGGCGCTTCGACCCTTCGACACGCTCAGGACAGGCACGCTCAGCGTGAACGGTTCATATTTTTGAATGCATACCGTTGCCAGCGCCCGGGACGCCGGTGGCCGGTGTGGTGGCAGGTGGCAGGTGGCAGGCGGCAGGTGGCAGGTGGCAGGTGGCAGGCGCTCAGTGCGCCGCGGTCTCCAGCAGCAATGCGTCGATCGGAGCGGGGCGGCCCAGGGCGTATCCCTGGGCAAAGTGCACACCCAGGCCGGTCAGCAGGTCCACGATGGCCTGGCTTTCGGCAAACTCCGCCACGGTCTTCTTGCCCATCAGGCAGCCGATCTCGTGGATGGACTTCACCATGGCAAAGCTCACGGGGTCGTCGGCCATGTTCTTCACAAACTGGCCGTCGATCTTGAGTGTGTCCACCGCCAGCTCGCGCAGGTAGGCGTAGGAGGACAGTCCGCTGCCAAAGTCGTCGAGCGCGAACTGGCAGCCCCGCGCGCGCAGGGCCTGGAAGAAGCGGTTGGCGGCTGCCAGGTCGCCCATGGCGGCGGTTTCGGTGATCTCGAAGCACAGGCGGTCGCCGCGCACCGGGGTCTGGTCCATGGCCTGCAGCACCTGGCTCAGAAATGCGGCGTCGCCCACCGACTGGCCCGAGAGGTTGATGCTGCACAGCTCCACCCCCTCCTGGTGGTCGGCCATCCACGCCAGGGCCTTCTTGATGACCCAGCGGTCCACGCGGGCGGCCAGTTGATAGCGCTCCACGGCGGGCATGAATTCTCCGGGCGATACCAGGCGGCCATCGGCCGTGCGCATGCGCAGCAGGATCTCGCAATGCAGGCCACGGGGCTGGCTGCCAGGGGCCGTGCCCAGGCGGATGATGGGCTGGCCGAACAGCTCGAACCGGTCGTGCTGCAGGGCGTCCTCGATGCGGCTGACCCATTCCATCACGCCATAGCGCTGTGCCAGTGCCGGGTCGTTCTCGGCATAGACATGGATGCGGTTGCGGCCTCCGTCCTTGGCCACGTAGCAGGCGCTGTCGGCGGCCTGCAGCAGGGCGCCCACACTTTCCGTGCTGGCGTCGAGCGCCACCGCCCCGATGCTGACGCTCACGCTGAACACATGCTCGCGCCACGCAAAGCGGAATGCGGCCAGTTCCTGCTGCATGCGCTCTGCCACCTGCAAGGCCTGCTGCAGATCCTGCTGCCACAGCAGGATGCCGAACTCGTCGCCGCCCAGGCGGCACAGCAGGTCCTGGGGCTGCAGGTGGGCCAGAAACAGATGCGCCACCTGCCGCAGCAGCTCGTCGCCTGCGGCATGGCCGCAGGTGTCGTTGATCACCTTGAAGTTGTCGAGGTCGAGGTAGCACACGCAGTGGCGGGCCATGCCGTCGCGCGTGGCAGCAAAGGCCTGGGTGAGCAGGTTCTCGAATGCGCGGCGGTTGCCCAGGCTGGTGAGCGTGTCGTGCAGGGCCTGGAACTCCATTTCACGGCTCAGCCGACTGGCTTCGGTCACGTCACGAAACACCAGCACCACGCCGTCGGCATCGCCGCCGGGACGCAGCAGGGGGGAGGCCGACAGGTCCATGAGCAACGGTGCGCCCGCCTGCGGCGTGGACCTTAGCTTGGAATGGAACTGGGTACTGCCCTGTGCCAGTGCCCGGCCCACCAGGTCGGGGGCTGCGTCGGTGCCGGGCTCGGCGCCCAGGCCCAGCACATCCTGGTGCCTGCGCCCACAGGCGTCGGCCAGCGGCCAGCCGGTCAGCGCCTGGGCGGCGGGGTTGAGGTATTGCACCAGCCCCGCCGCATCGGTGGTGACCACGGCGTCACTGATCGATTGCAGGGTCACCTGCAAGCGCTCCTTCTGGTGCACCAGCGCTGCTTCGGCCTCGCGCCGCGCGGTCATGAAGCGCACCCGGTCCAGCGCCACGGCCAGGTGCCCGGCGGTGGCTTGCATCAGCGCGATCTGCCAGGGCTTGGGCGGCCGCACGCCTTCCTCGTCGCCATAGGTGCCCATGCCCAGTGCGCCCAGGCGCTGGTCGGCCATGACCAGCGGCACGTTGACGATGGTGCGGTTGTGCAGTGCCGCCACCACGGCCTTGTTGGTGCGCGGGTCGGTGCGCGCGTCTTCCACCACCACGACGTGGGTGGTCTGCATGATTTCTTCGAGCAGCGCGTCCCCCTTCACGGGGATCTTCATGGTCTGTAGCTGGCGGCTCAGGGCGCTTTCTTCGCCGCTGGTGGTGTGGGTGAGGAAGTCCAGCATGCCCGAGGCTTCGTCGAAAAGCGCCAGCCAGACATGGCGATAGTCGAAAACGCTCTCGCCCAGGGGTTTGACGGCCTCCAGCACGTCGGGCAAGGTCCAGGCGCGTTCCAGGCGTTTGCACAGTTGGAGCAGGGCCTCGGCGTGTCCGCGCTCTTCGGCTTCGTGGGGGGCTGCGGGGTGGTGGGGCAAGGTCATGGAACGGGGTGGAGGGCGCTTTCCGGGAGCCCTGGAGCAAGGGTCAAAGTGTTTGATCGCTGCCGTGGCGCCACTTGTGCGCCGATGGGCGAGCATAGGTACCGCCTCGGCGGTCCGCATGGTGGAAACCACTGAGAGCGGCCCACCAAACTCTTCGGGCGTCGTTGCCGGGCATTTGGGGGAGCCGGAGGGGCCCAGGTGTACCTCCGAGGACAAGTGAAGTCAGGATTTTGCTGCAAATTTGGTAGCTATCCAGGCCTGATGGACGCGCGGTAGGGCGTGATTTGATTCATTTTTTACCCGAAGAACTGGTAGCACACCACAATGGCGGCCACCACGCCCGCCAGCTCGGCCAGCAGCGCGCAGCCCACGGCATGCCGCGCGCGCTGAATGCCCACGGCCCCGAAGTACACGGCCAGCACATAGAAGGTGGTTTCGGTGCTGCCCTGGATGGTGGCGGCGGCCAGGGCGGCAAAGCTGTCCACGCCCTGGGTCTGCATGGTCTCGATCAGCATGGCGCGTGCGGCGCTGCCCGAAAACGGCTTGACCAGGGCGGTGGGCAGCGCATCCACAAACCGCGCGTCGGCGCCCAGCGTGGTCACGCACCAGCGTATGCCGTCGAGCACATAGCCCAGCGCCCCCGACGCGCGGAACACGCCCACCGCGCACAGCATGGCCACCAGATAGGGCAGCAGGCCCTTGGCCACGTCAAAGCCTTCGCGGGCGCCGTCGATGAAGGCTTCGTACACCGGCACCTTGCGCCACGCGCCCAGGGCCACAAACAGCACCACCAGCGCAAACAGCGTGAGGTTGCCCAGCAGCGACGACAGCGAGGCCAGGGCGGCGGCGCTGAGCGTGGTGAGCAGCGCCATGAAGCCGCCCAGCACCAGCGCCACGGGCAGCAGGTAGGCCAGCACCACGGGACTCCACAGCCGCAGGCGCTGCACCACGGCCACGCTCAGCAGCCCCACCAGGGTGGATGCCGAGGTGGCCAGCAGGATGGGCAAAAAGACCAGCGTCGGGTCGGGCGCGCCCTGCTGCATGCGGTACATGAAGATGGTGACCGGCAGCAGCGTGAGCGAGGACGCGTTGAGCACCAGAAACAGGATCTGCGCGTTGGTGGCGGTGTCGGGCTGGGGGTTGAGCTCCTGCAGCGACTTCATGGCCTTCAGGCCCATGGGAGTGGCCGCGTTGTCCAGCCCCAGCGCGTTGGCGGCAAAGTTCAGCGTGATGAGCCCGAGCGCGGGGTGGCCGCGTGGCACCTCGGGCATGAGCTTGGCAAACAGCGGCGCCAGCCAGCGCGCCAGCGCGTCCACCAAGCCCGCCTTCTCGGCGATGCGCAAGAACCCCAGCCACAGCGTGAGCGTGCCAAACAGCAGCACCATCACCTCGACCGAGAGCTTGGCCATCTGGAACAGCGCCTGGACCATGGCCGAGAAGATGTCGGCATTGCCACCCACCAGCCACTGGGCCAACGCGGCCACCGCCGCCGTGATGAAAAAGCCGAGCCACAGGGTGTTGAGCATGGGAGGTGTCTAGAAGCTGGGCGGGTGAGGGCGGGGATGCTGCCGAGGTTACACGCTGGTCGGCGGGCGATGGGTGGATTGCAACCCGTTTGGCGCCGCCACGACAGCGCCAGGGTTGTCCGCACGGGGCGGTTGCAGGGCAACGGGTAAACTATAGGGTTTTGCCGCGCTGGGCGACCTGCGGCAAACACCCCTCTCAATTCCCACATTCAAAGGTAACTCCATGGGCGCGCAGTGGAAAGCAAAAGGCAAGGCACTGGTGGCCGATGCCAAGGGCAAGCTGTTTGGCAAGCTGGTCAAGGAAATCACCGTGGCCGCACGCGGCGGTGCCGACCCGGCCAGCAACTCGCGCCTGCGCCTGGTGGTCGAGCAGGCCCGCAAGGCCTCGATGCCCAAGGACACGCTGGAGCGTGCCATCAAGAAGGGCTCGGGCACCGGGGCTGACGCGGTGAACTACGAGCGCGTGATCTACGAAGGTTATGCACCGCACCAGGTGGCCGTGATGGTGGAATGCCTGACCGACAACGTCAAACGCACGGCGCCTGAGATGCGCGTGCTGTTTCGCAAGGGCCAGCTGGGCACCTCGGGCTCGGTGGCATGGGATTTCGACCACGTCGGCATGATCGAAGCCGAGCCTGCCGTGGCAGGCGCTGACCCTGAAGAGGCCGCCATTGAAGCGGGCGCGCAAGACTGCGAGCCAGGCGATGAAGAGGGCACCACCACTTTTTGGACCGACCCGGCTGAACTGGACCTGGTCAGCCGTGCGCTGCCCGCCCATGGGTTCA
Organism: uncultured Verminephrobacter sp.; assembly: GCA_964466605.1. Lineage (GTDB taxonomy): Bacteria > Pseudomonadota > Gammaproteobacteria > Burkholderiales > Burkholderiaceae_C > Acidovorax. The sequence goes on from CAYXSL010000068.1 coordinate 7,215, forward strand.
ACGTGCTGTCGGTCAAGCTGGGCTACAAGCCCAAGAACCCCGTCAACCCCGCCAACCTCACGGCCGAGCAGCTCGAAGAGGTGGAAAGCTTCCTGGCGGCCATCGACGGCAACGACGACGTGCAGAACGTGTTTGTGAGCCTGGGCGGTTGATGCCCGGCTGCAGGCCCTTGCGGCCTGCGCCATCGTCATCTCCATCGCCACCGGCTTTCACACCAACCCCCATTCAATGACTGCAGACCACTACGCCGCCCTCGGGCTGGCGGCCAATGCGTCGCTGGCCGACATCAAGAAGGCCTTCCGGCAGAAAGCTTCGTTCTACCACCCCGACCGCAACGACGCGCCCGACGCCGCCCAGCGTTTTGCCCAGGTGCAAAAGGCCTACGAGGTGCTGTCTGACGATGAAGCCCGCCAGGCCTACGACGACAACCGCCGCCGCAACCTGCTGGATGACCCGCTGCAGACCGCGCAAGAGATCTGGCAGGCCTATTCGGCGCGCATTCTTTCTTCTTCCTGATCGCCTCTGTGAAACTTTCTCCCTACTTTCATGACCTGCGCTCCGCCTACCAGGCCGAGCTGGACGACCTGGTCTCCGACTCCGAAGGCAACGATGTGCTGCGCAAGCGCCTGGCCGAAAAGCGCAACGAAATCGCCTTTCTGGTGCAGATGATGGAGCTGGCCCCGGAGATGGTGGCCGTGGTGTTTCACCGGGGCTTTCGCTTCACCCAGCCTGCGGCCGTGGAGCACCTGCTGGGCTCGCCCGTGGATGCCTTGCCCGACTGGCACAGCCTGACCCACGCCGTGGCGCTGGAGCCCTGGGCGCAAAGCCTGGCGCAGACCGTGCTGCGCGAGCCCCAGGGCGCGCGTTTTCTGGCGGTGGCAGCGGGGCTGGAATACCTGCAGCAGCATGCGCGCATGGCGCCTGCCGCCGCTGTGCATGGCGACAGCGATGCCGAGGACGACGGTGAAGACGTCCCCGAGCACGACGACGACTACAGCGCCCTGAGTGCAGACGATGCGGTGGACCCGCAAAACAGCCGCACGCGCGAGGAGTCCAGCGCCAACTGGCTGGCCGACGCAGGCTTTGACCGGAAAGAATGACCATGAGCAGCAGCAACCACCTCGCCCTGATCACCAAAACCACCAGCCTCATTGCGGCCGGTGACATCGTGGGCGCCGAGTCGGCCCTGGCCGAGCTGGCCGACACCGACGGCGACGGCGCGCTGATGGTGGTGCTGGACCAGCTCGCGCCCAAGGACATCCTGGCCGTGATGCGCGAGTACGACGACTCCAAGGCATCCGTGGTCAACATGCTCGTCACGCCCGAGCAGTTCGCGCGCGCCATGGTGCTGGAGAAGCAGTACAAGGACCTCACCCACACGCACCTGCGCAACATGGTCAACGCCGTGGTCTTCCGCGACGATGCCGACCCGGTGGAGTTCCTCACCGCCATCGGCGACCTGGAAGGCGGCGCCGAGGCCCTGGCCAACTACTTTGCCGAGAAGTGGAGCCGCGTGGAGGCCTTTGCCCGCACCGGCACCTTTGACGCGACCGAAGACTACGGTGTGACGCTGAGCGACGACGAGCTGCTGGCATCCGGCTACGTGCAGCCGCGCGTGGACCAGGACGAAGTGGCCGACCGCGACTGGATGCAGATGGCCTGGCTGCTGCGCTATGAATGCCGCGACCTGTTCATCGAGATGCTGCTGGTGCTGCGCGCCAAGGCCCGCGCGTTTGACCTGGGCCTGGAGGAGGGCGACGACGCCCCCGCCGAGGAAGACGACGGCAAGTTCGAGACCAGCGAGACCGACCGGGGCAAGGCCACGCCTGCTGCCAGGACCTCTGACGAAGAATCCGCGATCTAGAAACAACCCCCTGAGGCGCTTTGCGCCTTCCCCCTTCTCTCGAATCACTGTGTGATTCGGGAAGGGGGACACCGCCCTCGCACGCAAGCGAAGCGCCGCATACGCAGCTTGGCGCCCTTGCTCGGCGGTCCTGGCGTTGGCCGCGCCAGTGGCAAAGAGCGTGAGCAATACCTAGCGTGATGGATACCCACATGACCCAGCCCGATACGCCTTCCTCTGATGCCCAGCCGGTTGCAGCCGCGAATGCACTGCAACTGCACGACGCGCGTCCTTTCTTTGAAAAGGTGCTGGTTCACGGCGTGCAGCACGGCATCCTTGATGCGGACCGGCTCGCGGCCATCAACGCCGATGCGCCCAAGGGCATGGTGCAGATCGCGCGCTACTTTGGCAGCGAGTTTCTGCGGCCCGAGCTGGAGAAGGCGCGCGACCGCATGGTCAACCTCATCAGCCTGTACCTGCTGGAGACCACGGACGGTGATTTGGCCAAGGCGGCGGTCTCGCTGCGCGACAACTCCTTTTTGTCGCGCTCCAAGGGCGGCTCGGACATGCTCAAGCGCCTGATCGCCATGCCCGAGAGCAGCAACTTCGGCATGGCCGGGTATGCCGATGCCGAAACGCCGCTGCTGGCCGCCTGGTCGCTGCGCAGCCATGCCGACTACCGCGCCGAGCTGGCCCGGCGCAGCCAGATCGCACAGGCCATCGCTGCCGCCGAGTGGCTGGCCGCGCAGTACGACCTGGACACCGACGAGCTGGAGTCTGCCGGTGCCGACGCCGAGGCCGTGGTCCGCACGGGCCTGCTGATGCAGGCCCTGGCCCCGCAGGCCATGGCGGCGGGCGAATGGCCCAGCGCCCCCGCGTTTGAAAAGCTGGTGACGGCCCTGCGCAAGAAAAAGCTGCCCGTGCCCACGGCACTGCGCCTGCCGCCCGGGCTGCCCCAGCCGCTGCACGACGCCGTGGCGGCGCACTGCAGCGCCGTGCTGGCCGACCTGCCCAAGCTGCTGCAATCCACCACGCCGCTGCGCACCCTGCTGCGGCCCATGGGGGCCTTCCGGGCGCGCTACTTCCTGCTGGACGACCCGCTGGCCGAGGTGGAGGCCCTGCACCACAGCCTGGACGCGCTGGAGGACGACGCCGAACCGCCACAACCCGCCAGCAAGACCTGGACCAAGACCACCGACGGCAATGACGATGAGCATTCGCTGCTCACGCTGTTCCTGTGCCTGGCCGCCGGTGTGCCCAAGAAGACCTTGCTGACGGAGAAAACCGCCGCCAGCCTGGTGCGCAAGGCGCGCAAGTCGGGCCTGCTGCCTGCACTGGCGGCCGACTTCATCCGTGCCCATGCGCCCGGCGTGCACCAGCAGGACTACCTGGCGCTGTGGAACAGCTTTGTGCAGGACGCCGAGAAAACCTTGCTCAGCGACATGGACTACCAGCTGCACGACGCGCTGGCGCTGCTGCGCCGCGAGTGCAACGTGGCGGGGTAGAAAGAGCGCCCCAGGGCTTTTGATCGAGGTTCTGGGCCCGGGCCTTAATCCAGGTCAAGCAACCGAGCCTGGCACATGGGCCCCGTACAGGGCGCGGCGGTGGCGCGGTTAACATTTGGGACGCCTGCCAGCCCCTCACCCCCGTGCACAGCCCCACACTCACCCTCCTTGCGGCGCTTTTGACCGCTCTTGTCACCGCGGTGCTTTATGCCGTGTGGCATTTCAACAAGAACATCCCGGGCCTGCGCCTGTGGATGTTGTCTTTTTTGTGCAGCTCGATCTTTACCGTGAGCCTGCTGGTGCGCAGCTGGTTGCCCGAGGTGGTGGGGGTGGCCATCTCGCAGGGGTTCGTGGCTCTGGGGGCGTATCTGTGCCTGCTGGCGGGCCGCATGTACATGGGGCGGCGGCCGTTTTCGCACCTGTATGCGGTGGTGGGCATCGGCGCGCTGGTGGCCTCTTCGGTGGTGTTCACGGTGGTGTACCCGCACCTGGGCATGCGGTTTGTGTTGGCGGGGCTGGGCGCAGGCGTCTGCTACCTGCTTACGGCGCGCACGCTGGCTGCGGGGGGCATGCACCGCGTGCCGGCCCGCTACCTGCTGGCGGGTGTGCTGGGCCTGCATGGCTTGTTCCTGCTGCTGCGGCCTGCTTTGTTCACACTGGGCGGCGCGGGCCCCGGGGCGCTGCCGGAGACGGGGCCTGTGGTTCTGGTGTCGCAGTTTGTGGTGCTCGAGGCCATCGTGGCTGCCGTGCTGCTGGGTTTCGGCGCGCTGATCCTGACCACCGAGTACATCACCACCGAGCTGCGCCACCTGGCCGAGGTAGACCCGCTCACCAGCGTCTTCAACCGCCGGGCGTTCTTCACCTTGCTGGACAAGGCCGTGAGCAGTGCCCAGCGCACCCATATGCGGTTGCCTGTGCTGGTGCTGGACCTGGATCACTTCAAGACCATCAACGATACCTGGGGCCATCGTGCGGGCGACGATGTGCTGCGCCACTTTGTGGCCCTGGCCCTGCGCTGCCTGCGCAAGGAGGACGTGATGGGGCGGCTGGGTGGTGAAGAGTTCGCCATCTTTTTGCCCAACGCGGGGGCAGAGGGCGCGCGCGCCGTGGCCGAACGCCTGCGGCTGCTGGTCGAATCCCACCCCGCCGCCGCAGGTGGGCGCTCGATTCCTCTCACGGTGAGCGTCGGCATTGCACTATGTGGCCCGGGCGATTCGTCAGGCGCCGCACTGCAGCGGGCCGACGAGGCCATGTACCTGGCCAAGCAACGGGGCCGCAACCGGGTGGAGGTGTCGTGCCCCGCTGCGCACGCCACCCCCGCAGCGTTGGCAAGGGCGGCCTGAGCGGCTGCGGGATGGCGGGGGGCTCTGAGCGCCGCAGTGTGCGCTTGTCGCCCAGCGGCCCAATGTCGGCTGCCCGACCTTCAGGGGGGCGTGCGCTGTAGGTGCCCGCCGTGGGCCTGCCGCAAAATTGCAGGCTCCCAGGTCACCCCACGTCTTTGACAAGCACCGCCATGGCAGCCACATCCTCCCGCAGCAGCAGCGCCCCCACCAGCCCGCTTGCCCCGCCCCGCAGGGCTTTCCTGCGGTTTGGCGCAGGCCTGGTCACCGTGGGGGCGGTTGCGGGGGGCGGCTACTTGCTGTACCGGCCTGCCAACGACCGGCAGCTGGTTTTTGCCACCGTGGCCGACGCGATGCGCGAGGTGGAACGTTTGGCCAGCGCCGCCGTGGGCCCGCTGGCCCCCGCCACGGCCTGGAGCTGGACGCAGACGCTGGTGCATTGCGCGCAGAGCATCGAGTATTCGCTGCAGGGCTTTCCAGCGCCCAAGTCGGCCCTGTTCCAGAACACGCTGGGCGCCGCAGCCTTCAACCTGTTTGCCCTGCGCGGGCGCATGAGCCACAACCTGGCCGAACCCATTCCTGGCGCCCCCGCGCTGGACGCGGCCACCCCGGCCGACGCGCCTGCACAGGCCCTGGCCGCCCTGGCCCGCCTGCGCAAGGCGGCGCAAGACTTTGCCGCCCACACCGGTCCCTTGCAGCCCCACTTTGCCTATGGCGCCCTCGGCAAGGTGCAGTACGAACAGGCCCATGCCATGCACCTGGCCAACCACGTGTCGGCGTTCGATGCGGTGGTGTAGCTATATTTTTGATAGCTGCTAGGGCATGTCAGACAGGCGCAAAGGCCGTTTTTGACTCCAGTTTCCGTCGGGGGTGTCGCAAGGTAACCCGGCGGTTCAGACCGCGTGGGGGGTTTCGGGCTACAAGAAGTCCACGCTGCCAGGCCGCCCGGGCAGGTGCAGCTGCGCCGTGGGCGCGGGCTGGCTGGCCAACCGCTTGCCACGCCGCCACACGCCCAGCCGGGATGCGCGCAGGCGGATGGCGTCCGCCGGGCTGCGCGCATGCAGCAGCACCAGGTCGGCATGGCAGCCGGGCGCAATGCCATAGCCCTCCAGCCCCAGCAGGCGCGCGGGGTTCTCCGTCACCGCGTCAAAACACTGGCGCATGCCAGCCTGGCTGGTCATCTGCCCCACGTGCAGGCCCATGTGCGCGGCCTCCAGCATGTCGGCGCTGCCGCCGCTGTACCAGGGGTCGAGCACGCAGTCGTGGCCAAAGGCCACCGTGAGGCCGGCGGCCATCAGCTCGGGCACACGGGTCATGCCCCGGCGCTTGGGGTAGGTGTCGTGGCGGCCTTGCAGTGTGATGTTGATGAGCGGGTTGGCCACCACGCCCAGATCGGCCTCGCGCATCAGCGCCATCAGTTTGGTCACGTAGTAGTTGTCCATGCTGTGCATGGAAGTGAGGTGCGAGCCCGTCACGCGGCCGTGCAGGCCCAGGCGCTGGGTTTCGTATGCCAGGGTCTCGACGTGGCGGGAGTGCGGGTCGTCGGATTCGTCGCAGTGCATGTCCACACGCTTGCCCAGGCTGGCCGCCAGCTCGCACAGGATCTTCACGCTCTCGGCCCCGTGGGCCATGGTGCGCTCGAAGTGGGGGATGCCGCCCACCACGTCCACGCCCAGGGCGAGCGCGCGTTTCAGGTTCTCGAGCCCGCCGGGCGCGCGCAGCACGCCATCCTGCGGGAAGGCCACGAGCTGCAAATCCAGGTACGGCGCCACGCGCTGCTTCACATCCAGCAGCGCCTGCACCGGCAGCAGGCTCGCGTGGCTGGTGTCCACATGGCTGCGGATGGCCAGAAGCCCCCGCGCCACAGCCATGTCGCAGTACTGCAGCGCGCGCTGCACGATGGCCTCGTGCGTGAGCGTGGGCTTGAGTTCGCCCCACAGCGCAATGCCTTCGAGCAGGGTGCCGCTCTCGTTCACACGCGGCTGGCCGTAGCTCAGGGTGGAATCCATGTGGAAATGCGCGTCCACAAACGGCGGGCTCACCAGCAGGCCGCACGCATCCACCGTCTCGTGCGCGGGGGCTTGCAGGCCTTCGGTCACTTCGGTGATGCGGCCGTCTTGCACGGCTATCGACATGTTCTGGCGGCCGTCGGGCAGGGTGGCGTGGGTGATGAGCAGGTCGAGCATGGTGAGGGAGTGTAGATATTCGTCTGAATGCGCAGGCACACTGCATGGTCTCAGGAAGAAAGGGGTATCCGATGAATGCGCATGAAAAGCTGAACTATGTCGAATTTGCGGCACGCGACCTGCCGGCCACCAAGTTGTTCTTCGAGAAAGCCTTTGCATGGGCCTTTGTGGACTACGGCCCCGAATACACGGCCTTCTCGGGCCAGGGGCTGGACGGGGGCTTCTTCCAAGCCCGCCTGTGCTCCACCCCCGCCACCGGCGGCGCCTTGCTGGTGTTCTACAGCGCAGACCTCGAAGCCACATTGGCCAAAGTGAAGCAGGCGGGGGGCCATGTGGTCAAGCCGGTGTTTGACTTTCCAGGAGGGCGGCGCTTTCATTTCACCGAGCCCAGCGGCAACGAGTTTGCGGTGTGGTCTGACCAGAAGGTGTGAGTGAATCCGGTGTGGCCGAGCGGGACGAGCGGGCATGGCGGGTTTAACGCACCTTCTCAGCGCTCCCCCTTGCGGTAGGGCTTCATCAGCGCCTGCGGATACGCCGCCTTGCGCGCCACCAGCACCAGCGCCAGGATGGACAGCAGGTACGGCAGCATCAAATACACCTGGTAGGGCAGCCAGGCACCGCCCGCCTGCTGCAGCCGCAACTGCAGCGCATCGAAGAAGGCAAACAGCAGCGCACCCAGCAGCGCCTTGCCCGGCCGCCACGAGGCAAACACCACCAGCGCCACGCAGATCCAGCCGCGCCCGTTGACCATGTTGAAGAAGAACGCGTTGAAGGCCGACAGCGTGAGGAACGACCCCGCCACGCCCATGAGCGCCGAGCCGAACACGATGGCCCCCGTGCGCGTGGCCGCCACCGGGATGCCCTGGCCCTCGGCTGCCTGCGGGTTTTCGCCCACCATGCGCACGGCCAGGCCCAGCGGCGTGCGGTAGAGCACCCAGGCCAGCAGCGGCACCAGCAACAGGGCCAGCAGCGTGAGCGGGGTTTGTTCCGAGAGGAGGGGGATGCCCAGCCATTCCATGGGCGCAAACGGCTCGATGGTGGGCGGCGTGTTCACCTTGGGGAAGCTCACGCGGTAGCCGTAGTAGCTGAGCGCCGTGGCCAGCAGCGTTAGCCCCAAGCCCGCCACATGCTGCGACAGCGCCAGCCCCACGGTGAGCCACGCATGCAGCAGCCCGAACACCGCGCCCGTGAGCGCTGCCACCAGCACCCCCGTCCACAGCCCGTAGCCCGCGTACACCGCCAGCCAGCCGGTGAAGGCCCCGGCCACCATGATCCCCTCGATGCCCAAGTTGAGAACGCCTGCGCGTTCGCACATGAGCACGCCCAGCGTGCCCAGGATGAGCGGCGTGGCTACGCGCAACGTGGCGATCCAGAACGCGGGGTTGGCGAGGATGTCGAGCAGTTCGGTCATGCACTCGCTCCGGCGCAGCTTGCGTTCAGGACTCGGTGCATAGAAACATGCACTGGCCGTTCGGGCTGAGCCTGTCGAAGCCTGGCGCTGCGCTTCGACAGGCTCAGCGTGAACGGTTCTAAGTGGTTCGATGCAAATGCTACCATTTTGATAGCTTCTTGCGCTTGATGGACGCGCGGTGGCGGCTCATTTTTCTTGAAATTTTGGTGTGAATGGGGGTTCATGTTGCCCTCACTTCCAGCGCATGCGGTACTGCGTCAGCAGCCCCGCCACCAGCACCGCGATCAGCGAGGTCGCCACGATCACATCCGCAATGTAGGTGGGCACGCCCACCGCGCGGCTCATGCTGTCGGCCCCCACCAGCACGCCCGCCACAAAGGTGCCCGCCGCGATCACGCCCAGCGGGTGCAGCCCCGCGAGCATGGCGATCACGATGCCGCTGTAGCCGTAGCCGGGCGACATGTCGAGCGTCACATAGCTGGTGCGGCCCGCCACCTCGATGGCCCCGGCCAGCCCCGCCAGCCCGCCCGAGAGCAGGGCCACCAGCACCACCGTGCGGGTGATGGGCACGCCCGCAAACGCGGCCGCTCGCGCATTGGCGCCTGCGGCGCGGATGTCAAAGCCCGGCACCGTGCGCGCCAGCAGCGCCCACAGCATCACCGCCAGAGAGATGGCCCACAGCAGGCCCGTGTGCAGCCGCGTCTGCGGCACCAGCTTGGCAAGTTCCAGATCACCCTGCAGCGCCACGCTCTGTGGCCAGCCCATGGAGAGGGGGTCTTTCATCGGGCCATCGAGCAGGGCCGACACCAAGAGCAGCATGATGAAGTTGAGCAGCAGCGTGGTGACGACCTCGTCCACGCCCAGCCGCGCCTTCATCAGCGCCGGGCCCAGCAGCAGCGCGGCCCCGGCCAGCGCGGCCGCCAGCATCATGAGCGGGAAGAGTACATAGGGCGACCACTCCAGCCCCGTGCCGCCATGCATGCCGCCCACGGCCACGGCGGCCAGCGCCCCGGCATAAAGCTGCCCCTCGGCCCCGATGTTGAACAGCCGCGCGCGGAAGGCCACGGCGGCGGCCAGCCCGGTCAGGATCAGCGGCGTGGCGCGGGTGAGGGTTTCGGTCAGCGCAAACACCGAGCCGAATGCGCCTTGCAGCAGCAGCGCATAGGTCTGGCCCACGGGCGCACCGGCCCACAGCACCAAAAGGCCGCTGATGAGCAGTGTGAACACCACGGCGCCGATGGGCGCCAGCAGGTAGGCGGCGGGGGATGTGCGGTTGCGTTTTTCGAGGCGCATGGGCGGTGGACAGATTGGAGGGGTGTCAGTGGTTGTGCAGGCAGGGGCGGTGTTCGAGAATGCGCGCAGCCCATGGTCCTTTGACTTGCCCTTTGCCTTTTTTCATGAAGCACCTCGCCATTGTTTTCGCCTTCGTCGCCTCGGTGTGGGGCGCGGGCCTTGCGTGGGCTGCCACGGGCGATCCGGCGCCCTCGAGGCCGCCGCCCACCCAGGAGGAATTGGCGCGGACTGCCGAGATCAACGCATGGCTGGACGAGAAGCGCGCCGCGCAGGAGGCCGCACAGATGCGGCTCCGATGGGTGACGGCCGGGGTGGCCTTGGGCCTGACCGTGGGCTTCATCGCACTGGTGACGCAAACCTGGCGCAGCGACCGGTCGTTGGCGTACAAGTGCAGCCGTGTGCTGCTTTGGGCGCCATGCTTCTTGTTGGTCGGCGTGTGGTGGTTTCCGCCATCCCTTTGGGTGGCATCCGCGTGGGCTCCAGCGCTGGCGTGGGTGTGGTGGAAGAGGGCGCTGTCGTGGTGGGAGCTGGGCGTGGCTTCGGCGCTGTACCTGTCCGCCTTGGTGTTCACTTGGGTGGTCTTCAGAACCTTGGCCGCCATGGGCGCGGGGTAAGGGGCGGGGTGCTGCATGGGCGCCTGCGCAGTCACGCGCTGACCTCTGCATTTTTTGCCGCCCCTGCCATGGCCAGGCCAATGGCTTCACGGCTCCAGGCCTCGGCGGGCTGGGCGGGGGTCAGGTGCCCGTCGTGCATAACCGCCACGCGATCGCCCAGGGCCAGCACTTCGTCCAGGTCGTCTGAAATCAGCAGCACCGCCGCACCGCCGTCGCGTGCATTGATGAGCTGCTGCTGCACAAACATCACGGCGCCAATGTCCAGCCCCCACGTGGGCTGGTGCGCCACGATGAGCTGGGGAGCTGAGGCGGAGTTGCCTGCGGCGTCCCTTGGTGGCAGCAGCGCCCGCCCCAGAATGAGCTTTTGCATGTTGCCGCCCGACAGCGACCGCGCTGGCGCATCCGGCCCGCCGCCGCGCACGTCAAAGGTGTCGGCCACCCGCTGTGCATGCTGGCGCGCGGCGCTGCGCTTGACCCAGAAGGCGCGCCACCACGGGTGCGCAAACCAGGGGCCGCGCAGGCGCTCGGACACGGCGTTCTCCCACACGGGCAGATCACCCACCACGCCCACGGCGTGGCGGTCTTCGGGGATGCGGGCCACGCCCTGGCGCACCAGCCAAGCGGGCCGGGTTGGCAGCGGCGCGCCGCGCAGCGTGACCTGGCCGGCGGTGGCTGCGCGCACACCACACAGCACATCGGCCAGCGCCACCTGGCCGTTGCCGCTCACGCCTGCAATCGCCACGATTTCGCCAGCGCGCAGGGTGAGGGACACATCGTTCAGCCGGTCGCGTCCCGTGGGGGCGGTGCTGACGTGGCTCAGGGTGCAGAGGGGCTCGCCCACGTTTTGAGCGGGGCGGCGCGCGGCGGCCTCAATCGCATGGCCCACCATCCACTGCGCCAGCTGCCCCTGCGTGGTGCCTTGCGCAGGGGCCTCGGCCACCAGCTGGCCCTGGCGCAGCACGGCCACGCGGTGCGACACGCGCAGCACCTCGCCCAGCTTGTGGCTGATGAAGATGATGGACAGGCCCTGCGCCACCATCTGCGCCAGGGTGTCGAACAGCGCCTCGCTCTCCTGCGGGGTGAGCACGGCGGTGGGTTCGTCCAGGATGAGGATGCGCGCGCCCCGGTAGAGCGCCTTGAGGATTTCGACCCGCTGGCGCTCGCCCACCGACAGGCTGCCCACTCGCGCGTCGGGGCTGACGGGCAGGCCAAACTGCTGCGACACGGCCAGTAGCCTGGCCCGTGCCTCGCTGCGGCGCGAGAACGGCTGCCACAGCGGCTCGGTGCCCAAGAGCACGTTGTCGAGCACCGTGAGGTTGTCGGCCAGCGTGAAGTGCTGGTGCACCATGCCAATGCCCGCCGCCAGCGCCGCACGCGGCTGGCCGGGCGGCAGGGGCTGGCCGAAGACTTCGATCTGTCCCTCGTCGGCCACGTAGTGCCCGAACAGGATGGACATCAGCGTGGACTTGCCCGCGCCGTTTTCGCCCAGCAGGGCCAGCACCTCGCCGCGCGCGAGGGTCAGGCCGATGTTGTCATTGGCGACGAGCTTGCCGAAGCGCTTGGTGATGCCCGACAGGCGCAGGACGGGCGACATTTCAGTACACACGGGATTGCATGCTTTCAGGGGTCTGCACAACTGGCGCGGACCAGGCTAGTGGACGCCGCGCAAGGGCCGCCCCGCCGCGCTGGCGTCGTCCCACTGCCCGCAGTGCGCAGCCCTGCGAGAGCGGGGGGAAGCGGCGTAGCCGCTCAGGGGGGTGTTTCTGCTTCACTTCCAGGCCGCCAGAAATGCCCGCAGCACCTTGGCCGAATTGGCTGCCGCCAGGCCCATGAAGGTGCCCATCTCGTTCTCTCCCTCGCCCCCGCCCGCCAGGTCGCTCAGCGAGCGGAAAGCGATGTAGGGCACGCCATTGCTGTGCGCCACCATGGCGGTGGCGGCGGTTTCCATGTCGAGCACGTTGGCCTCGAAGGTTTTGAACGCGTATTCGCGGAAGGCCTTGTTGTCCACAAACGCCTGGCCGGACACGCCGTTGCCGCCCACCACCAGCTGGGGGCGCTGCTTCAGGCAGGTGGCGGCCAGGCAATGCTCCAGGCCCACGTTCTGCAGGCTGCGGGCGGTGGCCAGCATCTTGGGGTCGGCTTCAAACCAGAACTTTTTGGAGAGCTTGGGCTGCGCGGCCGAGCGTACTTCCACGGGGCGCGGGTGCATCATGCCGAAGGCGGGCATCGTCAGCTCGCTTTTCATCCAGGCGGGGGCGCTGTATTGGCCGGGTTTGTCCTCGCGCGCCATCAGCCATTCCATGTACTGGCCCCACTGTGCGGGCACCGTCACGTCCCCAATGTGCAGGCCGGGGTTCACGCCGCCCGCAATGCCGCTGAAGACCACATGGCTCACGTTGAAGCGGTCCAGCACCAGCTGCGTGTTCATGGCCGCGTTGGTCATGCTGATGCCCGAGAGAAACACCACCACGGGCTTGCCCTCCAGCGTGCCGGTGGTGAATTCCACGCCGTTGATGCTGTGTTGGGCGGGTTGCTGCACCTGGGGCAGCAGCACCGTTAGCTCAGGGGCAAAGGCGGAGATGACGGCGATGCGGGGCGCGTCGTCCAGCCGCACCGCCGTCTTGCTGGTCGAGGTGGCGGCACAGCCCGCGACCACTGCGGCGAGGGTGAGGGCGCCCAGCAGGCGGGTGCACCGGGAGATCAGGGAAGGCTTGGCGGCGGTGAGGGATTGCATGGGGGTGGTGCCTCGTCAAAGAAAACAGCGGTGCGCGCAGTCAACGCTTGAAAACAAACAGGCCACCGCTTTGCCGGGGTGGCCTGTGCACAGGCTGGAGGGGGCGGGGGCGGGCAGGGGGGGGCGCCCGCCACATTCAGTGCTTATTTGGCCGTCGATTTGGGCTGGCTGTCGTCCACCTTCACGGTGAACTTGCCCGCTAGGATGTCGGCCTCCTTGGCCTTGACCTTGGCGACGATGTCGGCGGGCACCTTCTTCTCGAACGTGCCCAGGGGCGCGAGTTCAGAGCCCTTGTGCTTCATCATCGAATACGGGCCGTAGTCCTCGGGCGTGAACTTGCCCTCCTTGACCAGCTTGAGCGCGCGGTCGATGCTGGGCTCCATGTGCCACAGGGCCGATGCCACCACCGTGTCGGGGTACTGCGGCTGGGTGTCGATCACGTTGCCGATGGCGAGCTTGCCTTTTTCCTTGGCAGCATCGCTCACGCCAAAGCGCTCGGCGTAGAGCACGTCGGCGCCCTTGTCGATCATGGCAAAGGTGGCTTCCTTGGCCTTGGGGGGGTCGAACCAGCTGTTGATGAAGGTGATGGTGAATTCGACCTTGGGGTTGGTCTCTTTGGCGCCCGCCATGAAGGCGTGCATCAGGCGGTTGACCTCGGGGATGGGGAAACCGCCCACCATGCCGATCTTGTTGGACTTGGTCATGCCGCCCGCGATCATGCCGGACAGGTACGCGGGCTCCTGGATGTAGTTGTCGAACACGCTGAAGTTGGGCGCCTGGGGCTTGCCCGACGAGCCGAGCAGGAAGGAGGTCTTGGGGAAGTCTTTGGCCACCTTGCGGGCGGCGGCCTCCACCGCAAAGGCCTCGCCCACGATGAGCTGGTTGCCGCCGGTGGCGTACTCGCGCATCACGCGCTCGTAGTCGGCGTTGCTCACGTTCTCGCTGGCCTTGTATTCGATCTCGCCGCGCGCTTCGGCGGCTTTCAGGGCCTTGTGGATGCGGCTGACCCATTGCTGCTCGAAGGGCACGGTGTAGATCGCTGCGACCTTGAGCTTGGCTTGCGCAAAAGCGGCGCTGGGTGCCAGGCCGACGAGGGCGGACAGGGCCAGCGAGGTGGACAGCAGATGGCCAGTGAAGACGCGGCGAGAGCTCATGGAGTGGTTCCTTCAGTCGGTTCGGTCAGGCAAAAGGGGGTTTGAGGGCCCGGCAAGCCGGTGCATACACACAAGCAATTTACGCGCCAAAAGCGGGGGCTGGGCCAGTTGCAGTCTGCCAGAGGATTGAACCAAGTGGTAAAAATTTTGTGCTGGGCGGGTGGTGCGTCGCCACGGGGTGGCGGGATGGGGCAGGCACAAAAAAGCCGCCCGAGGGCGGCTGCTGGTGGCAGGGCGGGGGCACTTACTTGGTGCCGAAGATCCGGTCGCCCGCGTCGCCCAGGCCCGGCAGGATGTAGCCGTGGTCGTTCAGCTCGCGGTCGATGGCGGCGGTGAAGATCGGCACATCGGGGTGCGCTTTTTGCAGCGTGGCCACGCCTTCAGGCGCAGCCAGCAGGCATACGAACTTGATGGAGCGGGGCTTGAG
>CAYXSL010000069.1:0-21234 GCA_964466605.1 uncultured Verminephrobacter sp.
TACTGCTCCACCGTGTGCACAAACGCATCCACCACGCCATTGGCCAGCTGCTGGGGCGGCAGGGTGTAGGTCTTGGTGGGGTCGAGCACCGAGAACACGGGGTAGGTGTGCACGCTGCCAAAGGCCAGCTTGGCACCCTTTGCGCGGTGGGTGATGACGCCACCGTTGTTCATCTCCGAGCCCGTGGCGGGCAGCGTGAGCACGGCGCCGAACAGCATGGCGCCCTTCACGTTGCGGCCATGTTTTTCGAGAATCGCCCAGGGGTCGCCGCCCTCGAAGCGCACGGCGGCGGCAATGAACTTGACGGCGTCGATGACCGAGCCGCCGCCCACGGCCAGCAGAAAGTCAAACCCGCCTTCGCGGATCTGCGCCACGGCTTTCATCGAGGTTTCGTAGCTCGGGTTGGGTTCAATGCCGCTGAAGGTGGCGTGCGGGCGCTCGCCCAGCGCGGCGCGCACCTCGGCCAGCGTGCCGGTCTTCTCGGCGCTGGCGCCGCCCACCAGGATCAGCACCTTGGCAGCAGCGGGCACGAGCTTGGCCAGGTCGGCAATGCGGCCCTGGCCAAAGGCGATGTGGGTGGGGTTGTGGAAGTCGAAATTCAGCATGGGGTGCCTTGGGGTTGCAGATTCTGGACGCTGAATGCGCGCAGTTGCAGGGCATTGTGCAGCCCGCACTGCCGGCATGCACGTCACCGGCCGGACAGCCCTAGACAGCGGTGCCAGGCATCTGCTGCATCAGCCCCTGCAGGCGCCCGGCCATGAAGTCGCGCAGCGCGCGCACCAGCGGCGTGAGCTGGTGACGGCTGGGCACCACCAGGTACAACGGCACGGCCTCGGTCGTCCAGCCCGGGCACAGCGGCACCAGGCGGCCTGCAGCCAGGTCATGCGCCACGTCGAAGTACGACTTGTAGGCGATGCCCCGGCCCAGCACCGCCCAACGGCGCACCACGTCACCGTCGTTGGCCACATTGCGGCTGCGCATGCGCACCACCACCTCGTGGCCTGCTGCATCCCAGAAGTGCCAGCGGTCGTGCACATCCTCGCCCAGCGTGAAACACAGGGCATCGTGCCCGGCCAGCGCATGGGGCGTGTCAGGCGCCCCATGGGCCTGCAGGTAGGCGGGCGCAGCGCACAGCACGCGCCGGTGTTCGGGCACCAATGGCAGCGCCACCAGGCCCGAATCCTGCTGTGCGCCGTAGCGGAAGGCCGCGTCCACCGGCTCGCTGTAGACGTTGGCAACGCGGTCGGACAGCTGCAGGCGGAGGTCGATGCCCGGATGCTCCGACTGGAAGGCATCGAGCCAGGGCAGCAGCACGTTGCGCCCCAGGTCCGACGGTGCCGCCAGCTGCAGCGTGCCCGTGAGCGCGCTGGCCCGCCCGTCCTGCAGCTGGCTGCGTACCTGGTGCAGCGCGGCCAGCGCGGGACGGCACTGTTCCAGAAAGAGCCCGCCCTCTTGCGTCAGCCGCAGGCTGCGGGTGGAGCGAACAAAAAGCGCCACCCCCAGCTCGGCCTCCAGCCGCTTGAGCGCGGCGCTGGCAGCGGCTGGCGTGAGGTCCAGCGCTCGCGCGGTGGCCGACAGGCTGCCGCTGTCCACGGTGCGCACGAAGATGTCGAGGTCCTGCAGGCTTTTCATGGGAAGGCAAGGGCGCTGGTGGATGGGTGCGATGGGGCACTATTTTCAAATTTTCTTTGAATATTGGCTCAACCGCCAGCCTATTTGCAAAGAACCCGATCAAGCCGACCATTGGCACATCGCTCAACCACCCAGGACCTTGCACCATGAAAGCCATCGGCTACAGCCACCCCGGCCCCATCGACCGTCCGAACGCCCTCATCGACATCACGCTGCCCGACCCCGTGGCCACCGGCCGCGACCTGCTGGTGGAAGTGCGGGCCGTTTCCGTGAACCCCGTGGACACCAAGATGCGCAAGGGCAGCGGCCCGTCCGAGGGCCAGCCCTACAAGGTGCTCGGCTGGGACGCCAGCGGCATCGTGCGCGCCGTGGGCCCCGACGTGACGCTTTTCCAGCCTGGCGACCGCGTCTGGTACGCGGGCTCCATCGCCCGCCCCGGCACCAACAGCGAACGGCACCTGGTGGACGAGCGCATCGTGGGCCACGCCCCCAAGTCGCTCGACTTCGCCGAGGCCGCCGCGCTGCCGCTGACCACCATCACCGCGTGGGAAATGCTGTTTGACCGCCTGGGCGTGGCCCCCGGCAAGCAGCCGCCCCACAAGACCCTGCTCATCATCGGCGCGAGTGGCGGTGTGGGCTCCATCCTCACGCAGCTGGCGGCGCGGCTCACCAGCCTCACGGTGATCGGCACTGCATCGCGCCCCGAAACCCAGCAATGGGTGCGCGACCTGGGCGCACACCACGTCATCGACCACAGCCTGCCGCTGACGCAAGAGCTGGCGCGCATCGGCCACCCCACGGTGGACACCATCGTGAGCCTCACGCAGACGGACGCGCACTTCGACCAGATCGTGGAGGCCATCGCGCCACAAGGCCGGTTCGGGCTGATCGACGAGCCCCTGTCGCTCGACATGATGAAGTTCAAGCGCAAGGCGGTCTCGGTGCATTGGGAGTCGATGTTCACACGCTCGCTGTTCGGCACCGCCGACATGATCGCGCAGCACCACCTGTTGACCGAAGTGGCGCGGCTGGTGGACGCGGGGCTGATCCGCACGACGCTCGACCAGCGGTTTGGCAGCATCAACGCGGCGAATCTGAAACGGGCCCATGCGCTCATCGAGAGCGGCAAGGCGCGGGGCAAGCTGGTGCTGGAGGGGTGGAACTGAAGAGCGCCGGTCCGCTGAGTCCGAGGCATGGGCGGGCGGCCTTTGAGGCCGCGGTGGGTTCTGTATCCAGATGAAAATACTGTGTTTAATATCAGTATTTCAGGTATAAAACCGCACACAACAACCCTAGGAGCCCCCCATGCTGGACCACATGACCTTCCGCGTCACCGACATCGCCCGCACCAAGGCGTTCTACGTCGCCGCCCTCGCGCCCTTGGGCTACAGCCTGTGTTTTGAAGGCAACTACGGCGCCAACATGCTGGGCTTTGCCTACCCGGCCCCGTCCGAGCCCGACGGCAAAAAGGCCGATGTGTGGTTCATCGATGGCCCATCGCCCTACGGCGGTCCGCCCGCCACCACGGGCTGTCACCTGGCCTGGCGCGCCCAGAACCGGGCGCAGGTGGATGCTTTCTACGCCGCCGCCATCGCAGCGGGCGGCAAGGGCAACGGCGCCCCGGGCCTGCGGCCCGACTACCACGCGCACTACTACGGCGCCTTTGTGATCGACCCGGAAGGCAACAACATCGAGGCGGTGTGCCACCTGCCGGAGTAAGAAACACCGCAGCACACCCCGCAGAGGGCGCGTCGCCAAGTGAGTGCACCCGTGGAACTGGCTTCGCCAGGCCACCGGGTGCGTCCCCCTGGGGGGAAGCGGCGCAGCCGCTCAGGGGGGTCAGTCGAGTTTCACCCCCGCCGCCTTGATGATCTCCCCCCAGCGCTTGGACTCGGCCCGCGCCATGGCGCGGAACTGCTCGGGCGTGCCGGGCAGCGCTTCCATGCCGAAGTCGGCCATGCGCTTGACCACGGCGGGGCTCTGCAGGGCCTTGTTCAGGTCGGCATTCAGGCGCGTGGTGATCGCAGCGGGCAGACCGGCGGGCGCCAGGATGCCCTGGAAAGCGAACACCTCGGTGTTGGGCACACCGGCTTCGGCCAGCGTGGGCACGTCCGGCAGCGCGGCCACGCGCTTGGCCGAGCCGATGGCCAGGGCGCGCACCTTGCCCGAGGTGATCACCGGCAGGCCGGCGGCCAGGTCCAGGAACATGCAGGGCACCTGCCCACCCATCACGTCCTGCAGCGCAGGCGCCGCGCCGCGGTAGGGGATGTGGGTGAGGAAGGTCTTGGTGCGGTTCTTGAACATCTCCATCGCCAGGTGGTGTGGCGAGCCGTTGCCGGGCGATGCGTAGTTGAGCTTGCCGGGGTTGGCACGCGCGTAGTCCAGGAATTCCTTCACCGTCTTGGCTTCGAACGACGGGTGGACCACCAGCGCCAGCGGGAAGCGGCTGATGCCGCCCACGTAGGTGAAGTCCTTTTCGGGGTGGAACGGCAGCTTGGTGAACAGGTGTTCGTTGTAGGCCAGGATGGCGTTGTCGGCCGACATGAAGGTGTTGCCGTCGGGCTTGGCCGTGGCCACGGCCTGGCCGCCGATGTTGGTGGAGGCGCCGGGGCGGTTGTCCACGATGATCTGCTGGCCTAGCGTCTGGCGCATGGCCTCGGCCACGGTGCGGGCCAGCACGTCGGTGCCGCCGCCTGCCGGGTAGGGCACGACCCAGCGCAGGGGCTGGTCGGGCCAGCTGGATTGGGCAGCGGCCCAGGGCGCGGCGGTGGTGGCGCCTGCGGCGGCCAGGGCGGACAAGAGGGTTCTGCGTTGCATGGGGTTGTCTCCTTGATACTATTGATTTGATAGCTGCTTGCGCTTATCCATCGCGCGCAAGCGGCCTTTTTTTGCTCAAATTTCTGCCAACCGGGTGCTCAGGCGGCCGGGGCGGCAATCGCTTGCTCGATGGCACCGAAGATGCTGGCGCCGTCCTTGCCCTTGATCTCGATGCGGATGGTGTCGCCGAACTTCATGAATTCGGTGCTGGGCTTGCCGTCCTGGATGGTCTCGATGCAGCGCTTTTCGGCAATGCAGCTGTAGCCCTTGGGCCATTCGGTGCGGCCGCTGGCGTCGGTCACGCCCTTGTTGCTCACGGTGCCGCTGCCGATGATGGAGCCCGCGCGCAGGTTGCGCGTCTTGGCGACGTGGGCGATCAGCTGGCCGAAGTGGAAGGTCATCTCAGGGCCGGCGTCGCACATGCCGACCTTGCGGCCGTTCCAGGTGGACTGCACGGTCAGGTTGACGCGGCCATGGTCCCAGGCGTCGCCCAGTTCGTCCAGCGTCACGGCCACGGGGCCGAAGGCGGTGGCGGGTTTGCTCTGGAAGAAACCAAAACCCTTGGCCAGTTCGGCCGGGATCAAATTGCGCAGGCTCACGTCGTTGGCAATCATCACCAGGCGGATACCGTCCAGCGCCTGGTCGGCGCTGGTGCCCATCTTCACGTCGCCGGTGATGACGGCAATCTCGGCCTCGAAGTCGATGCCCATGGCTTCGCTGGGCACCACCACGTCGTCGCAGGGGCCGATGAAGTCGTCGCTGCCGCCCTGGTACATCAGCGGGTCGGTGTAGAAGCTTTCGGGCACTTCGGAATTGCGCGCCTTGCGCACCAGCTCCACGTGGTTGATGTAGGCCGAGCCGTCGGCCCACTGGTAGGCGCGCGGCAGCGGGGCCATGCACTGGGCGGGGTCAAAGGGGAAGGCGTGGCGCGCGCGGCCGCTGTTGAGCTGGTCGTACAGGTCCTGCAGCTGGGGCGAGAGGAAGCCCCAGTCGTCCAGCACCTGCTGCAGCTTGCTGGCAATGCCGGTCGCATAATGGGCTGTGCCCAGGTCGCGGGAGACGACAACCAGTTGGCCGTCGCGCGAGCCGTCTTTGTAGGTAGCGAGTTTCATGGTGGCAGGACCTTTGTCTCAGTGGGTTGATGGGTACCGCTAGCGAAAATTACGCTTGGGTAAATTGATTTAACTAAACAAAACTCGCAAATTTTAGTGCACATGGACAAAGAACGTGCAGGAATTCAATCGGTCGAGGTGGGTTTTGCCCTGCTGGAGGGGCTGACACGCTCGCGCGGACCGCTGATGCTCAAGGATGTGGCGGCCTCGGCGGGCATGAGCGCGGCCAAGGCACACCGGTATCTGGTGAGCTTCCAGCGCCTGGGCCTGGTCACGCAGGACCCGCGCACCGCGCGCTACGACCTCGGCCCGGCGGCCCTCAAGCTCGGCCTGGCATCGCTGGCCCGGCTGGACGCCGTGCGCCTGGCGCGCGAGCGCATGCCCGCGCTCATGGAAACCATTGGCCACACGCTGGCGCTGGCCGTGTGGGGCAACCACGGCCCGACCATCGTGCACTGGGAAGAATCGCCCCAGGCCGTCACGGCCAACCTGCGCCTCGGTGACGTGATGCCGCTGCTGTCATCGGCCACGGGCCGGTGTTTTGCGGCCTTCATGTCGCCCGAGGTGGTGGCGCCGCTGCTGAAAGAGGAACTGGCCCGCGCCGTGAAGATGCACCGCACCGATTTGCCCGCCACCATGGCCGAGGTGAAAACCCTGCTGGCCGAGGTGCGCGAACGCGGCGCCGCGCGCGTGGTGGACACGCTGCTGCCCGGCATCGTCGCCTTCTGCGCGCCGGTGTTCGACGCCGACGGCCACCTGGAGCTGGGCATCACCACGCTGGGCTCGATTGCCACCTTCGACCCCGAGTGGAACGGCGCCATCGACACGCCGCTGCGCGCGGCCGCTGGCCAGCTCTCGCGCGACCTGGGCGCGGGCAGCGCCTGACCCGCGCCGCCACCGCACCGCATGCCCCGCCGCGCGCTGGTTGCCATCACCGCCCTGGTGCTTGCCCTGCACTGGCTGGTGCTGAGTGGCGTGCCGCTGGCCTGGGACAGCCCGGCGCAGCCCACGGGCCAGGCGTTCAGCACCCGCAGCATTGCGGCCCCGCCACCCGCCGCCATGCCCACCGTGGCCACCGTGGCCAATGCCCCGGCACCCCATGCCGCCCCGGCAGCGGCGCCGCCACCTGCCGCCCGCAAAAAACCACCGGCGCGCACCACGCCCGTGCCCTCTTCCACTGCCGCGCCCGCTGCCCCGCAACTGCCCCTTGACACCCTGGCCACGGGAACCGAAGTGGGCACTGACACAGCAGCAACCCCCAGCACCGAAACGCTGGCGCCTCCTGCCGAGGTAGCAGCCCCTGCCCCCGACGCCCCGGCCTCTGCCGCCGTGCCCCCCGCACCGCCGACGGAAGCCACCACCGGGGTGGACATCACCCCACCAGGCGCTGGCACCGGCCTGGCGCCCCAGAAGGCGCCGCCCCCTGCCCGCCTGCCCCAGCCCACGCGGCTGGCGTTTGACGTGAGCGGGCAGGCCAAAAAGTTTGCCTACAACGCCCGCGCCGAGCTGCTGTGGCAACACGATGGCAGCCGCTACGAGGCACGGCAGGAGATCAGCGCCTTCCTGGTGGGCACCCGCACGCAGCGCAGCGTGGGCGCCATCACGGCCCAGGGGCTGTTGCCCGAGAAGTTTTCCGACAAATCCCGCAGCGAACAGGCCGCACACTTCGACTACGCGCAGGGCCGCATCACCTTCAGCGCCAACACCCCGCAGGCCCCGGCCAGCCCCGGCGTGCAGGACCGCCTGAGCGTGTTCATCCAGCTGGGCGCGCTGCTGGCGGCCGACCCGGGCCGCTTTGTGCCGGGCACCCAGATCACCCTCACCACCGTGAGCGCCCGCAGCGCCGACCGCTGGACCTTCACCATCGAAGGCCCCGAGACGCTGGACCTGCCCGCAGGCCCCACCCCCGCGCTCAAGCTGCAGCGACTGCCGCGCAAGGACTACGACCAGAAAGCCGAGCTGTGGGTGGCACCGTCGCTGGGCTACCTGCCGGTGCGCATCAAGCTGACCCAGGCCAACGGCGATTTCGCCGACCTGCTGCTGCGCAGCAGCGGCGCCCCCTGACGGAGCCGCCACACGCCAAAGTGTTGCGCCCCAACGCCACATACATCGCAGACTGCTAAAAAAGCCCTCCGAGCCCGGCCACCCCCGCTTTTCATGAAATACTGGAACGCAGCAAAGGTGGAATTCCGGGCGGGCGGCCCCCGAAAACCGATGCGCCGGGCAGGACGTTACATGCTTGCCAGCGTGTCCTGGACGCTCCGCCGGGGCTTGAACTCTGCCAACCCGCTGTCATCTCATATCCATATCGACAAGGGGAACACGATGCACATGCTCTACGACTCAGAATCCTTCGTGGTGGTCCACATGCTGCCCGATGCCGTGGAGAAAAGCACCAGCCCGGCGCTCAACGATACCGCCCCCGCCGCTCCCCAGCTCGCACGCCACGGCTTTGAAATCGTGGACAAGCGTTCCGGCAAAGAGGTGTACCTGGACGGCTCCTGGGCCGAGATGTTCCAGGAGCAGATCCTGGCCTGGCAACGCGACACCCCCACGCAGGAAGAAGTGGAAGACGCCCTGGACCGCTACGCCGGCCTGGCACAGAACCCGGTGGTAGTGCACTAAGACCCCCTGAGCCGCTGCGCGGCTTCCCCCCGCTATCGCTACGCTGCGCTTCGCGGGCAGGGGGACGATGCCCTCGCTGCGGGGCGGCCCTTGCTTGGCATCCCTGGCCCTGGGGCGCGCCAGTTTTGTCGTGCAGTTCTTCTTTTCAAACCTACAGTGCCTGGTGTTCGTCCCTGGGATAAATCCGCCGGTACAGCGGGTCCACCAGCATCAGCACCGCAATCAGCCGGCACACCTGGAACGCCGTGACCACCGGCACGCCCAGTTGCAACACCTTGGCCGTGATCGCCATTTCGGTGATGCCGCCGGGGGATGTGCCCAGCAGCAGCGTGACCCAGGGCAGGCCCGTGGCCCAGGCCAGTGCCCCGGCAAACAGCGCACACACCCCCATCAGCCCCAGCGTGCCCACGGCCACGGTGGCCAGCCAGCGCGGCGCGGTGTGCAAGAACTCCCGCCGAAAGCGCACGCCCAGGCTCACACCAATCACCAGCTGCGCAGCATTCACCAGCCCCTGGGGCACGGCCGACAGGCCCAGGCCTGCCATGGTGAGCCCCATGGACACCAGCATCGCGCCCATGAACCAGGGGTTGGCGCGACCCAGCCGGTCCATCACCACCGCGCCCGCGCCGGTCATCAGTGCCATCAGCGCCAGGCCGGGCCAGCTCACCACCCGCAGCGTGGGCGGCAGGATGTCCAGGCCGTGCAGGCCGCTCCACTGCAGCGCAAACGGAATCGTCACCGTGACGATGAGCAGGCGCAGGCTGTGGCTGGCAGCGACCAGGTCGGTGCGCGCGTTTTCGCGTTCGGAGAGCAAGGTCATCTCCGACGCCGCCCCGATGGCGCCCGCAAAGTAGCTGGTGGCGCGCAGCATGGGCGCGGGCACGCCATGCATGCGCGGCGCGTGCACGCGGTACAGCCAGGCGCCAAACAGCCAGCCCAGGACCAGCGCCCACACGATGCCCAGCACGATGGCCCACCACAGGCCACCGATCAGCGCCACGACCTCGGGCGTGAAGTACAGGCCCAGCGCAGCGCCAATGGTCCACTGCCCGGCGTTGCGCAGCGGGCCCCAGCTTTCGGTGGGCCCACCGGCGATCGACACCAGCGACGTGGCCAGCAGCGGGCCGATCATCCAGGGCAGCGGGGTGTGGAGCGCGAGGCAGGCGGCCGCTGCCGCCCAGGCCAGGGCCAGCGTGGCAAGAACTCGGGCAACAAAAGGCAGACGCATACGGGCAGGACGGCAGAACGGCAGGCCGGGGGTGGAAAGCGGAGGGTGCGCAGTGAGGCCGCGCCGCAATCCGGCGCCCCCTGTCGGGGCCGGTGGCATTTGCGCGCGCGGCAACCAGCAAGTTGCCAAGTATCGCGCCACCGCCTTCGCACCGCGGCTGCCGCGCCCTGCCCAGGCAGCATGACAGGCATCGCCAGACGGAAACCGTTGCGGCGCCTGCGTTTCAGGGGTCTATTTCAAGTAAAAAAGGGCCTCTGCGCGCGACCAACATGCCCGAGCAGCTATGCTATTGATAGCAAACATCAGGCACCACGCCGCGCGGCCATCTCCTGCCCCATGGCCAGCAGCGTGGCGGGGGCCAGCAACGCTTGCGCGGCGGGGTAGGCCGTGCCCTCTTCCGCCGCGATGTGGTCTGCGTAGCGCTGGGCAAACCGGTCCAGGGCGGTATCGTCAGCGGGCGTGAACGGGGCCACGGCCGACTCGGCCAGCGCCAACAAGGGCACACGCGCCGCAGCCCAATCGGCCGTCATCGCCACATGGTCCTGCTGCAGCCGCTGCACCAGCGCCTGCACCTCGGGGCTGGCCTGGGCCCGCAGCAGCGGGAACACATGCAGCTCCTCGTCCTCATGGTGCAGCGGCGCGGCGATGTCGAAATAGCGCAGCACATCGCGCGCGGCCTGGCGGGCGTCGGCATCGGCCCCGTGCAGGCGCACATGGGCACGCAGGCGGGCGAGCAGGGCCAGGGTGCGCAGCACACGTTCGTGGCAGGCCTCCAGCATCGCAAAAGGCTGCTCGAAGCCCACGGCCGGGGCGCTGAAACCCGGCAAGTGGCGGGCTGCTGCGCCCGATGGGGTGGCGGACACCGTCTCAGCCCAGGCGCACAGGCTGGCCCTGGCGGTTGAAGGGGATGTAGGCGCCGTGTGCACCGCCCTTGATCGCGTCCACCATGCGCTGCAGGGGCGCCTCGGCATCGGCGCTGGTGGGGGCCTGGTTCAAGGTGCCGGACAGCGCGGCCGCAAACACCATGGCCCAGTCGTGGCCGGGGGCAGTGAACTGGCGCGCCTCTTCCACCAGGGCGCTGAACGACGCCAGCTCCTGCGGCGTCTTGTCCACACACATCAGCGGCACCAGGGCGCCGCCCTGCCCCGCCTCGAAATGGGCGCGTTGCGCGGGGGTCGCGTCATCGGGCAATTCGGCAGCGGCAAACACGAACAGCAGGCGCTGGGGCTCGGGCTGCTGGCGCGCGGCCTGCAGCAGGTCGTCAAAGCTGGCAATTTCCATCACAAAGTCTCGCAATCAAAAAAACAGATCAAAAGCCGGGCACCACGCCCCGGTGGGCGTCCAAAGTGCTCACGTAGGCATGGGCCACTGGCCGCGCACGCACGGCCTTGCGCGACAACACGGTGCCGATGCTGACAAAACACAAGGCCAGCTCGGACGGCGCCAGCTGGAACAACGCACGCAGGCTGTCGGCCTTGAGCGCCTTGCCGCTGGTGAGCGCCGAGCCGTAGCCCTGCGCCGTGGCCATGAGCAGCATGTTCTGCACCGCGCAGCCGGCCGAGACGGTGCGCTCGGCCAGGTCGATGTCGGCGTCGCCGCGCGCAGCATCCACCACGGCCAGCAGCAGCACGGGCGAGCGGTAGGCCTTCTCGCGCGCCTGCTCGGCCTGCTCGGGCGTGGCGGTGGGGTCGCGCTCCCGCAGGGCCTGGGCAAACACATCGGCCAGCGGCGTGCGCGACGCCTCGGGCACGAGCACAAAACGCCAGGGCACCAGCTGGCCATGGTCGGGCGCGTGGGCGGCGGCGCTCAGGATCTGCGCCAGCTCGGCCGCACTGGGGCCCGGCGCGCCCAGGCGCTTGGGCAGGATGGTCTGGCGCGACTGGATCAGCGCCGCAGCCATGCCCGCCACGTCGTCGGACACGGGTGCCCGCGCGGCGGTGGATGCAGATTTGGAAGAAGGGCTCAGAGGCCAGGGGATGACAGCCATGACAAACAATCCTTGAACGGGCGCATTGACACCTTCTTGCTCAACCGGGACGGCCATCAGCCCGCAGGCAGCCGTACCAACGGCCCAGGCGCACGCCCCAGGCCCCCATGGTGCCAGCCCACAGACCGGCAGCCAACAGCAGCAGCCAGGGCAGCGCAACCCCCGGCACGCCCGGCGCTGCTGCCGCAATGCGCAGCAGCGTGGCCGCCTGCAGCAGCCAGAACAGCGTCCAGGCGATGCGGTCGGCCACCAGCGCGCGGCCGCTGTGGCCGCAGGACACGCGCGTGACCATGGCGAGCATCAGCGAAGCAAGGCAGCCCATGGTGAGCGCATGCAGCGCCCCCAGCCCCAGCGCCCCCATGCCCAGCCCCCAGGCCAGCCATTGCGACACACCGCCCAGCAGGAACGCCAGGCCCAGCCACAAAAAGCCGATGTGCAGCATGGCCAGCAGCCGGTTCTTGAGGCTTTGCACCAGCCCCCACACCCAGGCCAGCCAGACCAGCACCCCGCCCACCACCAGCTGCAGCGCGCCGTGCGCGAACCCCCAGGCCGGGCCCGCCGCGCTGGCGGGCACGCCTGCCCAGTCCAGCCACACCGCCAGCACCTGCAGCAGCGCCGCGCCCAGCATGAGCCACAGCACCCAGAACGGCCGCCAGGCCTGCACCATGGGCAGGGCGCTGGAAGTGAAAAACGGAATCATGCGGTGCGCCACCGTGACGTAGACCACCACCACAAAGCCCCACAGGCCCGTGAACACCCAGACCCGCGCCAGGGCCGGCGCCCCCAGCGCCAGGCTGAGCCCAAGCCCCGCCACGCTGACGCACCCGAACCCACAGGCACCCGCGATCACGCGGGCATGGAGCTGGTCCTGCGCCTGGCTCCGCCGCACGCGGCCCCAGAACTGCACCGTCATCGCCACCAGCCCGCCCCAGGCCAGCGCCAGCCCAGCCAGCGCCAGCACCGCATGCAGGTGCGCCCCGGCCAGCCACAGCAGCCAGCCCGCCACCTGCGCCAGCAAGGGGTTGCGCAGCGCCTGCGGCGGCAGCGGCTCCACCCCCAGCCACTTGGGGCCAGCCGTGAACAGAAAACCCGAGACAAACAGCGGAATGAAACCGAACACCATCACTGCTGCATGCACCAGCGGGGGCGGCAGCGCCCAGGCCAGGCCCAGCCATCCGGTGGTGCGGTCCACCTGCACCAGCGCCCACCAGCCCCCCGATGCCACCAGCACCACCATGGCCAGCAAAAAGCCCAACCGGTGGGGCGCCAGCATCACATGGCGCCAGTGCCAACGCTTGTCCATCTGCGCCAGCACCTCGGCCGAGGGCTTGCCAGAGACAACCCCCAAGGGAATGGTGGGACGGGAGGGCGTCACCCGCAGCTCCCCAGGTGACCGCACTGCGTGCAGTAGTCGCAGCCGTCCTTGCGGATCACCGCATGGGCGCCACATTCGCTGCACTTCTTGCCCGCCATGGCCTGGGGCACAGCCACGGGCGGCGGGGCGGGCTCGTCCAGTGGCAGCTGCTGCTGCACCGGGTCGGCCACGCGGCGCGCCAGGATGTTCTGGATGGCATAGGCCATGGCCGCCACCTCGGAGTCGTGCCACATGGGCACCAGCGTGCCATCGTCCTTGCGGTGCTGGCCCAGGCGCACGGGGCCCCGGTCCCAGGCCACCTTGCGCATGTCGGACAGCGCCCGCTCCAGGAAGCCGCCACGCGCGGCCAGCGAGAGCATGCGCATGCTGGAGGTGATCCACTGCTGCGACTCGCCGCTCTGGCCCACGGGCATGAAGAACTCGATCGCGCGGTCCACCGTACGGTTGCCCACGCCCGTGGGCACGGGCAGGAACGACACGATGAGGTACAGCGTCTTGTGCCCCTCCTGCGTCCAGTATTCGAGCTTCTCTGCCACGGCCGAGAGCCCGCCCTGCGGACGGCTTTCGATCACCGTGCGCATGGGGTCCACAGGCGGCGCGGCGGGGGTCGGCTTGGCGACGGCAACAGGCACTGGCGCAGGCTCCGCATGCGTTTCGAGCACCGAGCCCAGGATGCTGTTGGGCCGGTAGGTGGCCAGCCCCTTGAGCCGCGCGCGCCAGGCCTGCAGGTACAGGTCCTTGAAACCCTCGTACGGGTAGTCCGCCGGGATGTTCACGGTCTTGGAGATGGCCGTGTCCACAAAGGGCTGCACCGCCTCCATCATCGCGATGTGGTCCTGCGCCGACATGGCCAGCGCCGAAACGAAATAGTCTGGCAGCGCGTTCACATCGCCGCCCAGTTCGCGGTACAGCCGCCAGGCGTGGTCTTCCACCGCGTACTCGGAGGTGCTGCCATCGGCCTGCCGCTTCTTGCGCTTGTACATCCACGAAAAGGGCGGCTCGATGCCATTGGAGGCGTTGTCGGCAAAGGCCAGGCTCACCGTGCCCGTGGGCGCGATAGACAGCAGGTGGCTGTTGCGGATGCCGTGCTCTCGAATCGATGCCTTGAGCGATTCGGGCAAGCGGCTCGCGAAGGTGCCCTCCGCCAGGTAGCCCCGGGCATCGAATTTTGGGAACGCCCCTTTTTCGCGCGCCAGCGCAACCGACGCAGCATAGGCCGCATCACGCATGCATTCGGCAATGCGCGCCGCCATGGTGCGCCCCTCGGGCAGGTCATAGCGCAGGCACAGCATGGCCAGCGTGTTGCCCATGCCGGTGAAACCCACGCCAATGCGTCGCTTGGCCATGGCCTCGCCCTGCTGCTGCGGCAGCGGCCAGAAGGTCACATCCAGCACGTTGTCGAGTGCGCGCACCTGCAGCGCCACGGCCGCACTGAACGCCTCGAAATCGAAGGCCGCCACTCCGCCAAAACCGAAGGGGTGGCGCACGAACCGGGTCAGGATGACGGGGCCGAGGTCGCAGCAGCCGTAGGACGGAAGTGGCTGCTCGCCGCAGTTGTGCACCACGAGGCCATTGGCGTCGAAGGCGTGCACATCGGCCACGGTAACGTCGTACACACCCTCCCTCCCCACATCAACCAGCGCCTGCACAGTGGCAGTGAATCTTTCGCGGTTGAGCGCACGCTGGTACTGCGCCAGCCCCGCCTGAAGGCGTGCGGATTTTTCTGTATCGCAAAAGCCCACGCGCTCTGCAAACAACGCAAGGTTGTCCCCACTGATGACCAGCTCGTGCTGCGCCCGGGTGGCGTAGGGCTGCATGCCTCCTTTTCCGTCGGGCAACTCACGCGCTCCCGCAGGGCGGCGGTTACGGTACAGCGTAGACACAATACCCATGCGCAACAGCATGCGCTGCACGGTCCGCAGCAAGGCCTCGTCGCTTTGCGACAAGCGCACGCTCAGCCCCTTTTCCTGCGCACCTTGCACCGAGCCATCGGCATCAAACAACCCCGACAGCAGGCCCTGCGCAAAGGCAGAGGATTGCCGCTCCATGGCAGACGTGACGGTCTTGTGGCCTGGCGCCATGCCCATGGTGTGTGCCAGCCTCCAGAGCGCCGCACTGGCCAGACGGACCTCGCCGCGCCCCGCCACAGGCCGCTGAAAGCCTTGAAAATCTCTGCGGTGCGGCAACGTCGCCGCCGCTGCTGTGGCGGCCCGGATGATGCCGTCCGCACCGGTGGCCGCAAAGGCCACCGCACCCTGCCCCACGGCCTTGAGTTCAGGGGCCCACACCGAAATCACGGCCTTGTCCGCCTTGAGCGTTCCGTCGCCAATCAACAAACCCAGCAGATAGCCCTCTTCCTGCGTGCCCGCGCCGCCCCAGCCCGCAAATGCCCGGTGGTCGTGCAGAACCACCTCGTCACCAGGCAGCAACTGTGCGGCCTCGACCCATTCCACCTCCAGGCAGTAGCGGGTCTTGCGCGCCACGCGGCGCACCCGGTGGTCCGCCGTCAGGCGCAGGGCATGCCCCTCCTGGGTTTGCAGCTCCAGCACAGGCTTGGTGCCCGTCTTGAAGAAACCCTGGCTTTCCACGCGGTAGGCACGCCCGTCCACCACGGCGGCGAACGGCCTGCCCACCAAGTCAGCCACCTGCTGCGGGCCATCAGTGGTCATCACCCAGGTGTCGGCGGTCACGCACGGGTTGGTCGCCGCGATGTCCTCGCAGTAATGCAGGTTGTTGTCTTCGTTGATACGCCCCAGGAACAGGATGCCCGGCTCGGCGAAGTCGTAGGCGGACTTCATGATCGTGTCCCACAACTGGCGTGCCTGCACGGTGGCATAGACCCACTGGCCGTCGGCGCGCTGGTGGGCGCCCTGCGCCTGCAGCGCGGCGCCCGGGGCGGCCTTGTGCACCAGCTCCCAGGGGGCGTCGTTCTGCACGGCCTCGATGAAGGCGTCCGACACGCCCACGGACACATTGAAGTTGTTCCAGCGGCCCGGTGTGCGCTTGGCGGTGATGAACTCCTGCACGTCGGGGTGGTCGATGCGCAGCACGCCCATCTGCGCGCCCCGGCGCGCGCCCGCGCTCTCCACGGTGGAGCAGGACTGGTCGAATACGTTCATGTAGCTGCAGGGCCCCGAGGCCATGGAGGCCGTGCCCTTCACATGCGCGCCCTTGGGGCGGATGCGCGAGAAGTCGTAGCCCACGCCGCCGCCGCGCCGCATGGTCTCGGCCGCTTCGCGCAGCGCTTCGTAGATGCCGGGAAAGCCCTCGTCGTCCACGCCCTGGATGCAGTCGCCCACGGGCTGCACAAAGCAGTTGATCAGCGTGGCCTGGATGTCGGTGCCCGCCGCACTCATGATGCGGCCCGCGCCGATGGCGCCTGCCTGGAGGTTGGCCAGGAACAGGGCTTCGTACTTTGCGCGCAGCTCCGGCTTTTCGACCGAGGCCAGGGCGCGCGCCACGCGCTGGTACAGCTCGTCGGCCGTGCTCTCGCCCGGTTTCAGGTACTTCTCGCGCAGCACATCCAGGCTGATGGGCTGCAAGGAGGATGGGGTGCTGGGATGGGGCTGGGGTTCGCGTTTCATGGGGGCCGATGATTTGGGTTTCACGCTGAAACGGGGTTGCGTTCCGTCAAGGAGCACTCATTCCACTCCGAATGCCGCGCCATGGCAAGCCGGTGCCCATCACTCGTCCACCAGCACCTGGCCGTCGTGCTCCACATAGGGCTGGTAGGGGCCCGTGCCGCTGTTGTCCGCGCGCGAGGCGGGCACAAAACCGCCGGTGCTGACATCGAACACATGGACCTCGCCCTCCTCGATCACGTAATGCCAGCCATGCAGGCTGATCTGGCCTGACTGCACCCGGCTGCGCACCATGGGGTACTCCATGAGACGCTCCAGCTGCAGCACCACGGCGCGCTGCTCGGTGCGGCGCAGCACCTCGGGGCCGGGCGACATGGGCAGCACGGCCTCACGCCCCAGGTCCAGCCAGTGGTTCAGGTTGGGCGCCTCGGGCGAGACCTCACCATACATCGCCTTGATAGCCCCACAGTGGCTGTGGCCGCACACCACGATGCGGCGCACCTGCAGGTTGAGCACCGCAAACTCGATGGCCGCCGTGGTGCCATGGTGGCCGTGGGACCCGTCATAGGGCGGAATGAAAGCCCCCACATTGCGCACCAGGAACAGCTCACCCGGCCCCGCCCCGGTCAGCAGGTAGGGCACGAGGCGCGAGTCGGAGCACCCGATGAACAGGGTGGTGGGGTGCTGCCCCTCGTCCACCAGCGTCTGGAACTGCTCGCGGTACTGGGGGAAGGCGTCGTCGTGAAACCGGCGCAGGCGGTCCAGCAGTTCGTCGGGCATAAGTTGGCAATCAAAAAGGCTGCGCAGCTATTGCACCAGCGGCGACTCGGCCGCGTCCAGTGCCACCCCTTCGACCACGGCTGCGCCAGCCAGCAGCTGCAGGTACTGGCGCAGCGCATTCACCCAGGCCTGCTGGCGCAGGGTGAGCGCGATGGCCTGGCGCACGTCCTCGAACGCGGGCTGATGCCCGGCTTCGCGCGCCACCACCTCCACCACATGCAGGCCAAAGCGGCTGTGCACCAAGCGCGCCAGCACGCCGATCTCGGCGCCCCCGCCAAACACTTCGCGGGCGAACTCGGGGGCGCAATCGGCACGGGTCAGCCAACCCAGGTCCCCGCCCTGCTGGCCACTGGGGCAGTTGGACCACTGGGCCGCTGCCTTGGCAAACTGGGCGCCGCCATCGTCGGCGCAGCGCAGTTCGATCAGCAAGGCCTCGGCCCGCAGGCGCAGCTGCTTCACATCGACGCCCGGCGTCACTGCGAACAGCACGTGGCGCAGCTGGGCGCGCTCGCCCTGGGCATGGGCCGCAGGGTGGGCCTCGTGGTAGCGGCGGCAGGCTTCTTCCGAGGGATCAGGTATGGGCAACTCACGGTCCAGCAACTGCTCGATGGCGTCGGAGGCCTCTGCGCTGATGGCGCCCAGCGCACCGGGCACATCGTCTGCCGACAGAAGCCCGGCCTGCTGCGCCGCCTGGCGCAGCAGCTCGGTGCAGGCGCGCTGGCGCAGGGCCTCTTCGTCCAGCGACTCCTGCGGGGCATTGAGGGCCACGCCATTGATGCGCGCCACCTCGGCCACCGCCGCGCCTGCCGCTGGCGGCTGCACGGCCTGCAAGGGGGCCGCCGCCATCGTGGCAGCCAGGGCCTCGTAGGCCGCCGTCTGCGTGGGGGTCAGCGTGCCGGCCGTGGCCGTTGCGCTGCTGTCGGTCGAGCTGCAGCCGCAGCCCCCGGTTCCACATCCGCTCATGGTGTGCTCCTTGGGTCGGTGGGTTTCAGGCGCGGCGGTCTTGCGACTGCATGTGGCCTGCGGGCAGGTTCAGGCGGCGCGCACGCACCACCTGGTACGGGCGCAGCACATAGGCCAGCGTGCCAAAGCCGCTCCACACATGCACCAGGCGGGTGAACGGGAAGACCAGGAAGATGCTCATGCCCAGGAACATGTGGGCCTTGAAGATCCAGCCCGCTTCGGCCAGCAGTTCCACGCCGCCGCTGCGGAAGGTGACGATGCGCTGGCCCCATTCGGCCAGCTTCATCATCATCGAGCCGTCCAGGTGCTGCGCCGACAGCGGAATGGTCGCCAGGCCCAGCGCCAGCTGCAGCCACAGCAGCACCAGGATCAGGATGTCGCTGGCCTTGGACGTGGCGCGGATGCGAGGATCCGACAGGCGGCGGTGCAGCAGGATGGACAGGCCGATGAAGCCCAGCGTTCCCGCAATGCCACCCGACACCATGGCCATGAGCTGCTTGGCGCCCGCACTCATGAAATGCTCATACAAAAAGTGTGGCGTGAGCATGCCCACGGTGTGGCCGAAGAACAGGAACAGCACGCCGATGTGGAACAGGTTGCTGCCCCAGCGCAGGCTGCCGGTGCGCAGCAGCTGCGACGAATCGCTCTTCCAGGTGTACTGGTCGCGGTCGAACCGCGCCCAGCTGCCGATGAAGAAAACGGCCAGGCAGATGTAGGGATAGATGCCAAACAACAGGGTATCGAGCCAGGGGGTAGTCATGCTGAGACTCCTTCGGGTGCCCGCTCGGCGCGGGGGGTACGAACAAAATGCATGGGCTGCGGCTGGTCAGGCTTGGCCTGGCCCTGGGTGCTGCAACCCCCAAACGCTTCGGGCTCGGCCCACACCTCGTCCATCTCGGGCTCGGGGGTGAGCGCCACCGACTGCACGCGCTGGCCCGACACTTCGAGCACGGCAGCGATCACGCTGGCGTAGGGACTGTTGCGCGCCACGAGGGCACTGAACAGCGCGTTGAGGATGTGGGCCATTTCGCCCAGGAACTCCTTGGCCACTTCGGGCGGCTGCGTGGAGGCGAATTCCAGCACCACGGGCAGGTGGTCGGGCAGCTCGTCGGCCTCGAATTGCAGGCCGGCCTTTTCGTAGGTCTGCATCAAGTCGATGAGCGCTGGGCCCCGGTCGCGCGAGTCGCCGTGCACATGCTCGAACAGGTGCAGCGAGGTCTGGCGGCCCCGGTCGAAGTTGTCCACGTAGCGGGCTTCGGCTTCCAGCGGGTCCAGCGCCGCGAGGTGCTGGCACACGCCGGTCAACTCGGCCACACGCTCGTGGCTCAAGGCCTGCTCCAGCTGCAGCGCGTCGATGAGCTGCGGCATCACGCTGCGCAGTTGCGCATCGGGGTAGCTCAGCAGGTAGCCCAGGGCGCGCAGGGTCAGGCGCACAGAGGTGGGGGTTTTCTTGAACATGGTCATTCCTTCCGCCGTACTCAAACCGTGGCCTTGATGGGAATCGTCCGGGGCTTCTTGCCGCCGAACATGCTGACTTCCGTCGCACCATCCGAGCAGCCGTTGCCAAACGAGAAGCCGCAGCCACCCCGGATGTCGAACGCGTTCTCGGCATACTCGCGGTGGGCCGACGGGATCACGAAGCGGTCCTCGTAGTTGGCGATCGCCATCACGTGGTACATCTCCTCCACCTCGGCCATCGACAGGCCCGCCTGCTTGAGCACCGACAGGTTTTGGCGCTGCTCCACATGCTTGTCGCGCTGGTAGGTGCGCATGGCCAGCATGCGCTCGAGCGCGCGCACCACGGGGCCGGTGTCGCCGGCGGTGAGCAGGTTCGCCAGGTACTGCACGGGGATGCGCAGCTGCGATACGTCCGGGATCTCGCCGTTCACGCCCACATGGCCCGCGTTGGCGGCGGCCGTGATGGGCGAGAGCGGTGGCACATACCAGACCATGGGCAGCGTGCGGTACTCGGGGTGCAGCGGCAGGGCCACCTTCCATTGCACGGCCATCTTGTAGACGGGGCTGTTGCGGGCAGCGTCCATCCAGCTGTCCGGGATACCGTCGATGCGCGCCTGCTTGATCACGTCCGGGTCGTTCGGGTCCAGGAAGATGTCGAGCTGGGCCTGGTACAGGTCGCGGTCGCGCTCCACGCTGGCGGCTTCCTGGATGCGGTCTGC
The DNA here is from genome assembly GCA_964466605.1 of uncultured Verminephrobacter sp. Lineage (GTDB taxonomy): Bacteria > Pseudomonadota > Gammaproteobacteria > Burkholderiales > Burkholderiaceae_C > Acidovorax. The sequence goes on from CAYXSL010000069.1 coordinate 20,278, forward strand.
GTCGTACAGCAGCACGCCCAGGTAACGAATGCGGCCCACGCAGGTCTCGGAGCACACGGTGGGCTGGCCCGCTTCGATGCGGGGGTAGCAGAAGATGCACTTCTCTGCCTTGCCCGACTGCCAGTTGTAATAGATCTTCTTGTAGGGGCAGCCCGAGACGCACATGCGCCAGCCACGGCACTTGTCCTGGTCGATCAGCACGATGCCGTCTTCCTCGCGCTTGTAGATCGAACCCGAGGGGCACGAGGCCACACACGCCGGGTTCAGGCAGTGCTCGCACAGGCGCGGCAGGTACATCATGAAGGTGTTTTCGAACTGGCCGTAGATGTCCTTTTGCACCTCGTCGAAGTTCTTGTCCTTGCTGCGACGGCTGAACTCGCCGCCCAGGATTTCCTCCCAGTTCGGGCCCCACTCGATCTTCTCCATGCGCTGGCCGGTGATCAGGCTGCGCGGGCGGGCCGTGGGCGCAGCCTTGCTCTCGGGCGCGGCCTGCAGGTGGTCGTAGTCGAAGGTGAAGGGCTCGTAGTAGTCGTCGATCTGCGGCAGGTTGGGGTTGGCGAAGATGCGCATGAGCAGCTTCCACTTGCCGCCCTGGCGGGGCGCGATGGAGCCGTCGGGGCTGCGCACCCAGCCGCCGTTCCAGCGGTCCTGGTTCTCCCATTCCTTGGGGTAGCCAATGCCGGGCTTGGTCTCGACGTTGTTGAACCAGGCGTATTCCACGCCGGGGCGGCTGGTCCAGACGTTCTTGCAGGTGACGGAACAGGTGTGGCAGCCGATGCACTTGTCCAGGTTGAGCACCATGCCGATTTGTGCGCGAATTTTCATCGTGTTTCTCCTTATCGTCGGCTTCAGGCGTGGGCCGCCGTGCTGGATGACTCGTCATCGAGCCAGTCCACTCGGTTCATCTTGCGCACCAGCACGAACTCGTCGCGGTTGGTGCCGATGGTTCCGTAGTAG
>CAYXSL010000070.1:0-21179 GCA_964466605.1 uncultured Verminephrobacter sp.
CCATGACCCAGCCCAGCTCCAACGCCCTGCACACCTCTGCCCTCACGTCGCTGCCACTGCTGGCACGCGGCAAGGTGCGCGACAACTACGCCGTGGGGGACGACCGCATCCTGATGGTGGCCAGCGACCGCCTCTCGGCCTTCGACGTGATCATGGGCGAGCCCATCCCCGGCAAGGGTGAGCTGCTCACGCAGATGGCGCTGTTCTGGTTCGACAAGCTGGGCCACATCTGCCCCAACCACCTGACTGGCGACGCCCCCGAGAGCGTGGTCAAGGCCGAGGAAGTGGCCCAGGTTCGCGGCCGCTCGATGCTGGTGCAGCGCCTGAAGCCCATCCCGGTGGAGGCCGTGGTGCGCGGCTACCTGGCTGGTAGCGGCTGGAAGGAATACCAGGAAAGCCGCTCGGTGTGCGGCGTGCCGCTGCCTGAAGGCCTGACCAATGCCGCCAAGCTGCCCGAGCCCATCTACACGCCCGCCGCCAAGGCCGCTGTGGGCGAGCACGACGAAAATATCACCTTCGAGCGCACGGTGGAGATGATCGGCCTGGACTTGGCCACCCGCATCCGCGACCTGAGCATCGCCATCTACCAGGCCGCCGCCGAGATCGCGCTGACCAAGGGCATGATCATTGCCGACACGAAATTCGAGTTCGGCCTGGCACCCGACGGCACGCTGGTGCTGATGGACGAGGTGCTCACCCCCGACAGCTCGCGCTACTGGCCCATGGAAGGCTATGCCGACGCGCTGGCCCAAGGCCAGAATCCGCCCAGCTACGACAAGCAATTCGTGCGCGACTGGCTGGAGCAGGCCAAAGTGGGCGGCAAGCCCTGGGACAAGACCGCGCCCGCACCCCGTCTGCCACAGGAGGTGATCGAGAAGACGGCGGCCAAGTACCGCGAAGCGCTGGAGCGCTTGGTCGGCTAAACCACCCCTTGGACAAAAAAGGCTCCCGATGGGGAGCCTTTTTTCTGACCATTGCGCGAAGCGCCTCAGGGCGCCGCCCGTCCTAGCTCAGCACCACACTCGACAGCCGCCGCCGGTAGGTAGCCACCACCGGGTCTTCGGGCGGGATCTGGCCCTCGGCCACCTTGGGCTTGGGGGCTTCGATGACTTCGAGGATGGCCACATAGGTCTTGCGGGCGGCTTCTTCGTTCCAGGCCTTGTCGCGCATGAGGATTTCGAGCAGTTCGTCCATGGCATCGGTCCAGCGTTGCTGGGCCATCAGCCAGCGGGCGCGGGCGTAGCGGGTGTCGAAGTCGCGCTTGTTGGCGGAGATTTTTGCCTCAAAATCGGCCTCTGCGCGCTCTCCATATGCGCCAGAAGCTACAAAATCAATAGCATCCATCCAGGTCTTCAGCGCGCCCAGCTTGCGCGACACGGCGGCCTTGGCGATGACGGGGGCAAACGCAACCTTGGCGTCGTCCTCGCGGCCCAGCTGCAGCAGCAGCTTGACGTAGTCAAAGCGTGCATCGTCGTTGGAGGGATCGGTCACCACCGCGTGCTGCAGCTTTTCGAGGGCCGTGCCCGTGTCGCCATCGGCGAGGGCGTCCTGGGCTTCTTCCTCCTCGGCTTCGGCCGCCATTTCTTCGGCGGTGGGCACATGCTTGTCGAGGAAGGCGCGCACCTGGCCTTCGGGCAGGGCGCCCATGAAGCCGTCCACGGGCTGGCCGTTCATGAGCAGCACGCAGGTTGGGATGCTGCGGATGCCGAACATGCCAGCCAGCTGCTGCTCCTGGTCGGAGTCGATCTTGGCAAGCTTGAAGCGGCCCGCGTATTCGGTTTCGAGCTTTTCCAGCACCGGGCCCAGCGACTTGCAGGGGCCGCACCAGGGCGCCCAGAAATCGACCAGCACGGGCACGTTCATCGAGGCGGCAACCACCTCGGCTTCAAAGTTCTCTACGGTGACGTCAATCATGATGGATGGTGTCCGGGCCAAGGCCGGTGGAGCTGGTGGGTTCGCGCTATTTTGGCGCATGGAAACAGCCCCAGGCCGGGCAGGGAGGCGCAAAAAGTAAAATCGCGGGTTCTACCCACAGCGGTGCGGCAGGCCCTGCGCACTGCCGCCGCCCCCAAACCACCATGAAACCCATCCAGATCGGCGTGGTCATGGGTTCCAGCAGCGACTGGGACACCATGCAGCATGCAGTGCAGATTCTTGAACAGTTCGGCATCGCCCACGAGGCCCGCGTGGTCTCGGCCCACCGCATGCCCGACGACATGTTCGCCTATGCCGAGGCCGCAGCCAGCCGGGGCCTGAAGGCCATCATCGCGGGCGCGGGCGGCGCTGCCCACCTGCCCGGCATGATCGCCGCCAAGACCCCCGTGCCCGTGCTGGGCGTGCCCGTGGCCAGCCGCCACCTGCAGGGGGTGGATTCGCTGCACAGCATCGTGCAGATGCCCAAGGGCATCCCGGTAGCCACGTTTGCCATCGGCACGGCGGGCGCTGCCAACGCGGCCCTGTTTGCCGTGGCCCTGCTGGCCAACGAAAGCCCCGAACTGCGTCAGCGCCTGGAAGCCTTCCGCGCCGAGCAGACCGAGGTGGCCCGCAACATGACCCTGCCGCCCGCCGCATGACCGACGCTGCCAAGCCATTGAGCGCCGCACGGCCGCCTGAAGGCGCGAAGGCCCCCTTGGGGGGCAGCGCCGCACACGCAGTGGCAAGCGTGGGGGTTCCGCTCTTGCCCGGCAGCACGCTGGGCGTGCTCGGTGGCGGCCAGCTGGGCCGCATGTTCGTGCACCAGGCCCAGGCCATGGGCTACTTCACCGCCGTGCTCGACGCCGACCCCACCAGCCCTGCCGGGCTGGTGAGCCACCACCATATCCAGACCGACTACGAAGATCCGCAAGGCCTGGCCGCGCTGGCCCGCGTGGCCGATGCAGTGACCACTGAATTTGAAAACGTGCCTGCCGCCGCGCTGGCCACGCTGGCTGCGCAGCGCCCGGTGTCGCCGGCCGCCAGCGCGGTATCGGTGGCGCAGGACCGCGCGCGCGAGAAGGCCCATTTCGTGGCCTGCGGCGTGCCCTGCGCGCCTTACGCGGTGATCGAGACGGCAGAGCAGTTGGCCGCCGTATCCACCGACCTGGTTCCAGGCATCCTGAAGACGGCCCGCATGGGCTACGACGGCAAGGGCCAGGTGCGCGTGAAGACCGCTGCCGAACTGGCCGCCGCCTGGGATGCGGTGGGCAACGTGCCCTGCGTGCTGGAAAAGATGCTGCCGCTGGCGCTGGAATGCTCGGTGATCGTGGCCCGGGGCCACGATGGCGCCATGGTGAACCTGCCCGTGCAGCGCAACCTGCACCGCGACGGCATCCTGGCCGTGACCGAGGTTTATGAAGAAAATCTGCCTTCTGCGCTGGCTGCGCAAGCGGTAGCCGCTGCAAAATCTGTAGCAGAAGGTCTGCAGTACGTGGGTGTGCTCTGCGTGGAGTTCTTTGTGCTGCAGGGCGGCAGCCTGGTGGTCAACGAGATCGCCCCGCGCCCGCACAACAGCGGCCACTACAGCCAGAACGCCTGCGACGTGTCGCAGTTCGAGCTGCAGGTGCGCACCATGGCCCGCCTGCCGCTGACCCCGCCGCGCCAGCACAGCCCCGCCGTGATGCTCAACCTGCTGGGCGACCTGTGGTTTGCGCACGGCGAGGCACAGCAGACCCCACCCTGGGCCGAGGTGCTGGCGCTGCCCGGCACCCATTTGCACCTGTACGGCAAGCGCGACGCCAAGCGGGGCCGCAAGATGGGCCACCTCAACGTGACCGGCGCCACGCCCGAAGCCGCACGCGCCACTGCCTTGAAGGCGGCCGCCCTGCTGGGCATTGACGCGTTCTGACCATGATCCTTGACGGCAAAGATCCTTCGGCCATCGCCACCGCAGCGCGCGCGGTGCGCAGCGGCGCGCTGCTGGGCCTGCCCACCGAAACCGTGTACGGCCTGGCCGCCGACGCCAGCAGCGATGCGGCCGTGGCACAGATCTTTGCGGCCAAGGGGCGCCCCAGCGACCACCCGCTGATCGTGCATGTGGCCAATGCCCAGGGCATTGCCCACTTCGCCAGCGAGGTGCCTGGCTTTGCGCAGAAACTGGTCGATGCCTTCTGGCCCGGCCCGCTCACACTCATCCTGCCGCGCCTGCACGGGGTGGCCACGGCGGCCACGGGCGGCCAAAACAGCGTGGGCCTGCGCTGCCCGGCCCATCCGGTGGCGCACGCCCTGCTGGAAGCCTGCGCGGCCCCGGCCGATGGCACCGACCAGGGGGGGCCGCCCGTGTGGGGCGTGGCTGCCCCCAGCGCCAACCGCTTTGGCCGCGTGAGCCCCACCACCGCCCAGCATGTGCAGGACGAACTGGGCGCCGACCTGCTGGTGCTGGACGGCGGCCCCTGCGGCGTGGGCATCGAAAGCACCATCGTGGACTGCACCCGCGGCGTGCCCGTGCTGCTGCGCCCCGGCGCCATCACGCGCGCGCAGATCGCTGGGGCCTGTGGCATTGCGCCGCTGTCCAAGGAAGACCTGCCCGCCCTCACCCCTCGCGCCTCGGGCACGCTGGAGGCCCACTACGCCCCCGCTGCCAAGGTGCGGCTGATGGACGCCAAGGCCTTGCAGACCAGCCTGGACCTGCTGGGCGCCGACGCGGCCCATATCGCCGTGTATGCCCGCTCTGCGCTGCGCTCGCACTCGTCCAGGCTCGTCCTGCGGCGCATGCCCGACGATGCCGCCGCCACCGCCCAGCAGCTGTTTGCCGTGTTGCGCGGCTTTGACGACGAGGGCGTGAAGCTGATCTGGATCGAGACGCCCCCTGCCAGCCCGGATTGGGAGGGGGTTCGCGATCGCCTGCAGCGTGCGGCGGCGGCTTGATCGGCCACGAAGGCGCTGCTTTACATGCGTTGACTTTGCGTCGTTAAACTACCCCCCACTTTTCTGGAGAAATACATGGCAGCAAATTGGATGCGCCGCACCGTCATGGTCGCCGCATGTGCATCGGCCGCGTTGCTCGCGGCCTGCGGTTCCAGCACCACTGAATCGGCCATCACGCCCCAGCGCTTCATCGCGTTTGGCGATGCCATGAGCGATGTGGGGCAAAACGGTTCGCGCTACACCGTCAACGACGGCAGCGTGAACAACTGGACACTGCAAGTGGTCGCCAACTACGGCAAGACCCTTACCCCGGCCTCCACGGGCGGCACCAGCTACGCCACGGGCAACGCCCGCGTCAGTGCCAAGCCCGACGCCGCAGGCAATGCCAGCACACGCACCATCACCGAGCAGATCGACACCTTCCTGGCAGGCGGCCGCTTTGCCAGCACCGACGTGGTGATCGTGAGCGGTGGCGTCAGCGACGTGATCGCCGGCATGGCCGCCGTGACTGCAGGCACGCAGACCGAGGCCGCCATGGTGGCCGCTGCGCGCAAGGCGGGCGAAGACCTGGCAGCCCAGGTGCGCCGCCTGGTCGCGGCCGGGGCCAAATATGTGGTGGTGGCCGGCACCTACGACCTGAGCAAAAGCCCCTGGGCCAAGTCGATCGGCCGCGAAGCCCTGCTGACCGACGCGAGCAGCCGCTTCAACGATGGCCTGCTGGTGGGCATCGTGGACCTGGGCGCCAACGTGCTGTACGTGGATTCGGCCTATTACGTGAACCTGTACACCAGCGTGCCCGGCAACTACGGCTTCAACAACGCCACCACGGCCGTGTGCACCTCGGTGGACGCCGCCAACGGTATCGGCATCGGTGCGGGCAAGGTCAACTCCGCCCTGTGCAACAGCTCCACGCTGCTGTCCGGCGCCAACCAGGCCTCCTACGTGTTTGCCGACTCCGTGTACCTGACCCCGTCGGCCCAGCGCCAGTTCGGCACCTACGCCTACGATCGCCTGCGCGCGCGCTGGTAACGGGCGGAGCGCCTGGCCGCCCTGCGCGGATGTGCCGGGGCCACAAAAAAGCCGACCCTCGGGTCGGCTTTTTTGCTTTGCGCCACCGGGGCACAAGGCCCAGGCGGCCCTGGGGCGATTTACTTGACCATGTCGAACACGGCACGGGCCTGTGCATGGCAGAACGGTGGCTCATAGGTGCCGTGGTAGGCGCCGTAGTAGGTGGCGAATGCCGCCGAGGTGGGATCGGTGGGCGCCTTGCCGCCCGGGCCGAAGGTGGCCTGGATGGCGGCATCCACATCCACCGAACTCACGTTGCTCAGGCCCCGGCTGTCGAAGTCGGCCTTCATGACGGCTTGGTGCACGGCAGGAGGCACCGTGGGGTCGCCCGCACCGCCGCACAGCAGCACACGGGCCTTGGGGCTCCAGCCGAGCAGGTCGTTCTTCTTGGCCGCCAGGTACAGCGGATGGGTGGTACTGGTCTGCGAGCCCGTGATGAAGTCGGACTGGAACAGTGCATCACGCGCCTGGTTGGGCGTGCCCGCAGGCAGGGTGCCCGAGGTGAGCAAGGTGGTGTAGTTCATCGTGGGGTTGGGCAGCAGGTTCTCGATGTAGCCCGAGTACGGCGCCTTGAAGACCTGCTTCACATCGGTGTACACGTTGCCATAGACCTTCTGCCACGAGGTCACGAGGTAGGGCACGAAGAACTGCACACCTGCAATCGCATCGGGGATGCGCAGCGAACCCGACAGGTTGTAAGGGCCCGCCAGATGGGCGCCCGCCACCACGTTGAACTCCGTGCCGTGGTCGCGCTCTGCGGCGCGGTGGGCCGCCATCGACGAATGCCCGCCTTGCGAGTACCCCGTGAACATGACCTTGCCCGACAGGTTGGCCCCCACGGTGCCTGCTGCGTTGCGCGCTGCACGCACCGAATCGATCACCGACGTGGCTTCGGAGTCGGCATGCAGGTAGGGGTGGTAGCTGTAGGTGGACTTGGCAAAACCCAGGTAGTCGGTGGCCACCACGGCATAACCCTGGGCGGCATACATGGCGGCCAGCAGGAAGGTTTCGGAGTCCTGCGGGTTGGCCAGCGTGCGGGGCTTCTGCACATCGGTGCCCTTGGCATACGCCAGCAGCGGCGCTGCCGTGGTGCAGCTGCCGCCGGGCACCAGCATCACGCCCGATGCGTTGGTGTTTTCGCCGCTCTTGGCGCCCACGGTGGCGTAGTTCAGCGCCACCACCTTCACATCGCACTTGGCCTTGCCGGTGAGGGCCTGCAGCCCGGCGCTGGATGTGCTGGCGTCGATCTGCGCAGCGGTCAGTGTGGTCAGCGTGGCAGGCGGGTCAATCAGTGCGCCACGCGCGGGGTCGTCGGAGCCCCCGCAGGCAACAAGCACAAGCGCAGCAGCGGCAACACAGGTAAGACGGAAGTAGTTCATGGATGGGTCCCTCGGGTCAGTGAAAAACGATGCATCGTGCGCGCACCTGCGCTGCAGCATCCATAGGGGATAACGCGTGAAATCGGGCCCAATGACACCTGCGCGACAGCCGCCGCCGGGTGGTCACCCGGATCAGCCCGGGCCGCGCACGCCGTAGCGGACCTTCATGCCCAAAATGGTACCGGCCAGCGCCAGCGTGATGGTGTTGGCGACCACGATGGGCCAGGCGGCCAGGGCCAGCCCGTAGACCAGCCACAGCGCCACCCCCGCCGTGAACACGCTGTACATGCCCAGGGAGATGCCGCTCACGTCCCGTGTGCGAAAGGTCTGCAGTGCCTGGGGCACAAAACTGCAGGTGGTGAGGGTGGCGGCCAGATAGCCGATGAGTTCAGGGAGTTGCATGGTGGGCGGGGAAGCCGGGCTGCGCCGGGGGTTGGGTTGTCCAGTCACTGGTCGCGCGCGGTCCAGTCGATGAGGCTGTCGAGCACGGGCCGCGCAGCACCCGCGCTGGCGTGGTTGACGACCGCCACCAGCACATAGCGGCGCCCGCTGGCTGCGTGCACATATCCCGCAATGGCCATCACGTCGCGCAGGCTGCCCGTCTTGAGGTGGGCGGTGCCTGCGCGGCTCTGGCTGCGGCGCAGCGTGCCGTCCACCCCCGAGATGGGCAGCGAGGCCAGCAGCTCGGGCATGGACGGGGATGCCCAGGCCATCTGCAGCATGCGGGCCAGCGCCTGGGCCGTCAGGCGGGCATCGCGGCTCAGGCCGGCCCCGTTGTCCACCTGGGGCAGTTCCACCTCGCCCAGGCGGCCCTGCCACCACTGGCGCAGCGCCTCGCGCGCGCCGTCGTAGGTCGCCACGCCGTTCTTCTGCATCGCCAGGGTCAGAAATACCTGCTGCGCCATCACGTTGTTGCTGTACTTGTTCACATCGCGCACCACCTCGGCCAATGCGGGCGAGGTGACCACAAACGCGGGCCGGAGGCCCGCAGGCACCTTGCCGTCGCGCACCGAGCCGGTGAGCTTGCCGCCCAGCTCGCGCCACATGCCCTCCACCGCGCGCGCTGCAAAACCGCGCGGGTCGGCTGCGGCCACGGGCCACGCGCGCTCGCCGCACGCAGCCGGGTACACGCCCTGAAAACCCACTTTGGCCGGGTCGGACAGTTCGGCCCGCAGGGCGCCGCGCCAGTCGCCACATTCGGTGCCCGGTGCGGCCAGCGCCACCGTGGCCTGGCGCTGCACGCCAGCCAGCGGCGGGTCGTACTGGATGCGCGCCAGCCCGGCGGCCGCGTCCGGCACAAAGGTCATGACCGACGACTTGAAATTGAGCAGCAAGGCATCGGGCGCGGCGTTGTAGGGGCGCAGCGGCTCGCCATCGAAACGCGCCGGGTCCTGCTCGGGCAGGTCGAACGCCGTGCGGTCCAGCACGATGTCGCCCACGATGACCTGGATGCCCTGGCCCTGCAGCCGCCGCATCAGCAGCCACAGGCGCTCCATGACCAGCTTGGGGTCACCCTGGCCCTGGATGTAGACATTGCCACGCAGGCTGCCGTCCTGCACCGTGCCCTGCAGGTAGACCGGGGTGTTCCAGACATAGGCCGGGCCCAGCTGCTCGAGCGCGGCGTAAGTGGTCACCAGCTTCATCACCGATGCCGGGTTGACGGGCACCTGGGCACGGTGCGCAAGGCGGGGGGCGGTGCGTGCGCTGCCCTGGGCATCGACCACCAGCACCGACAACGCCTCGCGGGGCAACCGGGCCCGGGCCAGCGCGGCCTCCACCTCCGGGGGCAAGGGGCTGGACGAAGGCGCGGGGGCCTGGGCGCCTGCGCCCCCTGCCAGCGCCAGCCACAGCATGGCCACCAGCAACACACCACGCGGCGCGCCAGAGCGCCAGACAACAGGAACAGACAGCATGGCGGGAGTCTATCGCCCGCTGCCAGGCCGCCCGCGCGCGCCACCAGCGCCGTCCGCAGCGGCCACCGATAATCCCCCCATGCGTTTTTCTCCTCGCGCCGTGGGTCTGCTGGCAGCCGTTGTGACGGTCACCATCTGGACGGGCTTCATCGTCATTGCCCGCGCCTCGGCCCAGCGCACGCTCACCCCGTTGGACATCGCCCTGCTGCGTATCACCGGCGCCAGCCTGGTGCTGCTGCCCTGGGGCTGGTGGATGGTGCGGCGGCGCGTACGGGCTTTGGGGGCATCTGCCCCGCCCTCCAGCCTGGCGGGCATCTCGCCTCTGCCGCTGCGCACCACGGCCCTGCTGGGGCTGTTTGGCGGCCTGCTCTACGCGCTGCTGGCCTATGCGGGTTTCTTCCATGCCCCGGCCACCCACGCCTCGGTGCTCATGCCTGGCAGCCTGCCGCTGTGGACGGCGCTGCTGGCCGCCTGGCTGCTGCGCGACCACATCACGCCGCTGCGTGCCGCCGGGCTGGCGCTGATCGTGGCGGGCGACCTGTTGGTGGGGGGGCGCAGCCTGCTGGCGGCCTTCTCGGGCGGTGACGTCTGGAAGGGCGACCTGCTGTTCATGCTGGCCGCAGCCTGCTGGGCCACCTACAGCGTGCTCGCGCGGCGCCATGCGGTGGACGCGGTACAGGCCACCATCGCCATCACGGCGTTTGCGTGCCTGGTGTATGCGCCCGCCTACGCCCTGCTGGTGGGGCTGGGCGCGGTCACCAGCCACCTGGCCCAGGCGCCGTGGACCGAGATCGCCTTCCAGATGGCATTCCAGGGCGGGGGCTCGGTCGTGGTCTCGGGCATTGCGTTCACGCGCATGATCCAGCACTTCGGGCCCGTGCGCTCCACCATGATCACGGCGCTGGTGCCCGGCCTGTCGGCCATGGGCGCCGTGCTGTTCCTCGGGGAACCCATGCGCTGGAGTCTGGTTGCCGGGCTGCTGCTGGTGACCGCCGGTATCCTTGTGGGCGTGCTGCGCACCAGCCCGGCCCCGGCAGCCCCGGCCCACACGCCCCCGCGCCGCGCCGTTCCCTGACCCCATCTGCCCGCACATGCACAAGACACCCTCCGGCCCATGAACCTGCTCGCCTTCGACACCAGCACCGACACCCTCTCCATCGCCGTACAGCACGGCGACGGCGTCTGGCAGCACCAGGGGCCTGGCGGCGCGCAGGCTTCGGCCACGCTGATTCCTGCCGTGCGCGCCCTGATGGAGCAGGCAGGCCTGTCCTTCGACACGCTGGATGCGATTGCCTTCGGGCGCGGCCCCGGCTCGTTCACCGGCCTGCGCACCGCCTGCGCCGTGGCCCAGGGGCTGGCCTTTGGGGCGCGCGGCGGCCAGGGCGTGCCCGTGCTGCCTGTGGACACCCTGCTCGCCGTGGCCGAGGAAGCACGCCATCAGCATGGCTGCACCCAGGTGGTGGCCGTGCTGGATGCGCGCATGGACGAGGTCTACCACACGCGCTGCCGATATGTGCCGGGATTGCATGCCGCCAGCGGCCAATGGTTGGCCGACGCCGACTTTGGCCTGGGCAAGCCCGAGTCCGTGCAGGTGCCCGCGGGTTGGACGGTGGCGGGCAACGCACAGGCGCCCTACGGCGAGCGGCTGGCGGCCGGCGCCCGCCACGCCACGGCCCTGCCCACCGCCACCGCATTGCTGCGCTTGGCGCCCGCGCTGATCGCTGCCGGGGTGGCCGTGCCCGCCAGCGACGCGCTGCCGCGCTACATCCGCGATAAAGTGGCGCAAACCACTGCCGAACGCGCCGCGTTGCGCGTCGCCCAGGCCGTGGCCACGCCCCCGAGCCCCGCATGAGTGCCTTGCCCACCTCCTCTTCCCCAGCCGCAGACGACACGGCCTCGGCGCGCCCCGAGGCGCGTTTTGAAGCGCTCACGCTGGACCGGCTCGACGCCGTGCTGGCGGTGGAGCAGCGCGCCTACTCACACCCCTGGACGCGTGGTAACTTCACCGACGCCCTGGCCTCGGGCTACCAGGCGCAGGTGCTGATGGCGGGAGACCACCTGCTGGGCTACTTCGTGGCCATGATGGGCGTGGACGAGGTGCACCTGCTCAACATCACCGTCACCCCCGAGTTCCAGCGCCAGGGCTGGGCACGTGTACTGCTCGATGCGCTGGCCCTGTGGTCACGCGGGCGCGGCGCACAGTGGCTGTGGCTGGAGGTGCGTGCCAGCAACCTGCGCGCCCAGGCCATCTACCAGACCCACGGCTTCCGCCGCGTGGGCGACCGCAAACGCTACTACCCGGCAGACCATGGCCAGCGCGAGGACGCCGTGGTCATGAGCCTAGGGCTCTAACCCCCCGGCCCCGCTCGCCCTCCTGCCCGCCAAGAACCCACCGATTGCCTGCCTGTATGAGCCTCCACCTCGATGCGCGCCAGCGCGCCATGCTGCAAGAAATGGGGGTCACCGTGTGGGGCCCGCCACCGGCCACCCCGGCCCTCCCTGCTGCGGCCCCTGTGGAGGCCCGCCTCCCGGTTGCCCCCCAGGCGGCAGCCCCCTTGCCCGCCCAAGCCCCAGTGGTGGCGGCGCCCCGCAGCGCGCCGCCCCCGCCCGCCATCGCACCACGCACACCGCCCGCCAGCCAACAGGCTGCGCCTGCCGCAGGCCCGGGCGCCCCGGCGTTGCTGCTGCATGCCCCCCGGGCGCTGTACCCCACGGCCGACCCGGCGCAGACCCCCACGGGCCTGGGCAACGGCTGGCTGATCGTGGCGGAGAGCCCGACCCCCGCCGACCCACTGGGCGGCGATGCCGGGCGCCTGCTCGACAACATGCTGCGCGCCATGCAGCTGCACAAGCACCCGCGCGTTTTCTTTGCGGCGCTGGAGCGGCCCGCGCCCGGCACCGAAGGCAGCGCCCACATCCCCGCCACCCTGGCCGATGCCGTGGCCACGCTGCAGCCCGCCATGGTGCTGGTGCTGGGCCATGTGGCCGCGCGCGCGGCGCTGGGCCGCACCGAACCGCTGGGCCGCCTGCGCGCGGGCCCGCACCAGCTGGCGAACTGCCCTGCGGTGGTGACCTACGACCCGGCCTTTTTGCTGCGCTCGCAGGACACCAAGGCCGCCGCCTGGGCCGACCTGTGCCACGCGCTGGCCCTGGTGCGCGGTGCAGGCGCGGCGTGATCCCTCCCCGACGCGCCGCCGGGGGCCCTCCCGGTGCCATAATCCGCGACTTGCCTATTTTTGACGGAGACAGCTCCTTGGAAACCTACCCGAGTTGGTAGCTTTCCGCTCCCCGGCCTGCCGTGGGGCTGAAAGCACCCCACAACCCCACCGCAGATGCCACACAACAAGGGAGTGAGCCCATGCTCAACATCTTTACGCTCGCCAATGGCCGGCTGTTCCAGGAAGAAATCGAGTCCCTGGAAGAGCTGACCAAGTTCCAGCCGATCTGGGTGGACCTGGAAGCCCCCACGCTCGAAGAAAAGCGCTGGATCAAGCAGCACTACGGCCTGTCCATCCCCGAAGATGCGATGGACGACGACATTGAGGAATCCGCCCGCTTCTACGAGGAAGACAACGGCGAGCTGCACATCCGCAGCGACTTCTTGATCGACGACGACGAAGACCCCCGCTCGGTGCGCGTGGCCTTCATCCTGAACCAGCACAACGCCAACCTCAAGAGCCGGGGCGTGCTGTTTTCCATCCACGACGAAGACGTGCCCGTGTTTCGCCTGCTGCGCCTGCGCGCCCGCCGTGCGCCAGGGCTGATCGAAGACGCCAAGGAAGTGCTCCTCAAGCTGTTCGACGCCGATGCGGAATACTCGGCCGACACGCTGGAGAACATCTACGACGAGCTTGAAGGCGTGAGCAAGCAGGTGCTGGCTGGCGACGTGACCGACACCCGCGCGGGCGAAGTGCTGGCCGCCATTGCCCGCCAGGAAGACTTGAACGGCCGTATCCGCCGCAACGTGATGGACACGCGCCGCGCGGTGAGCTTCATGATGCGCTCCAAGATGCTCAACGCCGAGCAGTTCGAAGAAGCGCGCCAGATCCTGCGCGACATCGAGTCGCTGGACAACCACACGGCCTTCCTGTTTGAAAAGATCAACTTCCTGATGGACGCCACCGTCGGTTTCATCAACATCAACCAGAACAAGATCATCAAGATCTTCTCGGTGGCCAGCGTGGCGCTGCTGCCGCCCACGCTGATCGCCAGCGTGTATGGCATGAACTTCCAGTACATGCCCGAACTGGCCCAGGAATGGGGCTACCCCTACGCGCTGGCGCTGATGGTGGCCAGTGCGCTGGGCCCCATGTGGTACTTCCGCAAACGCGGCTGGTTGAAATAGGAAGCCCCCCTGTGGCGCTGCGCGCCTTCCCCCAAGGGGGGACGCCGCCAGCGCGGCGGGGCGGCCCTTGCGCGGCGGCCGCTGGCAGGGCGGTGCGCCAGTTTCTACGCATGGCTCTCTTTTGCGCCGCAAGCATTCACATCAAAAATGGCCGCCAGCGCTTACAGAATAAGCGCCAGCAGCTATGAATTTCATAGCTTTTGCAAGAAATCTTGGATGATGTGCTCGGCGTACCGGGTGGCCACGGTGTTCACAAACGCCGGGAAGTCCACATGGGCCGAGTCGTCAGCGCGGTCAGAGATGGTGCGCATGGCGGCAAAGGGCAGGCTGTAGTCGTGGCAGACCTGGGCCACGGCGGCGCCTTCCATCTCTACCGCCAGCACCTCGTGCCCCGCGCTGCTGAGCGCGGTGCGCAGGCCCTGCACTTCCTGCGCGGCGCTGACAAAGCGGTCGCCACTGGCAATGAGCCCCCGGTGGGCGCGCGGCTGGCCCGCCACCAGCTTGGAGTCAAATTGGCCTGCAGCGCTTTGTACATAAGCGCTGGCAGCTTCCAAAAGCATAGCAGTCAACGCAGTATCGCAACTGAGGCGGGTGCGTGCGTAACCGGGCAGCTCCCAGCGCGGGAACAGGGGCGATGCGTCCATGTCATGCTGCACATAGTCGTGCGCCACCAGCACATCACCCACCTGCACCCCATCGCCCACGCCCCCGGCCACGCCGGTGAACACGATGCGCGCCACGCCAAAACGCTCTACCAGCGCCGTGCCCGTGGTGGCGGCGGCCACCTTGCCAATGCCCGACAGGGCCAGCACCACCGGGCGCCCATGCCAGTCCCCCTGCCAAAAGGCCCGGCCCGCGTGCATGGTGCGCCGAGGCCGCTGCAGGTGTTGCAGCAGAGAGCTTTGTTCTTCTTGAAGGGCGCTGAGGATAGCGGTGGTCATGGGCGGGATTGTCCCGCATCCACTCTGACACCTGCGGCTCCGGCCCCATGAGAAACGGCCCCGATGGGGCAAGCTTCTTACTTTATCTGGGGAAACGAGTTCACCAAAGAACGAGTTTTTAGAACGCAGTGGGCTGATTTTAAGAGCCACATCTTCACAGGTGTGGCTCTTTTAATTTGTGGACCTGTGCAGAGGCGTTGGTGCACACATGCCGATGAGGGTGTTATTGTCCGGCATTAGGTGCGCCACATCTGGGCCGCTGGCATGCGAATCTGTCGTAAGAACTTTTTACACTGGCGGTTCATGCTCGGAGTTCCGAGTCGCACTAGGTTAAAAAAGTTGTGGATGTATGAACTACCTTGACACAGGGAAGAGGGACGCCAGCCAGACGCTGACACATTGGTTCCTGGACGTGTTGACTGAAGATGTGAGCGCTTTGCGGATGCAGACGGGCTACTTCCGTTTCGGGGCAACAAGGGCTCTCATGCCCCTGCTGGCCAGGGTCGGAGCTCAAGACATCCAAACGCACATCCTCATCGGCTCCAACGACTCAGACACCCTACATTCGGATGTCGCGAGGCTGTTTACGAAGCTGGAGATGCCCAGGGACAGCGCAAAGCTCGGCATCGTGCAATTCACCAATGCCTTGTTTCACCCTAAGGTCTATCACGTCACTCGTGTTGACGGGAGCCAAGCGGCCTTCATCGGGTCGGCTAACTTCACAGAGGCAGCCATTTCAGGTGGAAACGTCGAGGCAGGCGTAGCCTTGGACACCCTTGAGGGGGACTCAGTTGAAGTTCTCACCCAGATTGCCCAAGCGATTGACCACTGGTTCACGGGAGAAGGCATCCAAGGCGTGCATTTGGTCACGGGCCTCGACGACATCGATGCGCTGCTGGAAAACGGCGTACTGGCGAAACAGCGCGCCATTCGAGAGCCACGCACTCAAGCTATCGCAAGGCAGCCAGGCGCCCAGCCTGGTGCCCGTCGCGCCAAACTCATCGTGCTTCCGCCTTGGCCAGATGACGAGCCAGAAGAAGTCGGAGACGAAGACGCTGCGTTGGATTTGGATGAGCCAGAGCAGGAAGCTCCCGCTGCGGTCATCGTGGCCGCAGAGCCTGAACCAGCAGGAGCTCCTGCCGTGATTCCCGCACCTGCGCCTTTGCCTGCGCTGGGCGTCGACAACTCGGACGATGACTTTGGGCTGAGCATTGAGAAGCGACCTGGCTTTCCTGCCCATATCTTGTTTGAGCCAGGGGCGCTGGTCCCGACCAGGGGCTGGACAGCGCTTTCAGGAGCCAAACTGAAGGCTCCTTATGTGGGTCTCATCATGAAGCTCACCCGCGACAGCGCTCGACATTTCGAGGGCGGAACAGGCACCGCCAACATCAGTATTCCGGTGGCTGTGGCCGAGACCTTCCGCTTTGGTGTCTTTCCTCGCTCCGGCCGTCCACGGGCAGAGTTCTCTCTTCGCCTACGCTTTCACTCCGCAGCGCTTCGGGTCGAGCAATCCTGCGAAACCAATGTGATGGCGTACGGGGTCTTGCCAGCCGATACAGGACATGGAGACCTTCGGATGGTGCTACCTGCCGCTGTTCGTAAGGTGGCAGAAGAGATTGAGAAGAACGATTTGCAGCTCCCCAAGAACGGAGATATCTTTTTGATGGAGTGGCCAAACGAAGAGTTTGACCACTTCCGAATCACTTTCTTGGAGCCTGGCTGTGCTGAACATGCCAAAGCCGTACTTGCTTACGAACAGGCCATACAGAGCAACCGTCTTATGGGCGGCTCTTGTGGCTTGGAGAAGGGCATCAGCCCAGACTGGTAAGTTTTACGCTTGAAGAATGACCAGTGCCTCTGTGGTGCTGGCGTTCTTCGAATGAAGGCCGTATCGCTTGTAAGTCTGAAGCTCGACGGTCTCCAAGTGCTTCCATCCACGAGACACCGCGAGGCTGGCCAGGTGGTTGGGTGTGTTGATATCGAATCGCTGCCCACCCAAGACCGTGTGGTTGCCGCCGATGATGAGCCCGTACTTTGCGCCAGGTTTCATGACTTTTCGCACAGAAGCGAAAGAGTCAGCCATGTCAGCGAAGTATCGGTAGAGCAATCGAGGCACAGCCTGACGCCTGAAACCGTCTTGCTCGGTCAGTGTTTGCTGGAGCTTGACGCACAAGGCGGCCTCGTCAGCAGGCAAATCTGCGTTGTTGGCTTCCAGCGCAGACAAGAGATCTGCTTTTCCTGTGCCACGAATCTCACGGCTTCCCACGAGCCGTGCCTCAAGCGCCAGAATCCCCGAGGGTTCTAGCAGTCCTAGCCACACCAATGACAAGCGCTGGGTGTCTATGTAAGGAAGCGCGGTTGCGTAGGGTGGGCTGGTCAATGCCGCGTCAAAACCCGCTGGAGCGATTTCTCTGGTTCCTTCCAAGGACTGGCGGCAGTCCATCAGGCAGGCCTTCGTCGCAGGTCTCACGAGCCCCAGGACATCTTGAGAAGCTGACAACTTCTGCACGAACGACGCCACAGCCTCTTCGTAGGCTGCAAGGTAAGTTTTCGCAGGAAACGGGGAAATGCGACGACGGATGCGAAGGTCGCTTGGCTCTTGCAGGGAGTAATCTCTTAGAAGGTTGGATGCCACCGCCAGCAAAATCCGAGATTCATCGTTGTCCTGCTCTTGTAGTGCCAGGCGAAGCGCTTCAATGTCAGTCAGATTTTCAGCCGGAAACCACGACTCAAGGTATTCACGGCGGGCATCCTGTCGAACCGCGCGTTTGCGCATCTTGCCAACCGCCGCTAGTGCCTGCTTCGAGGCCAGCTCCAGGCTTTCAGCTGGTACCGAAAGAGCAAGAACCTTTGCGTTTGCCAGATACACAGCCAGGGGGTTGATGTCTGTCCCAACGCCATTCACGCCCAAATGAGAGGCTTCCACGAGCGACGTACCGCTTCCGCAGAAGGGGTCGAGCGCCCATTGGCCTTCTTTGACCCCGAAGATGTTCAGAAGGGCCTTGGCGATTTGGGGGTTGAACTTGCCTTTGTACTCGTGAAGCCCGTGTGCCGAATAGCGGGTGGACTGCCGGTTTGGCCCGTTGCCGTTGACTCGCTCCAACAGCGCTTGACGAGTCGCTTGGTGCTCTCCAGTCTTGCAGTCTTCAAATGAAGAAAAGTAAACCAGCCGAGAGGCGTTGGCAGGCGTTGAGCACGATTGAGCCTTAGCCCCCGAGCTCGACAATTCCACAGCCCCTGCGCCAAGCAGCGTACTGATTTCCCGCACCGCCAAATCTTTCTCGTAGGGGAAATACTTGTAGTTGTGCCAAATGAGCGAAGTCATCTTATTTCTTTTTCAAGACCAAAACGGTCTCGGTCTTGATGTTTGCGTGAGAGAGATTGAACGACTTCCTGCTGGATTTGATTTCCCGCTCTAGCTTGATGATGGGCTTAAGGCCCATGCTCGCGCCCAGGTCGTAAATCATGGCGCCGTTGTCATGGACTTCGCCGTGAATCTTGGAGCGGCCCACGACCACACAGGCATAACCGCCGGACACCAGAACAGAGCTCACCAGGTCCAAGGTGCCACGCATCTGGTCTACGAACATGTCAGCCGTGTGGTGATTCTTCTTAAAGAAGTGAGCACGTGCGCCAATTTCCTGCTCTTTGACTGCGATTGGGTCGAAGCCGAGCCACCACATCCGATACTTGTGATAGAGCCAGTATTCGTAGGCGTTGGGATACGGGGGAGAGGTAACCATTAAGCCGACTGGAACGCCAATTTGCTCTGGTTTGACCTGTAAAACATCCGACTCGATGACTTTGGCGCTGGGAAGCGTCCAAGACCGCGTTGCCAAGGCTTTGCTTGTCTTTTGAGCTGCCAACTGGAACTGCGTGAAAACGTCAGCGGGCACGATGCCTTTGTCCACCGCGGCGTATCGAGTGTCACTGTCTTGATTTGAAACTCTCACCAAGATGCTGGAGAGCGCCAAGCGAAGGGCGTCCTGCCATGCTGCGTAGCATGGTTTGGCGAGCGTTACCGCCAATGCAGCGACAGCCTTTTGGATGTCTTCCTTGAACCAATGGTCGACATTGGGAATGTCGGGGATGGCTACCTTCTTAACGGCTTGAGCCTCTTCAGCGATTTGCGCTACAGCCTCAAGGAATCCATCTGCCAGCGGTGAGGTTTTCACTCTGGAGATAAGACAGGCGATTGGGTTGAGGTCGATGCCTACTGAGGGTCGTCCAAATTTCTGTGCTTCGAGCAAGGTCGTACCCGACCCGCAGAACGGATCCATCACGGCCGTGTTGGCGGGGATGGGGAGTGAGGACAGGAAGGCAGCAGGTATTTCGCCGATGAACTTGGCGGGATACGGGTGGATAGCCTCAACTTTCGAAGCCTTGCCTCGGGCATGGAAAGACCAGTCAATCGCCTGGAGACGGTCAGCGTCGGTGATGGGCGTCTCGCAGTGCCGGTCTAGCGGTGCGTAGTCGGGAATGAGCATCAGGGCTTCTTATTTTTGTTGAGGTGCCAGCTGCTCATCAGCGATGAGCCCGTGCTCTCTGCAGTAGGTCAGCACCAGGAACTCGACCATGTTGGACATGCTCCTGCACTCCCGCTTGGCAGCGACCTGTAGCGCCGACTTCAAGTGGGGCGACACCCGCAGATTCAAGGTCTCGGTCTTGGCATCGCTATCGCTGGTCATGGCCTGACGCCCTCGTGCTTATTCGACAAAGCGGCGAGTCTATCGGACTACACGATGTGGCGCAAGTGCTGACACTCTGCGTTACATGCGCGACACAGCGAGTGCTGAGCAGTGATTCAGCCCTGCTTACGTGATTTTGCTACCCCCTTCAGAGGGTTTCCAAGCGCGATATTTATATGCAGCGCTTGAGCATGCAAGTGGTTGGCGGCTACGCCTTGAAGACGACAGCACCGTCCTTCTAGCCTGCTTCTACAGGCGAAGGGGGTGCTTGGGATGGGGTGTCAGGTGCGCTGGTTTTCTTTGCCAAGAGAAGTAGTCGTAAAAAAGCCCTGTAAGGGTATGAACTTACAGGGCCTATCGCAACACAATCAAGCCACTTTCCCCAGATTAAGTGAGGGGCTTGCCGGTGGGGCCGCTTTTTTCTCTCCGTTGATGCGCATCTGCGGAGGCTTGTGGCTTCGGCCGCTGCGCTTCACGTTGTTTCGCAACATGAGCCTTCGCAGCAAGAAGTGCCCCTTCGGGTCACTTCTTGTCGCGCAGTTCGCGGCGCAGGATTTTGCCTACGGGGGTCTTGGGCAGTTCGGTGCGGAATTCGATCACCTTGGGCTGCTTGTAGCCCGTGAGGTTGGCCTTGCAGTATTCCTTGACCTGGGCTTCGGTGAGGGCGGGGTCCTTCTTGACGATGACGAGCTTCACCGCCTCGCCCGTCTTCTCGTCGGGCACGCCCACCACGGCGCATTCCAGCACGCCAGGCATGTCGGCCACCACTTCTTCCACCTCGTTGGGGTAGACGTTGAAGCCGCTGACCAGCACCATGTCCTTCTTGCGGTCCACGATCTTGAAGTAGCCGCGCGCATCCATCACGCCCACGTCGCCCGACTTGAAGTAGCCGTCTTCGGTCATGACCTTGGCGGTTTCGTCAGGGCGCTGCCAGTAGCCCGCCATCACCTGCGGGCCCTTGATGGCGATTTCGCCGGACTGGCCGAGGGTGGTGACTTCGCGACCATCGTCGTCCAGCAGCTTCATGAGGGTGCTGGGCAGCGGCGCGCCGATGGTGCCGGTGAACTCCTTGGCCGTCACGGGGTTGCAGCTGACGATGGGTGAGGTCTCCGACAGGCCATAGCCTTCGCAGATGGGGCAGCCCGTCTTCTCCAGCCAGAGCTTGGCCACGGCGCCTTGTACCGCCATGCCGCCGCCCACCGAAACCCGCAGGTTCTTCCAGTTGACGGTATTGAAGTCGGGGTGGTTGGCCAGGCCGTTGAACAGCGTGTTCACCGCCGGGAAGCTGTGGAAGGTGTGCTTGGACAGCTCCTTGAGCACCGCAGGCAGGTCGCGCGGATTGGGGATGAGGATGACTTTGCCGCCGGTGCGCATGCCCAGCATCATGTTCACCGTGAAGGCGAAGATGTGGTACAGCGGCAGGGCGCAGATGCTGGTAGGCTGCTCGCCCGCGGGCAGCGACTTCATCACTGGCTCGTTCCAGGCCTCGGCCTGCAGCACGTTGGCAATCACGTTGCGGTGCAGCAGCACGGCGCCCTTGCTCACGCCGGTGGTGCCACCGGTGTATTGCAGCAGCGCGATGTCATCGGGCTTGATGCCCACCGGCTTGAACGTGCCGCGCTGGCCCTTGGCAATCGCGTCGTTGAAGCGCACGGCGCCGGGCAGGCTGTATTCAGGCACCAGCTTCTTGACGTTGCGCACCACGTAGTTGACCAGCATGCCCTTGAGGAAGCCCAACTGGTCGCCCATGGCGCACAGCACCACATGCTTGACAGGCGTGTTGGCAATGCAGCTTTGCAGCGTGCTGGCAAAGTTCTCGATGATGACGATGGCCTTGGAGCCGGAGTCCTTGAGCTGGTGCTCCAGCTCGCGCGGGGTGTACAGCGGGTTGACATTGACCACCACAAAGCCTGCGCGCAGGACAGCGGCCACCACCACGGGGTACTGGGGCACGTTGGGCATCATGATGGCCACGCGGTCGCCCTTGACCAGGCCCAGGCCCT
>CAYXSL010000071.1:0-20762 GCA_964466605.1 uncultured Verminephrobacter sp.
TGGAGGAACTGGGCAGCGGCTTCTACCTGGCCATGCACGACCTGGAGATCCGCGGCGCCGGCGAGGTGCTGGGCGAGAACCAGAGCGGCAACATGCTGGAGGTCGGCTTCCAGCTGTACAACGAGATGCTGAGCGAGGCCGTCAAGGCGCTCAAGGCCGGCAAGGAGCCGGACCTGCTCTCGCCCCTGTCCGTCACCACCGACATCAATCTGCACGCCCCCGCCCTGCTGCCCGACGACTACTGCGGCGACGTGCACCTGCGCCTGTCGTTCTACAAGAAGCTGGCCACGGCCAAGAACCCCGACCAGATCGACGGCCTGCTCGAAGAGATCGTGGACCGCTTCGGCAAGCTGCCGCCGCAAGCCCAGACCCTGATCGACGTGCACCGCCTGCGCGTGCTGAGCCAGCCCTACGGCGTGGTGAAGGTGGATGCGGCGCCGGGCGTCATCAACATCACCTTCAAGCCCCAGCCGCCCATCGACCCGATGCGCATCATCGAGCTGATCCAGAAGAACAAGCACATCAAGCTGGCGGGCAACGAGAAGCTGCGCATCGAGCGCGAGCTGAAGGAGCCCAAAGACCGGGCGCAGATGGTGCGGGACATCCTGCGCTCGCTGGGGCAGCCGGTGGTGGCCGCTTGAGTGGCCCATTTTGAGAAAAAATGGCCCCTACCGCGCGTCCATCATGCCTCATTAGCTATCAATAGAATAGCAAAAAACGACCATGTGGCTTGAAGCCGCCCTCCTCCTTGTGGCTCTGGCGGCCGCCCTGGCCGCTCGGCCCTGGCGCATGCTGGTCAACCACAAGCCGCTGGCGCACGAAGCCCATGGCGCGCCCTCGGCATTGTGGACGCCGCTGCTCGCCACGCTGGTCTTCCTGCCCTGGCTGTGGGCCCTGCCCACACTGCACGCCATGCCGCTGCAGCTGCAGTGGTCGGGCGCGTGCCTGGTGGTGCTGATGCTGGGCTGGCCGCTGGCCATCCCGGCTCTCATCGCCGTGGGCACGGCCGCCTGCGTGATCTCGCCCACGCTGGCCTGGGTGGACGCGCTGGGCGCCACGGTGTGGCTGGGCGTGGTGTCCGCCACGCTGGCGCTGGGCCTGGGCGCGCTGGTGCGGCGCTACACCGGCACCAAGCCATTTGTCTATGTACTGGGCCGTGCGTTTCTGGGCACGGTGGTGTGCGTGTTTGCAGCGGGCGTGCTGTCGCAGTGGAGCGGCCACCGGCTGCCCGGCGTGGGCGATGAGCTGTCGCTGGTGGCGCGCTGGCTCATGGCCTGGGGCGACGGTTTTGTCACCGGCATGCTCGCGGCGATTTTTGTGGCCTTCAAGCCCGAGTGGCTGGCCACCTGGTCTGACAGGCTGTACCTGCCCCCACCGAGCTGAGCCCCCTCGCCGCCGCGCTGGAACAGTTGGGGTGTGAGGGGCGTGTGCACCCACTGCGGCGGAGCAACAAGCGCAGGGTGAAGGGGCATGAAGCGGGGCGATACCATTGCGGGTTCTGTTTTCCCCCACACCAAACACCCGCCGCCTGCGCCATGACCCACGCTACCGAATTCGCCCCCGGCCTTGTCATCCAGGGCATCACGCCCCCGCTGTCCCTGTCTGCCTACAAGCTGATTGCGTTTGACATGGACTCCACCCTCATCAACATCGAGTGCGTGGACGAAATCGCCGACGCCGCAGGCCGCAAGGCAGAGGTGGCCGCCATCACCGAAGCGGCCATGCAAGGCGTGATCACCGACTACAAAGAGAGCCTGCGCCAGCGCGTGGCCCTGCTCAAGGGCGTGACAGTGCAGCACATGGAGCAGGTCTTCACCGAGCGCCTGCGTTTCAACCCCGGTGCCAAGGAGTTGATCACCGCCGCCAAGGCGGCGGGCCTGACCACGCTGCTGGTCTCTGGCGGCTTCACCTTTTTTGCCGACCGCGTGAAGGCGGGCCTCGGCATCGACTTTGCTCGCTCCAACATGCTCGAAGTGCAAGACGGCCAGCTCACCGGCCGCATGGTGGACCAGGCCTGGGGCGACATCTGCGACGGCGCCGAGAAGCGCCGCACGCTGCTGGAAGTGGCGTCGCTCATGGGCATCTCGCCCCAGCAGGCGATTGCGGTGGGCGATGGCGCCAATGACTTGCCCATGATGGGTGCAGCGGGCCTGTCGGTGGCCTACCACGCCAAACCCACTGTGCGCGCGCAGGCCAAGGTGGCCATCAACCAGGGCGGGCTGGACCGGCTGCTCGAAGTGCTGCGCTGATCCGCAACACCACAGCACCACAGCGCCCTCATGCTGAAGGCCCTTGCCACCCGCGCTGCGCAGTCCTTGCGCAAGGGCTGGAAGCAGCATCTCACGACCCTCGCGCTCGCCTGGGCCGCCATTGTGGCGGTAGACACCTGGCGCACGCGCGACCTGCCCCAGGGCCCCGCGCCCGATGTGGCGCTGGTGATGGCCGCACCCGCCAGTGGCACCACGCCCACCACCACCCTGGCCGCGTGGCGCGCCCAGCACCCCGGCCAGGCCGTGGCGCTGCACTTCTGGGCCGAATGGTGTGCGGTGTGCAAGCTCGAAGAACCCAGCATCGCCAGCCTGTCCACTACCTGGCCCGTGCTGGGCGTGGCCATGCAGTCGGGCAACGCCGAGCGGGTGGCCCAGGTGCAGCGCCAGCGCGGCATGCCCTGGCCCACGGCGGTAGACCCGCAGGGCACCCTGTCACGCAGCTGGGGCGTGCGCGCCGTGCCCGCGCTGGTGGTCATCGACGCGCACGGCCAAGTGCGGTTCGCCACCTCGGGCTACACACCCGAATGGGCGATGCGCCTGCGGCTGTGGTGGGCGCAGACCCTGCCGCAATGGAAGGCGTTGCTTCCAAAATAATAGCTGCTCGCGCTTGAAGGACGCGCGCAGACGGCCATTTTGACCATTTTTTCGTCCCCACAGGGCACCCCCTGCCCTGGTGCGCCCGCGCTGCGTCTGGCGCAAATCTTCAAGACCCACCGCCCCCGCCCTTTGCACACTGGCCCCGTCACACCCACGGAGGCCCCATGCACATCACCCTGAACCAACAAACCCAGCCGGTGCCCCCCGGTTGGGAGGACGAACCCCTGCTCTGGCTGCTGCGCGAGCCGCTGGGCCTGGCGGGCACACGCTTTGGCTGCGGCGTGGGCCAGTGCGGCGCCTGCACCGTGCTCATCGACGGACAGGCGCAGCGCGCCTGCCTGCACACCGCACGCGGGTTGCAAGGGCGCGCCATCACCACCGTCGAGGGGCTGGCGGCACCCGACGGCACGCTGCACCCCGTGCAACAGGCCTGGCTGGACCTGCGCGTGCCCCAGTGCGGCTACTGCCAGAGCGGCCAGATCATGGGCGCGGTGGCCCTGCTGCGTGCCACGCCCCGCCCCAGCGATGCGCAGATCGACGCCGCCATGTCGGCCCACCTGTGCCGCTGCGGCACCCAGCACCGCGTGCGCGCGGCCATCCACCAGGCTGCAGGGGGCACCACGCCATGAAGCGCCGCCAGTTCCTGACGGCAGCGGGCGCTGGGGCGCTCACCGTCACGCTCGCAGGCTGCAGCCTGGTGCCGGTGATCCCCAAGCGCCCCACCTCCACGGCCGATGACGCGCTGGGCTGGATACGCCACAAAGAGGGCCGCTACACCCTGTGGCTGCCCAGCGCCGAAATGGGCCAGCAGATCAGCGCCGCGCTGCAGGGCCTGGCCGCGGCTGAGCTGGGCGTGCCGCCCGCGCAGGTGCATCTGCAACTGCCCGGCACCCGCCACATCGCCCGCGTGCGTGCCACCGTGGGCAGCGCCAGCGTGCAGGACTTTGCCCTGCCCCTGGCCCGCGCCTGCGCCACCTTGCGCGAGGCCCTGGCGCAAGGCCAGACCAGCGGCACGCTGGCCGCGCGCGACATTGCGCCCAGCGCGCTGCGCAGCCTGCAACCGCGCACGGGGGCGGCCAACGAAGCTGCGGCGGCACCGGGCCAGCTGCGCGCCCTCGTCACCGGCCAGCCGCTGTTTGCGGGCGACACGCGCCTGCCGGGCCTGCTGTATGGCCGCGTGCTGCGCGCACCGGTGTCGGCCGAAATCACCTCGCGCCCACAGGCGTGGAACGAGGCAGCCGCCCGCGCCGACCCGGCCTGCGTGGCTGTGGTGCAGCACCCGCGCCTCGCGCAGATGGGCAGCCTGGGCCTGGGCATCGTGGCGCGCACGCCGTCGGCGCTCGACCGCATCGAGGCCGCGCTGGCCGTGCAGTGGCGGGTGCAAGATGGCAGCGCGTTCGAGCAGGCCGCCATCGACGAGCGCATCGACATCGACACCCACCTGCACCGGGGCGCGCTGCAGCACCGGCTGCGCAAGGGCGACCTGCCTACCGACACTGAATGGACGCTGGACCTGCGCATGGACGTGCCCCTGGCCGCCCACGCGCCCATCGAGCCGCGCAGCGCCACGGCGCAGTGGCTGGCCGACGCAGACAAAAAAGGTATCGCCCTGAAGGTATGGGCGGGCACCCAAGACCTGTTCTACATGCGCGACGTGCTCGCCCGCCAGTTCAGCCTGGATGCCGGACGCATCGAGGTGCAGGCCTGCCGCATCGGCGGGGGCTTTGGCGGCCGCACGCTGTGCACGGTGGAGCTGGAGGCCGCCGTGCTCGCCCAGGCCGTGGGCGCGCCCGTCAAAGTGCAGTGGAGCCGTGCGCAGGAGTTTGCCCAGGGCTTCCAGCGCCCGCCCTCCAGCCACCGTTTGCGCGCGCGTGTGCAGGGCGGGCGCATCACCCACTGGTGGCACGCGCTGGCCAGCAGCCACATCCTGTTCACGCCCGCCGCCATGCCGGTGTGGATGCAAACCCTGGCCGACCTGGCGGGCGACAGCGGCGTGGCGCGCGGCGCGCAAATGCCGTACGAGGTGCCCCAGCAGCGCATCGAGTTCACCGCCCAGCGCCTGCCCGTGCACACCGGCCCCTGGCGCGGCCTGGGCGCGGGGCCCAACACGCTGGTGGTGGAAAGCGCCATGGACGAATGCGCGCGCCGCGCCGGGGCCGACCCCTTGGACTGGCGCCTGCAGCACACCACCGATGCACGCCTGGCCCAGGTGCTGCGCCGCGCCGCCGCCGAGGCCCGCTGGCCAGCGCGCCCCGCCAGCGACGCCACCACCTTGCGCGGGCGCGGCATTGCAGGCGGTATCTACAAGGGCGTGAGCTATGCCGCCGCCGTGGCCGATGTGGAGGTGCACCGCGCCACCGGCCGGGTGCGTGTGGTGGCGCTATGGTGCGCGCACGACTGCGGCCTGGTGCTGCAGCCCGACGGCGTGCGCGCGCAGACCGAGGGCAACCTGGTGTGGTGCCTGGGCATGGTGCTGCACGAGCAGTTGCCCGTGGCCCGCTCTGGCGTGGCCGCCGCCAGCTTTGCCGACTACCCCCTGCCCCGCATGGGCGATGTGCCGCCGCTGCACGTGTACCTGATTGACAGCAGCGCGCCGCCCACAGGCGCAGGCGAAACCGCCATGGTGGCCGGGGCCGGGGCGATTGCCAACGCGCTGCGCGATGCCAGCGGGGTGCGCTTTGCCCGCCTGCCGGTGCGCACTGCGGATGTGCTGCAGGCCGTGTCCGGGCGCGGCTGAACCACGCAACACCAGCGGCACAATCCGCCCATGCAAGACTTTGCCAGCGCCGCCATGGTCCGCCTGCTGCTGCGCGCCATGGCCGCACACGGGCTGACACCGCCCCCGCCCCCGCCGGATCCAGACGGGCTCGCCGCCAGCCATGTGCCCCTGGCGTACAAACGCAGCGTGGTCGAAGCCGTGCTGCAGCAGGGCGGCCTGGGCACCTTGCTGCAGCTGGCGCAGCGGGTGGACCTGCTGGCGGGCGACCCGGTGCACCGCGCGCTGCTGGGCGCGACCGATGTGCACGAACTGATGGCGCGCTGGCAGCGGCTGGAGCGCTATGTGCATTCGCGCCACCAGGTCAGCATCACGGCCAGCGCCCCCTGCAGCTTGGCGCTGCGCCACCATGCACGCCCCGGCGTGCCGGAAGAGCCCCACCCCACCGAAAGCCTGGCTGTGCTGGGTGTGCTGCTGGGGGCCAGCCAGGCCCTGGGCGTGCGCGGATTGCGGGTGGAGATCGGCGCGCCCGAAGCGGCAGGCCCACGCGTGCATCTGCCCATGGAAGCCCCAGCCACCGCCCCGGCCGAGTTGCACGCCCAACTGGCACCACTGGCCGGGCAAAGGTGGCTGGGCCACTGGACCTTGCATTGGGGACCCCACGACAGCAACGCGCCCACAACCCCCGCCCTGCAGCCCCAGCCCGCCACCCACCTGTGCGAGGCCCTGCCCTGGCCGCCGCTGGCGCACCAGCTGGCGCGCCATGTGCTGCACGACCCGGCAGCACACCACACGGTGGATGCCCTGGCCCGGCACACCGGCCTGGCCCGCCGCAGCCTGCAGCGGGCTCTGGCCGAACGTGGCCTGAGCTGCCGCCACATCGTGACCGAGGCGCGTGCGCGGGTGGCAGCGCAGTGGCTGCTGGAGAGCCCGCATGGCCTCGCCGAAATCGGGTTTGCGTGCGGCTTTGCCGACCAGCCCCACTTCACACGCGAATTTGCGCGCCATGTGGGCCTGACACCGGCACGCTACCGGCTGGCGTTTGCAGGTGGCGGCATGCCGGGTATGCAATAACTATCAATTTGATAGCTAAAAACCGATACCCATCGCGCGGAGAAAGCCATTTTCATTCAATATTCTCGGCTTTGAACGGCAGCCCGGCGACGGACGGGGCTCTGCGCGTGGCGCCACGGCTCTCAGGCAGCGCCACGGTCGGCAGCAAGGCCCGTGCAGCCGCCCCACCCGCAGCGGCCGGGGCCATCAGGTCGGCCAGCGTCACGCTGTCCAGCACCGCCAGATAGGCCTGCATGGCCTGCCACAACACGCCCTTGAGGCGGCAGTGGCTGCTCAGGCGGCACTGGTTGGTGGCGGGGTCAAAACACTCCACCAGGTTGAAGTCGGTCTCGGTGGCGCGCACCACGGCACCAATGTTGATGGCCGACGCAGGCACCATCAGCCGCATGCCGCCGCCCCGCCCGCGCGTGGTCTCCAGAAGCCCCTGGGCGGCCAGTTGCTGCACGATCTTCATCAGGTGGCTGCGCGAGATGCCGTAGCCCTCGGCCACCTCGGTGATGGTCACCGGCTGCTCGCGGCCTTCGGTGGCCGCGCAGTACATGAGCACGCGCAGCGTGTAGTCGGTCCATTGGGTCAGGCGCATGGGATTTGCCGCAGGTCAATTGAAAGAGGTATGCAACACGAATTTTATTGAATAAAATATGCACGCTAAATGAATCTTTAAAAGGACCCGCCATGAACGCCCGCGTTGACCACCTGGATGCTGCCTCCGCCCACCCCGCCCCGCTCAGCGCCGACCAGCAGATCGGCCAGATCGCGGTGCAACTGCCCGGTGCCACAGCGGTGTTCCGGCGGCTCAAGCTCGACTTTTGCTGCGGCGGCCAGGTGAGCCTGGCCCAGGCGGCAGCCGACAAGGGACTGGATGCCAAGGCCGTGCTGGCCGAACTGGCCGCCCTGCAGCGCAGCGACGCCGTGCCCGAAGCCGCCTCGCCCAGCGCACTCATCGACCACATCCTGGTGCGCTACCACGAGGTGCACCGCCAGCAGCTGCCCGAGCTGATCCGCATGGCCCGCCGCGTGGAGGCCGTGCACCGCGACAACCCCCATGTGCCCGCCGGGCTGGCCGACCACCTCGAAACCATGCACGAGGAACTGCTCTCGCACATGCTCAAGGAAGAGCAGGTGCTGTTCCCCATGCTCAAGAGCGGCGGCAACCCCTTTGTGGGCCAGCCCATCGGCATGATGCGCGCCGAACACCTGGACCATGGCGAGGCGCTGGACAAGCTCAACGCGCTGACGAATGACGCCACGCCCCCACAAGGCGCATGCAACACCTGGCGCGCGCTGTATGCAGGCATTGCCCAGCTGGGCGACGACCTCATCAACCACATCCACCTGGAAAACAACGTGCTGTTCCCGGTGTTCGAGGCCAGCGCGGCGCCCGCGTCGCAAGGTTGTGGCCCGTCCGGCTGCGCCTGCAGCGGCGGGGGCACACCGCAGGCATGACCCCGCACACTCGCCCATCCGGCGATGCCCAGGCCCACGCGCCCGCCAGCGTGGAGAGCATCACGCAGCTGGTGCATGGTTTTTACGGCGATGTGCGCCAGGACCCGTTGCTCGGCCCCGTGTTTGAAAAGGCCTTGCACGGCCAATGGGACGCCCACCTGCAGAGGCTGGTGGACTTCTGGAGCACCGTGGCGCTGGGCACGCGCAGCTTCAAGGGCGATGTGTTTGGCAAGCACATGGCGCTGGAGGGCGTGACGCCCGCCCACTTTGCCGCCTGGGTAGGGCTGTGGCAGCGCCACACCAGCCGCCTGTTTGCGCCCGAGGTGGCGCACGACCTGCAGGTGGCGGCGCACGGCATTGCGCGCAACCTGTTCCGGGGCTACTTTGGCGGCGACCCGGCCTTTGCGCCCCCGCGCGACGCACACCCTGGGCACGGCGGGGATTGATATTTGTGGCCCGGGCGCGGGCCGTTGCGCCAGAGCCGGCTACTTCTTCTTGTCGCCCGGCGTGAAGAACAGCGCCAGGCCCACCGCAATCAGCGCCACCGGCCACCACACCCGCAGCAGCTCGCGCAGGCTGATGCTGATCAGTCCCAGGTTGGTCAGCAGAAAAAACACGCCCAGTACGACCAGAACAATCGCAGCGATATGGCCCTTCATGTGCACTCCCTCGGGGTTTGTTGTCAGATGGTGGAGGCCATTATGGTGGAGGCCGGTGCTTGAAAAGCACGAATGAGTGCAACCGGCCCCTGCGCCGCTCAACGGTCCCGCAGCGGCTTGAGAAGGTCCGACAAACCGTTGTGGTCAATCTCGTGCATCAGGGCCAGCAGCTGACCCAGTTCGCCCTTGGGGAAACCCTCGCGCGCAAACCAGTTCAGGTAGTTGCCGGGCAGGTCCGCCAGCAGCGTGCCCTTGTGCTTGCCATAGGGCATTTCGGTGGTGACCAGGCGCTGCAGCTTGTCCGCATCCATCGCCAGCCCCTCAGCCACCCGCGCGCTTGACCTTGTGGCCCAGCTTTTGCAGTGCGGCCATCACACGCTCCACATGGTCGCCCTGCACTTCGATCACGCCGTCCTTCACCGTGCCGCCACTGCCGCAGGCCGCCTTGAGCTGCTTGCCCAGTTGCGTGAGCGCGGCCTCGTCCACGAGCACGCCCTTGACCAGGGTCACGGCCTTGCCGCCCCGGCCCTTGGTTTCGCGGGACACGCGCACGATGCCATCGCCCGTGGGCAAAGGCTTGTTCTGCTTGCAGGTGCACTGCGCCACGGGCTGGCGGCAGTCGGGGCACATGCGGCCCGATTCGGTCGAATAGACCAGGCCGCCCAGGTCGGCAAACGACTTCATGGCTTTTTCCCTTGCACCTCTTGCTGCAGCATGTGGAAGTTGAGCAACCGGGTGGCCAGCAGGGTCTCGGTGAGGAAACACACCAGCGCCAGCAGAAACGACGCCACGCCCGCCAGAAAGCCCGCCACGGCCAGCCGGTTGGATTGGAAGTTGGTGGTCTCGCCGAGGAACAGCAGGATGATGGTGGTGCCGATCAGGAACGCACAGAACGTGAGCAACCCGATGCAGCCATTGGCCAGCCGTCCGCGCAGCCGCAGGTCGGCCAGCTCGCTGTAGGCGCGGGCCAGAAACTCGGGCTCGTTGCTGGCGCGGGCGCGGTCTTCCACCACGCGGGCCCGGTCGATGATGCGGGCCAGGCGCCCGGCCACGGCGCCGATCATGCCGGACACGGCGGTGAGCAAAAACACGGGGGCCACCGCCAGCTGGATGCCGTGGGTGATGGCAGAAGAGTCAAGGGTGGGGGCCATGGCGCTACAAAAAAAGGAAAAACCGGCGGGGCGCCGGTGCTCCCGATTATCTGCGCGACGCCCTCCCGCAGGGCCCGCAGTCCGGCCTGGCAGGCCATCGCCTCGGTGCGCGCAGGGGCCAAGACGGCAACTGCGGCGACAATCCCCCATCTCCTTTCCCGTTTCGCGCTGCCGTGTGGCCCTTCCTGCCAACGCCGCCCCAGCGCTTGCTCCATGCCCTTTGCCTCCCTCGGTCTGTCCCCTGCCCTTGTCCACGCTGCAGAAAAAGCGGGTTTTGCTGCACCCACGCCCATCCAGGCGGGTGCCATCCCCGCCATCCTGCAAGGGGCTGACTTGCTGGGGGCTGCCCAGACCGGTTCGGGCAAAACAGCGGCTTTTGCCCTGCCCTTGCTGCAGCAGTTGCAGCTCAGTGCCATCGGCGGCCCGCGCCGGGTGCGCGCCCTGGTGCTGGTGCCCACGCGCGAGCTGGCCGCCCAGGTGGGCGAGGTGCTGCGCAGCCTGGCCCAGCACCTGCAGCGGCCGCTGAAGGTGGCCATCGTGTTTGGCGGCGTCTCGATCAACCCGCAGATGCTGGGACTGCGCGGCGGCGCCGACATTGTGGTGGCCACGCCGGGCCGCTTGCTGGACCTGGCGGAGCACAACGCCCTGCGCCTGTCTGCCGTGGCGCACCTGGTGCTGGACGAGGCCGACCGGCTGCTGGACCTGGGCTTTGCCGAGGAACTGCAGCGTGTGCTGGCGCTGCTGCCGGCACAGCGGCAGAACCTGTTCTTCTCGGCCACCTTCCCTGCCGCCGTGCAGGCGCTGGCCGACGGCCTGCTGAAAAACCCGGTGCGCGTGGAGGTGCCTCACACCCCCGGCAACGAGCCCGCCATCGAACAACGCGCCATTGCGGTGGACGCCAGCCGCCGCACCCAGTTGCTGCGCCACCTGGTCAAAGAGCACAACTGGTCGCGCGTGCTGGTGTTTGTGGCCACGCAGTACGCGGCCGAGCATGTGGCCGAGAAGCTGTACAAGGCGGGTATTTTTGCATCGCCTTTTCACGGCGGCCTGAGCCAGGGGGCGCGCAACCAGGTGCTGCAGGAGTTCAAGGACGAACGCTGGCAGGTGGTGGTGACGACCGACCTGGCCGCGCGCGGCATCGACATTGCGCAGCTGCCTGCGGTGATCAACTACGACCTGCCGCGCTCGGCCGTGGACTATGTCCACCGCATTGGCCGCACCGGCCGCGCCGGCGAGAGTGGCGTGGCGGTGAGCTTTGTGACGGCCGACGCTGAAGCGCACTTCCGGCTGATCGAAAAGCGCCAGCACCTGGCCCTGCCCCGCGAGCAGATTGCAGGCTTTGAGCCCACCGAAACCGCCACGCCGGCACCCGCCACCGACCCGCAGGGCACGGGGGGCATCAAGGGCAAACGGCCGAGCAAGAAGGACAAGCTGCGCGCGGCTGCGGCGGCTGCGGCCACAGCCGCCGCCACGCCAATCGCCCACAAAAAAGGCTCCTGATCGGAGCCTGGGGTCGGGAACAAGCGCCGGGGTCAGGCCCCGTCGTCCCCTTCATCGGCTTCATGCATGCCATGCTCCTCGGGCGCGCCTGCGGGCCGGGGCTGGCGCTTGCCGGTTTTGGCAAGGATTTCCACATAGAACTGGGCGCCGCCCTCGGCAGCCACGGCGTTGATCAGCCCGGTCAGGGCCGACAGATGCGCCACTGCGGCGTCTTCCTTGGTGCGGCCAAAACGGCAGTCAAAGTCCCAGAAATCGGCGCCTTCGGGCAAGTCGCGGCGCCGTTCACGCTTGATGTATTTGCGGATTTCGTGTTTGACGGCATCCAGAACACGGTCGCGGTTCTTGCCTTCTACCTGGAGTTGAAAAGTTTTTCTCATGGGCGATGGTAGCGCGTGTGACAGATTGGCAAATTTGGATTCCCAGTCGCCCTCCCCTGATGCCACAATGGCGCATTACTTTTGGTTACTACGCACCCGATGTCCCACGACCTGCGTCTGCTGCACCTGCTGCCAGCGGCTGTGCTCGTCACACAGGATGGCGCCATCCGCTTTGCCAATGCGGCCAGCGTGGAACTGCTGGAGGCCTCCAGTCTGGACAGCCTCCTCGGCCGTTTGTCGGCCGACTTTGTGCACCCTGTGGATCACATGCGCTCCAGCAACCGTATCCAGCAGGTGGCCGTGCCCGAACAGGCTGGGCGGCCCAACAAACCTTCCGAGTTCCGCATCCGCACCGCGCGCGGCAACCTGCGCATGGTGCTGATCAGCAGCGTGGCAATGGAGTGGGAGGGCGCGCCCGCCGTGCTCATGTGTGGCCTGGACATGACCCACCAGAGCGAGATCGAGGCCCAGCTGCGCGAGAGCGAGCAGAACTTCCGCCGCCTGTTCGACAGCCTGCAGGACGTGTACTACCGCACCAATGCCCAGGGCGTGGTGCAGCATGTGGGGCCTGGCGTGCGCCGCGTGCTGGGCTACGAGCCGCACGAGATCGAGGGCCGCACGGCCGAGTCGTACTACCCGCACAGCACCGACCGCGACGCGTTCAAGGCCGCCATCCTGGCGCATGGCGAGGTGAGCGATTTTCCCGGCCAGATGGTGCGGCGCGACGGCCAGGTGATCGACATCTCCATCAGCAGCCACGCGCTGTACGACCATGCGGGCAACTTTGCGGGGGTGGAGGGCATCTACCGCGACGTGACGCAGCGCAAGAACCTGGAGCGCGAGCTGCATCGGCTGGCCACCACCGACATGCTCACCGGCATTGCCAACCGGCGCGCGTTTCTGGACACGGCGGAATCCGCGTACGCCCATTCCTGCCGCAGCGGCGAGCCGCTCACGCTGCTGATGCTGGACCTGGACCATTTCAAGACCATCAACGACCGCTTCGGCCACCTGGAGGGCGACCGGGCCCTGGTGGCCTTTGCCCAGGCCGTCAAAAGCCAGCTGCGCGCCAGCGATGCCGTGGGACGCCTGGGCGGCGAGGAGTTTGGCGTGCTGCTGCCACTCACCACCCTGGCCGAGGGCCTGGAGGCCGCCCACCGCATTTTGCAAAGCGTGCGCGCGCTGCTGCTGAGCGACGACACAGGCCAGGCTTACCGCATCACCACCAGCCTGGGGGTAGGCGCCTTCCGCCAGAGCGACCGCAGCCTGCGCGACATGCTGGACCGCACCGACCAAGCGCTCTACCTGGCCAAGCGCCGGGGGCGTGACCAGATCGCTTCGCTGGAAACCCCGGCTGAATAAAGCGGGGGCCCCGCCTTGCCGGGCGAGGTGGACAGCCGCCCCCGCCCTTCACATCCGCATCCGCTCCTGCTGCAGGTTCCACAGGCAGGCGGCAATCCCCAGCAGCATCTCCATCACCTGCTCGGCGCCCTGTTGCGACAGCTCCAGGCCGTCGATGATCATGGCCAGCTGGGCGATCGCGTCCTCGGGCGCGGACGCACCGCCACTGCGCGCCACTTCGGCAATGGCGATCAGGACGTCAGTGTGATTCATGGCCGGGCTGCCAGTGCGGCACCGGCCCACCGGTGCATTGCCACGGGGGATGCAGGCACGCCGTGGCCTAGCGCGGCGCCATGGACAGCTGCGGCGGGCGCGGTGTGGCTGCAGCGGGCAGCGCCGCAGCCAGCGTGTTCGGCGCTGTTGGTGGCAGTGGCAACCCGCCCTGGCGGGGCCCCTCCAGCGCATCCACGGCCGGGCGGGCGCTGTCGGGCGCCAGGCGGAACTGGTGGATCACCTCCAGCAGGCGCCGGACCTGGTTCTTCACACCGGTGGAGGCGGAAGAGCTGTCGTCCACCAACGCGGCGTTCTGCTGCGTGGCGGCATCCAGCTGCCGCACGGCCTCGCCAATCTGGGCAATGCCCCGGGCCTGTTCCTGGCCCGCGTTCTGGATCTCGCTGATCAACGCCACGACCTGGTTCACATGCTGCACGGTGCTGGCCACGCGCTCGCCGGCCTGGCCCACCAGCGCCGCGCCCCGCCCCACGCCCTGCACGCTGGCCGCGATCAAACCCCGTATCTCACGCGCCGCTGTGCTGCTGCGCTGCGACAGCCCCCGCACCTCGCCTGCCACCACGGCAAAACCACGGCCCTGTTCGCCGGCACGGGCGGCCTCCACGGCGGCATTGAGGGCCAGAAGATTGGTCTGGAACGCGATGTCGTCGATCACCTTGATGATGTCGGTGATCTTTTGCGACTGCAGGTTGATCTCCTGCATGGTGGCCACCACGTCGCGCATCACGGTGCCGCCCTCGTTGGCCACCTTGCTCGCCTCCTGCGCCAGGTGCGTGGCACGGTGGGCGTTGTCGGTGTTGTGCTGCACCGTGATGGTGAGCTGCTCCATCGAGGCCGCAGTCTCCTGCAGGTTGGACGCCTGCACCTCGGTGCGGCGGGCCAGATCTTCGGCCCCACCGGCCATCAGCACGGCATCCCGCGCCACGGTTTCGGTGCTGTCACGCACCTCGGTGATCACGCGCACCAGCTGCTGGTTCATCTCCCGCAGGGCGCCCAGCAGTTCGGCAGTTTCATCGGTTCCGCGCACCACAATCTGCGCGCTCAGGTCGCCCCCCGCCACCGTGCGGGCCAGTGCCACCGCCTGCTGCAGCGGGCGCGAGATGGAGCGCGTGATGACCAGTGCCATCGCTGCCCCCACCAGCAGCGCCAGCGCGGTGGCGGCCAGCATCCACACATGGATGGTCTCGCTCATCGCCTTGGCAGCGCCAAACTCGTCCTGCCCCACCTGGATCTGCAAGCCCACCAGCTGCTCGACCGCCGCCTGCACCTTGGCGGCCTGGGGGCGGATCTGGGTGATGTACAGCTCGGACCCGTCGTCGTATTTGCCCGACACCAGCGCCTGCGCGGCAGGCAGCAGCCCCTTGTCCAGGTACTGGGTGTTGGCTTCGGCAAAAGCCTGGGCCAGGGTTTGCTCTTGCAGGGCCAGCGGCTTGGCCGTGTAGCTGGCCCACAGGCTGCGGATGCGCTCCACGTTGGCCGTCAGCTCGGTGTGGCTGGCCTGCAGGTTGCTGGTGCCGGGGTCCATCAGCATGTCCATCACCAGCACCCGGTTGCGCTGGGTGAGGTGGCTGATCTCTGCCAGCACGCCCAGCGGCACCGTGCGGTCGCCATACAGCGCCGCGCTGCGTTCCGTCAGGCGCTTGGCGCCACTGATGCCACCGGCCGCCAGGGCCGAGATCAACAGCAGCAGCACGGCAAACGCCAGGGCCAGTCGGGTACCAATTTTGATCTTTTGAAGCATCTGAAAGTCTCGTCAATGACCCGGTGGTGGCCCAGGGGCGCCCCCATCGCGTTTGATTCGTGTGGCCAAAAACCGGCGGGTTGTGCCAGCTCTGCTTACGCCACCATTTCCAGCCAGGGTATGGCTGTCCGAAAAGATACTATTTGTTTCAAATGACAAAACCATGACGCAGCGACAAGACCATTTCGCCGTCTCCGGCCTCCTGGAAAAGATAATATTTTTTGATAAGCTACCCGCCGCCCGGGCGCAGAGCCTGGAGAGATTCGACAAATACAAACACATTCAAACAAATAACAGGGGAATACATGAAATATATCTACACCATTTTTGTGCTCTTGGGGGCCCTGCTGTCGGCCGGAGGGGTCGGCGCGCAAGCCGTGACCGGCGCGGGCTCGTCTGCCGCAGCGCCCATCTACCGCAGCTGGGCCAAGGCCTACACCAAGGCCACGGGCTCCGGCGTGGCCTACGACTCTGTCGGATCCAGCGCGGGCATGAAGAAGATCCAGCAGCAGGCGGTGGGTTTCGGGGCGACTGACGTGCATCCGTCCGACAAGGACCTGATCGAGCACGGCCTGATCGCCCTGCCCGTGGCCATTACCGGCATCAGCCCCATCGTCAACCTGCCCAAGGTCCACAACGGGCAGCTGCGCCTGACGGGCGAGGTGCTGAGCCGCATCTTCATGGGCGAAATCGCCCGCTGGAACGCCCCCGACATCACCGCCCTGAACCCGGACACGCAGCTGCCCGACCTGCCCATCAAGGTGGTGGTGCGCGCCGATGGCTCGGGCACCACCTACAACTTCGCGGATTACCTGGCCAAGGTCAGCCCCCGGTGGAAGGCGTCTTTTGGCGTAAAGACCAGCATCAAATGGCCCGACGGCCACCTGGCATTCAAGGGCAGCGAAGGTGTGGCCAAAGGTGTGCGCGACACCGTGGGCGCCATCGGCTATGTGGATTTTGGCTATGTGGCCGAATACGGCCTCGCGTCGGTGCAGATGAAGAATGCGGAAGGGGTTTTTGTCAAACCCTCCATCGATGCCTTCAAGGCCGCACTGGCCAACAGCGAATGGTCTGCTACCGGGGCCTTCAACAACACGCTGACGCAGAAGCCCGGCAAATCGGTGTGGCCCATCACCATGGGCACGTTCGTGGTATTCCCCAAGGTCACCAGCAACGCTGAACAAACCACCCAGGCGCTCAAATTCATTATCTGGTCGTTTGTGAACGGCGATATCCTGGTCAGTGAAAACAATTTTGTGCGCCTGCCCGACCGGGTTCAAGCGGCTGCATTCAGGGTAATCACTTCCATCCGCGACCAAAAGGGCACACCGCTGGGAATGAGCTTAATCTCCTCTTCCGCGCCCTTGAATCCATAAAGATAAATTTATTATTCGAGTGCTGAACAATGGTATCAAAAGCCATTTTCTCGGCAACCCGAAATAATCCGCGCCGGGGGGGCAGCCACTTCAGGGAAAGGGCGGGAGCACAGCGTGTGCAGGGGCACCCGCAGGCAGGCGGCACAATGCCCGCATGACGGCCACTCCTCCTGCCCGGCGCCACCACTCCAGTGCGCGCGCCTCTCAGCACCCCACTCCCGACAAAGAACAGATCGCCCTGCTGCAGCCCTTTGAACGGCTGGGCACCGAGCGCATCGCGCTGGTCAGCACCCCCGCACAGGCCGACAAGGCCTGCGAGGCGCTCCAGGGAGCCCCTGCCTGGGGCTTCGACACGGAGTCCAAACCCACCTTCGTGCAGGGCGAGCAGTCCGACGGACCGCACATCGTGCAACTGGCCACACTGGACCATGCCTGGGTCTTCCAGCTGCACGACCCCGGCTGCCGTGCGCGCGTGGCCGAGCTGCTGGCGCAGCGTGGCGTGACCAAGGCGGGTTTTGGACTGGGCGACGACACCAAGCGCATACAGGCCAAGCTGGGGGTGCAACCCAGCGACGTACTGGAGCTGAACACCGTGTTCCGCCAACGCGGCTACCGCAAGGACATGGGCGTGAAGGGCGCCGTGGCCGTGCTGTTCAACCGGCGCTTCATCAAGTCCAAAAAGGCCGCCACCTCCAACTGGGCCAACGAAAAGCTCACCGAAGCCCAGCTGGTCTATGCCGCCAACGACGCCTGGGCGGCGCTGCGGGTGTTCCATGCGCTGCAGGCCCCTGCCGCCACCTGAGGGCTTGCGCCAGACCATGGCGCACGCCCATCAAATGCTATCAAACATATAGCAATAAAGGCTTATCCATAGCGCGGTAACGGCCCTTTTCTCCCTAAAACGCGCCCTGCCCGCGCCTTACAGGCGCGCCGCCAGCCGCGCCGCCTGGTCGATGGCGCGCTTGGCATCCAGCTCGCCCGCCTCCAGCGCACCGCCAATCAGGTGGGGCTTGCGGCCCTGGGCCTCCAGCGCCTGCGCCAGGCTGCGCAAGGGCACCTGCCCCGCGCACAGCACCACGGTGTCGCAGGCGATCCAGGTCGGGTCTTCGCGCTTCTCCCCGTACGAGACCAGCAGCCCTTCGTCGGCAATGCGCTCGTAGTTCACGCCACCCACCATCTGCACGTCCTTCATCTTCAGCACCGTGCGGTGGATCCAGCCCGTGGTCTTGCCCAGGCCTGCGCCCAGCTTGCCCTTCTTGCGCTGCAGCAGCGTCACCTGCCGCGCAGGGGGCGCCACGCGCGGGCCGCTGGTGGCCAGGCCGCCGCGCGCTTCGGCGGGGTCGGTGATGCCCCACTCGGCCTTCCATGCAGGCAGGTCGAGCGTGGTGGACGGGTGCTCCCCATGCGTGAGGAACTCGGCCACGTCAAAACCAATGCCGCCCGCGCCGATGATCGCCACGCGCTCGCCCACCGGCTTGCCGTGGCGCAGCACGTCGATGTAACTCAGCACCTTGGCGTGGTCCTGGCCGGGGATCTGCGGGTCGCGCGGCAGCACGCCCGTGGCAATCACCACCTCCTCATAGCCCGCCAGATCGGCAGCATCGACCTTGCGGTTCAGGTGCAGCTGCACGCCCGTGTCCTCGACGCGTGTGGCCAGGTAGCGCAGCATTTCGTGGAACTCCTCCTTGCCCGGAATCACCTTGGCCATGTTGAGCTGGCCGCCGATGGCGGGCGCGGCATCGAACAGGTGCACCTCGTGCCCCCGCTCGGCCGCCACCGTGGCGGCGGTCAGGCCCGCGGGCCCTGCGCCCACCACGGCAATGCGCTTGCGCTGTGCGGTCGGCCGGTACACCAGCTCGGTCTCGTGGCAGGCGCGCGGGTTGACGAGGCAGCTGCTGGTCTTGTTCTGGAACACATGGTCCAGGCAGGCCTGGTTGCAGGCGATGCAGGTGTTGATGCGGTCGGACCGCCCCTCGGCCGCCTTCTTCACGAAGGCGGCATCGGCCAGCAGCGGCCGCGCCATCGAGACCATGTCGGCGCAGCCATCGGCCAGCACCTGCTCTGCCACCTCGGGCGTGTTGATGCGGTTGGACGTGACCAGCGGCGTGGCAATGCCCGCCGCCGCGAACTCGGCCTTCATCTTCTGGGTGACCCAGGCGAACGCCGCGCGCGGCACGCTGGTGGCAATGGTGGGCACGCGCGCCTCGTGCCAGCCAATGCCGGTGTTGACGATGGTGGCGCCGCCCGTGGCCACGGCCTTGCCCAAGGTCACGATCTCGTCCCAGGCGCTGCCGCCGGGCACCAGGTCAATCATCGACAGGCGGTAGATGATGATGAAGTCCGGCCCCACGGCTTCGCGCATGCGGGCCAGGATTTCGACCGGCAGGCGCATGCGCTGGCTGTAGTCGCCGCCCCAGGCATCGCGCCGCAGGTTGGTGGCTTGCGAGAGGAACTGGTTGATGAAGTAGCCCTCCGAGCCCATCACCTCCACGCCGTCGTATCCGGCTTCGCGCGCCTTCATGGCGCAGTTCACAAAAGCGCGGATCTGGCGCTCCACCCCGCGCGCCGACAGCGCAAACGGCGTGAATGGCGAAATGGGCGACAGCAGGCGCGACGGCGCCACGGCCAGCGGGTGGTAGGCGTAGCGGCCCGTGTGCAGGATCTGCAGCGCAATCTTGCCGCCCGCGCCATGCACTGCGTCGGTCACCACGCGGTGGCGTTTGGCCGCGCCCGAGGTGGACAAGGTGCCCGCAAAAGGCTTGGCCCAGCCCGCGATGTTGGGAGCAAAGCCACCGGTCACGATCAGGCCCACATCGCCCTCGGCCCGCTCGCGGAAGTAGGCCGCCATGCGCGACAGGTCGCGCCCGTCCTCCAGCCCCGTGTGCATGGAGCCCATGAGCACGCGGTTTTTGATGGTGGTGAAGCCCAGGTCGAGCGGGGCCAGAAGATGCGGGTACAGGGCCGCGCCAGGCGCAAGGGGCACGCTGGCAGAAGCGGAAGAGATCACATGGGCAGGAGCGGACATGGAGGGCACCGTGGAATTAGAAAAATTTTCTAGAACTTTATTCTAGAATTCCCTTCCATGGCAAGCCGCACTTCCCCACCCCCGACCGACTCTCCTGCCGAGCCCGCACCCGACCGGCGCCAGGAGATCCTGAGCGCTGCCCTCGCCTGCGCGGCCGATGGCGGGATCGATGCCGTCACCATCGACGGCGTGCGTGCGCGCTGCGGAGCGAGCGTGGGCAGCATCTACCACCACTTCGGCAACCGCGACGGCATCGTGGCCGCGCTGTTCTTTGACATCTTTCATGACCAGTCGCGCGCCGTGCAGGTGCAGCTGGATGCTGCCCGGGGCGTGGAAGCGGGCGTGCGGGCGCTGGTCACGGGTTACCTGGACTGGGTGGTGGCGCAGCCCGAGCGGGCGCGCTTCTTGTTCCAGGCGCGGGGCGCCGTGGCTGCGGGCCCACGCACGCCCGACCTGGCAGACGCCGCGCGCCGCCGCAACCAAGCGCTGGTGGCCTGGTTCGAGCCCCACCGCCGCGCCGGTGCGGTGCGCGACCTGCCTTGCGAGCTGATGCCCTCGCTGGTCATGGGCCCGGTGCAAAGCTATTGCCGCGCGTGGCTGTCAGGGTCGGGGAACACAGGGCAGGGCGACCTGCCATCGCCCGCCACCTACCGCACGGAGTTGGCGGACGTGGCGTGGCGGGCTGTTCGGGTGTGAGTCAATCGATTCAAAAAACAAAACCCGTTCACGCTGAGCTTGTCGAAGCGCTGCG
Organism: uncultured Verminephrobacter sp.; assembly: GCA_964466605.1. GTDB lineage: Bacteria > Pseudomonadota > Gammaproteobacteria > Burkholderiales > Burkholderiaceae_C > Acidovorax. Next base: position 20,316 of record CAYXSL010000071.1, read on the forward strand.
CAGGGCTTCGACAGGCTCAGCCCGAACGGAGATGGAAGATCGACGCGACGCAGCTGAGCCGTCAGTAATGCGGCGGCAGCTCGTCGCGCAGATTGCGTGGCGCCGCACTGCCGCCCTCGGGCACCTGCCGACGCAACTGAATCACTTCCTGCGCCAGCCGGTCAATCAGCTCCTGCTGGCGGTAGATGGTCATGTTGAGCTGGTCCAGCAGGTCGTCGGTGAAGCTGGCCTTGATCTCCAGGCTTTCGAGGCGCTGGAGAACGTTGGCGATATCGTTGGTGTCGGACATGGAGGCGTCAGATCGCCTGGCCCAGGCGCGCGACGCCTTCGCGGATCTTGTCCACATCGGCCGTGGCAAACGACAGGCGGAAGGTGGCGTGGTCGGGGTTGGCACAGAAGAACGGCGTGCCGGGCACGAAGGCCACGCCCTTGTCGATGGCGCGCTTG
>CAYXSL010000072.1:0-20680 GCA_964466605.1 uncultured Verminephrobacter sp.
ACCGGGCCCGCCCACTGTCACCTGCGCGACGCGACACATGCCCATTCTCCCCCCCTCCCTCCCCAAGCTCTGCCCGCCACGGTGCCCCGCCCCATCTGGTACCCTCAGACAGATATGTCTGCCCCCTCCGCCACCGCCCTGCCTGCGGCCCCCGCCCCTGTCTCGATCCACCCCGGCATGGCCATTCTGGTGCTGGCCCTGCTGCTGTCCATCCAGCCCGTCACCACCGACCTGTATCTGCCCGCCCTGCCCGCGCTCACCCGCAGCCTGGGCGCGCCGCTGTCGGCGGCGCAGCTCACCCTGAGCGGCCTGCTGCTGGCGTTTGGCTGCTCGCAGATGGTGTGGGGCCCGCTGTCCGACCGGTTTGGCCGCCGCCCTGTGCTGCTGGCGGGCCTGTCCATCTACACCGTGGCCTCGGTGGGCAGCGCGCTGGCGCCCAGCATGGCGCTGCTCATCGTGTGGCGCATTGCCCAGGGCGCGGCCATGGGCGCGGTGGTGATGTGTGCGCGCGCCATCGTGCGCGACCTGTACACGCCGCTCGAAGGCGCACGCGCCATGTCCAAGGCACTCACGGGCCTGGGGATCGTGGCCTGCATCTGCGCGCCGATGGGCGGGCTGCTGAGCGAGTGGCTGGGCTGGCGTGCGGCGCTGTCTGCCTTGACGGTGTACGCAGTCATCACCCTGGCCGTGGTGGCCCTGCGCATGCCCGAGACCCTGGCACAGCGCAACCCCCGGGCCCTGCAGCCGCGCGCGCTGGCCGGCACCTGGCTGCATGTGCTGAAGAGCCCCACGTTCTGGGCGTTTTCGCTGCAGACCACGGCCACCTACGGCGGGCTGTTCACGTTCCTGGCGGCATCGTCGTTTGTCTACATCGACGTGCTGGGCCTCTCGCGCACGCAGTTCGGCTGGACCATGGCCTCTGCCTGCGCGGCCTACCTGGGCGGCACCTTTTTGTGCCGCCGCCTGCTGGCCCGCCACGGCCTGCAGCGCACGGTGGCCATTGCCGGGGCCTTGAGCGTGGCCGGCGGCACGCTGATGGCGCTGGTGGCCTGGATGGGCTGGCACCACCCCTTTGCCCTGCTGCTGCCGTTTTACCTGTTCATGGTGGGCCATGGCATCCACCAGCCTTGCGGGCAAAGCGGGGCCGTGGGGCCGTTTCCACAGGCAGCGGGCGTGGCGTCGGCCCTCAACGGTTTCATGATGATGCTGGCAGCGTTTGCGATTGGCGGCTGGCTGGGCCAGCGGCTCGATGGCACGGTGTGGCCGCTGGTCAACGGCATCTGGTTCTGGTCGGTGGTGCTGGCCCTCATCTCGTGGACGCTGGTGCAGAAATATGGAGCCGCCCGTGACCGCGCCTGAGCCCCACAACGACCTGCCCCTGATCGCCCTGGCAGGCCCCACCGCATCGGGCAAAACCGCCGGTGCCCTGGCGCTGGCCGCCGTGCTGGGCAAACAAGGCCAGCCGGTCGAGATCATCAGCGTGGATTCGGCCCTGGTGTACCGGGGCATGGACATCGGCACGGCCAAGCCCACGCCGGACGAGCGCGCGTTTGTTCCGCACCACCTCATCGACATCCGCGACCCGCTGCAGGCCTACAGCGCCGCCGAGTTCGTGCAGGACGCCACCCGGCTCACCGCCGAGATCCGCGCACGCGGCGCGCTGCCGCTGCTGGTGGGCGGCACCATGCTGTACTTCAAGGCGCTGTTCGACGGCATCGACGACATGCCCGCCGCCGACCCCGAGGTGCGCGCAAAGATCGAGGCCCAGGCCGCCGAACAGGGCTGGCCCGCCATGCACGCCGAGCTGGCGCGCGTGGACCCGGTCACGGCCGCCCGCCTGGCGCCCGGCGACAGCCAGCGCATCCAGCGCGCGCTGGAGGTGTGGCAGGTGTCCGGCCAGCCGCTGTCGAGCTTTCACACTACAAAAAAAGGAGCTAACAGCGCTTTACCAGAGCGCGGAAACGCCCTTTTTTCTTTGGAACCTGACGACCGCGCCTGGCTGCACGCACGCATCGCCCAGCGTTTTGACGCCATGCTGGCGGGCGGCTTCATCGACGAGGTGAAGGCCCTGCGCGCACGCGGCGACCTGCACCCCGACCTGCCCTCCATGCGCTGCGTGGGCTACCGCCAGGTGTGGGACGAGCTGGACTTCATCGCCGCCCTGCCGCCCGGCCGCCCCATCAACATGGGACTGCTGCGCGAACGCGGCATTGCTGCCACGCGCCAGCTGGCCAAGCGCCAGATCACCTGGCTGCGCAGCATGCCGCAGCGCCACGCCATCGCCTGCGACCACCCCCACGCCGTGGCCCAGCTGGTGCAGGCCGTGCTGCAGCGGCTGGACCGTCAGCAGCAGCGCACCCCGTCATGACCCTGCTGCGCGTGGATGGCCTGGGCAAACACTACGGCAGCACGCCGGTGTTTGCCAACGTGCATTTCAGCGTGGCACCGGGTGAGTTTGTCGCCATCGTGGGCGACTCGGGCGTGGGCAAGTCCACCCTGCTCAACTGCCTGGCGGGGCTCGATACCTGGGACACGGGCCACATCACCCACGGCACCACGGACCTGGGCCAGCTGGACGACACACAACGCGCGCTGTGGCGCCGCGCCCATGTGGGCTTTGTGTTCCAGGCCTTCCACGTGCTGCCCCACCTGGACGTGGCGCAAAACGTGGCCCTGCCGCTGATGCTGCTGGGGCAAAGCGAACCCGAACGCGTGCAGCACATGCTGGCCGCCGTGGGCCTGGACGGGCTGGGCGCGCGGCTGCCACAACAGCTCAGCGGCGGCCAGCTGCAGCGCGTGGCCATCGCCCGCGCGCTGCTGCACCGCCCCGCCCTGCTGCTGGCCGACGAGCCCACCGGCAACCTCGACCCCACCACCGCCACCCGCGTGATGGACCTGCTGCTCGCGCAGACGCGCGAGCAGGGGGCGTCGCTGGTGCTGGTCACGCATTCGGATGCGGCGGCGGCGCGGGCGGACCGGGTGCTGCGACTCACGGCAGACGGCATCGCCCCCCACTGAAGGCGGCAGCCAGGCCCGCTGCGGCGCCGCTGTGGCACAACAGCCGGGGTACACGGGTTGCACCCCGCGCACCCCGGATGCGGCAGTCCCACCAGGAACCCGGTACCTTTGTATCCATTCGGGTTGTCCAGCGCATCCCCCAAACGTATGATTTGGAAGACTGCACGGCCCGATCGCCCCGGAACGAGGACCCATGACCACGCTGCCGACCTACGCCCACAACGACATCGGAATGCCAGGCCTGATCCGCAGCGTCTACGACGCCGCACTGGACGCGCGCCGCTGGCAAGAGTTCCTGGCGCGCTTCGCGACCGAGTTTTCGTCGCAGACCACGATGATCTTTGGGCAGGATTTCTCCGACGGGTCGGTGGAGGTGACGGGTGGGATGACCTCGCTCGCGGCGCACCACGGGGTGGACGAAGAGTCCATGGCGAGCTTTGCGGCCTATTACTGCCGCACCAATGTCTGGACGCAGGACGAGCGCATGCACCACGAGGGCTGCATCGTCAATGGCTCCAAGTTCTATCCAGACAAACATTTGCCACGCACCGAATGGCATTGCGACTGGCTGCGCCCGCTGGACCTGTTCTACACGCTGGCTGCGGTGGTCGAAAAACGCAGGCACCGCTCCTTCAACGTCACGGCCGTGCGCAGCAAGCGCTGCGGCCCCTACACGGCCGATGAGGAACTGCGGCTGCAGTCGCTGGTGCCGCACCTGCAGACGGCGTTTGCGCTGCACCGGCGCCTGCACCGCGCCGAAGCCCTGGCACATGCCTCGCTGTCGGTGATGGAGAGCCTGCCCATGGGCGTGGTGCTGCTGGGCGAAGGCGCCTGCCTGCTGCACGCCAACAGCCGCGCGCACACACTGGCCCAGTCCAGCGGGCTGCTGTGCATCCATGAGCGCGATGGCCTGCATGCCACGCAGCACGCAGACGACCAGCGCCTGCAGGCCGCCATGCGGGCTGTGGTGTCCACACCCACCGGCGCGCCCATGCACGCGGGCACCGGCATGCGGCTGCGCAGCCTGACGGGCAGCGAGCTGCATGTGATGGTGGCGCCGCTGCCGCATTGGTCCGAGCCCTTTGGCGCCCATGCCTGTGGCGCCGTCTTCATCAGCAACCCCGCCAGCGCGCTGCAGTCGCTCGAAGGCGTGCTGCGCAGCCTGTATGGCCTCACGCCCGCCGAAGCCCGCCTGGCCCAGGGGTTGGTCAATGGCTTGTCGCTGCAGGAATATGCCGATCAACAGTCGGTGTCCATTCACACCGTGCGCAGCCAGTTCCGCACCATCGCCACCAAGGCGGGCGTGGGGCGCCAGACCGATTTTGTGCGCGCCGTGCTCACCGGCCCCGCCATGCTGCAGCGGGCCGTGGGGGCGGGGGCCAGGCCCTGAGAGCCTGCGCGTGCGCCTGCTTCGACGTTGGCGGCGGCCAGCATTCAAAAAAATAGGAAACCGTTCCCGCTGAGCCAGTCGAAGCGCCGCGCAAGGCTTCGACAAGCTGAGCCCGGAGGGCTTTTCGGAACGAACCGAATGCGGATCCGCATGGGCTGGCGGCGCCGCACCGCGCACCAGCCGCCACAATGCAACCCATGCTCACCCTGCTCCGCACCTTCTCCTGGCAAGACCTGCGCCACCACCCCTGGCGCAGCGCCGCAGCGGTGGCTGCAGTGATGCTGGGCGTGGCGCTGGCCTTTGCAGTACATGTGATCAATGCGTCGGCGCTGGACGAGTTCTCGCAGGCCGTGCGCGCCGTCAACGGCCAGCCTGATCTGGAACTGCGCGCCATGCAGGGCCCCCTGCCCGAGGCGCTGTACGAACGCCTGGCCACCGACCCGCAGGTGGCCCGCGCCAGCCCGTTGCTGGAGCTGTCGGCCGTGGCGCAGGCCGTGGATGCCGCCGCCACGCCGAACCCCGCCCGCACCCCGCTGCGTGTGCTGGGCGCCGACGCCCTGCTGCTGCCCCCCATGGCCCCCGCGCTCATGCCGCGCCCGTGGGCAGGGGCCGATCGCTTTGCGCTGTTCGCCCCGGCCACCGTGTTCCTCAACACCGCCGCGTTGCAGGCGCTGGGCCTGCCCACCGGCGGCCCGCAAAGTGGCAGCGCACCGCCCACCGTGCTGCTGATCACCGGCCTGCAGCAGCGCGTGCCGGTGCAGGTGGCAGGCACCGTGGCCGCCGGTGGCGCGCCGCTGGCGGTGATGGACATTGGCGCCGCGCAAGACCTGTTTGGCCGCCAGGGCGCGCTCACACGCATTGACCTGCAACTGCAGCCCGGCACCGACACCGCCGCCTGGCAGCGCGCGCTGCGCGCCGAGCCCGGCTGGCCCGCCAACGCCGTGTTGGCGCAGCCGGGCGACGCGGCCCAGCGCATCAGCAACCTCTCGCGCGCGTACCGCGTCAACCTCACGGTGCTGGCGCTGGTGGCGCTGTTCACCGGGGCGTTTTTGGTGTTCTCGGTGCTGGCGCTCAGCGTGGCGCAGCGCGGGCCGCAGTTTGCGCTGCTGGCCGTGCTGGGCGCCACACCGCGCCAGCGCCTGCTGCTGGTGCTGACCGAATCGGCCGCGCTGGGGCTGCTGGGCAGCGTGCTGGGCATCACCCTGGGCACCGCCCTGGCCGCCACCGCCTTGCAACTGCTGGGCGGCGACCTGGGCGGCGGCTACTTTGCAGGCGTGCAGCCCGCGCTGCAGTGGAGCGCCCCTGCCGCGCTGGTGTATGGCGCGCTGGGCGCGGCCGCCGCACTGGCGGGCGGCTGGTGGCCCGCCCGCGCCGCACAGCAGTTGCCCCCCGCGCAAACGCTCAAGGGCCTGGGCACCGCCGCCAGCCAGGCCGACCGGGGCACGCTGGGCCTGGTGCTGCTGGCGGGCGGTGCGCTGCTGGCCCTGGCGCCCCCGGTGGGCGGCGTGCCGCTGGCGGCGTATGTGGCCATTGGCCTGTTGCTGGTGGGCGGCATTGCGCTGCTGCCCTGGGGCATGGCCCGGCTGCTGGCAGCCCTCCAGCCGCTGGCCGCGCGCCACACCCTGCCCTTGCTGGCGCTGGAGCGCGCACGCCGCATGCGCGGCAGCGCGGCCATTGCGGTGGGCGGCGTGGTGGCATCGCTCAGCCTGGCCGTGGCGCTGACGGTGATGGTGGCCAGCTTTCGCGGCTCGGTCACGCAGTGGCTGGACGCCGTGCTGCCCTCACCGCTCTATGTGCGCTCCGCCCTCAGCACCAGCGGCACCACGGGCACCGAGGCCGCGCTGTTGCCCGCCGGTTTTGCCGAAGCCGTGGCCCAGCTGCCCGGCGTGGAACGCGTGCAGCCCCTGCGCGCCAGCCCCGTGCAGCTCTCGCCCACCCTGCCCGCCCTGGCCGTACTGAGCCGCCCGCTGGGCGACAACCCCGCCCAAAGCCTGCCCCTGGTGGGCGAGCCCTTGCCCGTGCCCGCAGGTCGCACCGGCGTCTACATCAGCGAAGCGGTGGTAGACCTGTATGGCGTGCGCCCCGGCATGGAATGGCCCGCACTTTCAGAGTCTTTTAGGCCGTTTGCGCGCGATGGACATGCCCAAGCAGCTATCTTTTACATAGCAGGCGTATGGCGCGACTACGCCCGCCAGTCCGGCGCCGTGGCCCTGGACCGCGCCGCCTGGCTGCGCCTGACCGGCGACGCCCGCACCAGCGACCTCGCCCTGTGGCCCCGCGAAGGCACCGACACCGAAGCGCTGCAAGCCGCCATCCGCAATTTGGCCGCCACCCACGCAGGCCGCACGGCTGCAGCCACAGGCGGCGCTCCAGGCTCGGGCGTCAGCAGCGAAGCCCTGGTCGAATTCGCCTCCTCTGGCGCCATCCGCGACCGCTCGCTGCGCATCTTCGACCGCAGCTTCGCCGTCACCTACTGGCTGCAGGCCGTGGCCATCGGCATCGGCCTGTTCGGCGTGGCCGCCAGCTTCAGTGCGCAGGTGCTGGCGCGGCGCAAGGAGTTTGGCCTGCTCGCCCACCTGGGCCTCACGCGGCGGCAGATCCTGACCGTGGTTGCGGGCGAAGGCGCCGCATGGACGGCCGTGGGCGCCGCTGCGGGCATGCTGCTGGGGCTGGCTGTGTCCGTGGTGCTGGTGCACGTGGTCAACCCGCAGAGTTTTCACTGGACGATGGACTTGGCGGTGCCGGGGGGGAGGCTGCTGGGGTTGTGTGCTGCCGTGGTGGTGTCGGGTACTGTCACCGCGTGGCTGGCGGGGCGGGCGGCGGCGGGGAGGGATGCGGTGATGGCGGTGAAGGAGGATTGGTGATGCCGCATTGAGAGGCTCTGTAAGCACTACCAGCCGCCCGGTTTCCGTAGCATTTTTGGCTAGGGACACCATCAACCCAAAGCCATCCGAAGATCGATCGGGACGTCAATATTTGAAAGAAATCAATGGCCCAAATCTCAACAGCGGTCCGAAAACGCTTGAAGCGCGGCATACGACGCCGAGAGCAAATTCTTGTCAAACCTTCGCATGTCGGCAAACCCCGCCTCTATCACTTCGATGCATCGCTGCGAATCGCAGGAATTGGTGAACATCACAAAGCAATTTCGGAACGGACAGGCATTGCACCTACGCGCGCGCATCGTGAAGGCGAGACGCGATTTGCCCAGAAAAAGTGGCTAGAAGATATCTGGATACTGGAATCACCTCTAGGGGCATCGGCCTCACTGGATGAGCACATCGAATGGCTTTGGCACGCCGTTGCTCCTCATCGAGACTATTTTCAACAGCTGATTTCACGGTCATCGTCTGCTCACGTAGTTCTAGGGTGTTTTTCTGAAAGCCCATACCCTTACTTGACAGTACAACCTGATTCCTTGCGATTGCTGAGAGAGCTGAACTTGGGGATCTCGTTCAACTTCACATGCGTCTAGCCAAGACAACCGCTTAAAAGACGAATGCCCACGCCTATCGTGTCGCGCGGTACTGCGGCCCTTGCGACTTGCGGCCACAGTACCAACGGCCAATCCAACCTCCCCGACAATCCCCCCATGACCCTCCCCTCCCCTTGGCTCCACGAAGCCATCGCCCGCATCGAAGCCGACTACCAGCGCAGTGCCGACACGCACCTGATCCCGCTGCGGCTGCCCGCGTTTGCCGCGCATGGCATTGACCTGTACCTCAAGGACGAATCCACCCACCCCACGGGCAGCCTGAAGCACCGGCTGGCGCGGTCGCTGTTTTTGTATGCGCTGTGCAATGGCTGGGTGCATGCGGGTTCGACCATCGTCGAGTCCTCCAGCGGCTCCACGGCGGTGAGCGAGGCCTACTTTGCACGCCTGCTGGGGTTGCCGTTTGTGGCGGTGATGCCGCGCAGCACCTCGCCCGAGAAGGTGGCGCAGATCGAGTTCCATGGCGGGCGTTGCCACTTTGTGGACAGTGCGGGCGCGGTGTATGACGCGGCCCGGGCGATTGCCGAGGAGACCGGCGGCCACTACATGGACCAGTTCACCTATGCCGAGCGCGCGACCGACTGGCGGGGCAACAACAACATTGCCGAGAGCATGTTCACGCAGATGGCGCGCGAGCCGCACCCGGTGCCGCGCTGGATTGTGGTGGGGGCGGGCACGGGCGGCACCAGCGCCACCATTGGCCGCTATGTGCGCTACCAGCGCCATGCCACGCAAGTGTGTGTGGCCGACCCGGCGGGCTCGGTGTTCAGCGCCTACCACCGCACGGGCGATGCGCAGCTCACGGCGCCGGGCTCGCGCATCGAGGGCATTGGGCGGCCACGGGTGGAGCCAAGCTTTATCCGCACGCTGGTGGACCGCATGGTGGATGTGGCGGACTGCGAATCGGTTGCCGCCATGCGCGCGCTGTCGCAGCTGCTGGGGCGGCGCGTAGGCCCGTCCACGGGCACCAACTTTGTGGCCATGCTCACGCTGGCCAGCGAGATGCGCGAGCGGGGCGAGCGCGGCTCCATCCTGTCGCTGCTGTGCGATGCGGGCGAGCGGTATCTGCCCACGTACTTCGACACCGAGTGGGTGGACCGCACGTTTGGCGATTGCTCGGCGGCGCAGCAGAAGGTGGACGCGTTGATGGGCTGAGCGCCCTGCCCCGTCCCGCAATTCCATTCCGAAACTCCATCCCGTACATCGATCCCCACACCATGCACAGCTCCACACGCCGCCAGTGGCTGATGGGGGCCAACCTGCGGGCAGCCGGGCTGGGCGCGCTGCTCTGGCCGGGGGCGGCGCAGGCGCTGCCCGCGCGCACGCTGGCCTTTCCGCGCGACCATGGCAGCCACCCGGAGCTGCGCACCGAGTGGTGGTACATCACCGGCCATGTGCAGGCGCAGGGCCAGCCGTGGGGGTTTCAGCTCACGTTCTTCCGGTCGCGGGTGGATGCCACGCAGGGACTGCAGTCGGCGTTTGCGGCCAAGCAGCTGCTGTTTGCGCATGCGGCCGTTACCGACGTGAAGGGCCAGCGCCTGCGGCATGACCAGCGCATTGCGCGTGCGGGTTTTGGCGTGGCGCAAGCCAGCGAGGCGGACACGCGCATCCGGCTGCAGGACTGGACGCTGGAGCGCAGTGATGTGCCGGGCAGCACGGCCGCCGATGGCCCGCGCAGCCGCTACACCACGCGCATCACCGTCGGCGAACTGGGGCTGGAGCTGCAGTTCGACAGCACGCAGCCGGTGCTGCTGCAGGGCCAGCAGGGCCTGTCGCGCAAGGGGCCGGATGCGGCGCAGGCGAGCTACTACTACAGCCAGCCGCAGTTGGCCGTGAGCGGACACCTGACAGTGGGGGGCCGCCGCATGGCGGTGGAGCCGGGCACCGGCCGCGCGTGGATGGACCACGAGTGGAGCGAGGCGCTGATGCACCCCGAGGCCCAGGGCTGGGACTGGATTGGCATGAACCTGGCCGATGGCAGTGCATTGACGGTCTTCCGCCTGCGGCGCGCGGATGGGTCAGCGCTGTGGGCCGGGGGGTCGTGGCGGGCCCCCGGGCAGCCCGTGCAGGTGTTTGGTGAGCAAGCCGTGGTCTTCACCCCGTTGCGCACCTGGGCCAGCCCGCACAGCAGCGCGCGCTACCCGGTGCAGTGGCGGGTGTTGACGCCTGTCGGCCAGTTTGAGGTGCGCGCGCTGCTGGACAACCAGGAGCTGGACAGCAGCGGGTCCACCGGCGCGATTTATTGGGAGGGGCTGTCCGAGCTGATGGACGGCAGCGGGCAGCCCGTGGGCCGGGGCTATCTGGAGATGACCGGATATGCAAAGCCGCTGCGCCTGTGAGGGCGGCAGCGGCTTTTTGCGGGGTGACCCACTGGGGGAAGCCACTACCGACGACCGCCGTTGGGCTGTCTACTGCGTCGGCATCGACCCACGTAAAACCGTTCACGCTGAGCGCAGTCGAAGCGCTGCGCGAGGCTTCGACAAGCTCAGCCCGAACGGTTTTTCAAGTTCAGAAAAAATACCAACTCAATGCTTGGCAGTGTTGCCCGCGCGGCGCTGCGCCAGCCAGGCAATGATCTCGCCCATGATGCCCCGGCGGAAGGCCAGCACGCAGATCACGAAGATCAGGCCCGTGACCATGGTGACGGATTCGCCCAGGGTCTTGAACCATTCCACGCTGGTCAGGGCGGCCAGCAGGTTGCCGAATTCGCCGATCTTGTTCTCCAGCAGCACCACCACGGCCGAGCCGATGAGCGGGCCCGACAGCGTGCCCAGGCCGCCCACCAGCGTCATCAAAATGACCTGGCCCGAGGCCGTCCAGTGCACATCCGACAGCGTGGCAAAGCCCAGCACCAGGGTCTTGAGCGAGCCTGCCAGGCCCGCCAGCGCGGCCGACAGCACAAAGGCCAGCAGCTTGAAGCGGTGCGTGTCGTAGCCCAGCGAGATGGCGCGGGGTTCGTTCTCCTTGATGCCCTTGAGCACCTGGCCGAATGGCGAGTGGATGGTTCGCACGATGAGCAGGAAGGCCGCCACCACGATGACCAGGGCCACGTAGTACATGACCAGGTCACTCTTGAGGTCGATCACGCCGAACAGCTTGCCGCGCGGCACGCCCTGCAGGCCGTCTTCCCCGCCGGTGAAGGGTGCTTGCAGGCAGGCAAAAAACAGCATCTGCGCCAGCGCCAGCGTGATCATGGAAAAGTAGATGCCCTGGCGGCGAATGGCTAGCCAGCCAAAGAGCAGGCCCAGCAGCGCGCCCCCTGCCGTGCCCAGGAGCAGGCCCACTTCGGGCGTGAGGCCCCAGACCTTGATGGCGTGGCCGGCCACATAGGCGGCGCCACCCAGAAAGGCCGCGTGGCCGAAGGACAGCAGGCCGGTAAAGCCCAGCAGCAGGTTGAAAGCCGAAGCAAACAGTGCAAAGCACATGAGCTTCATCACGAAAACAGGGTAGGCACCGAGGAAGGGTGCAGCAACCAGGCCCAGCAGCAGCAGGCCGTATCCGATGGGGGCAATGTTCTTGAAGTTCATGCTGGCTGCCCCTTATTTCTCTTTGCCGAACAGGCCGGCGGGGCGGATGAGGAGAACGATGACCATGATGACGAACACCACAGTGGACGACGCTTCGGGGTAGAACACCTTGGTGAAGCCTTCGATGACGCCCAGGCCCAGCCCGGTGAGGATGGAACCCATGATGGAGCCCATGCCGCCAATCACCACCACCGCAAACACCACAATGATGAGGTTCTGGCCCATGAGCGGCGTGACCTGGTAGACGGGCGCGGCGAGCACACCGGCAAACGCAGCCAGTGCGGCGCCAAAGGCGTAGGTCAGCGTCACCATCACCGGCACGTTGATGCCGAAGGCTTCAACCAGGCGCGGGTTTTCGGTGCCGGCGCGCAGGTAGGCGCCGAGCTTGGTTTTTTCGATTACGTACCACGTGGCCAGGCACACGACTACCGATGCCACCACGGCCCAGGCGCGGTAGTTGGGCATGATCATGAAGCCGAGGTTGGTGGCGCCTTCGAGCAGCTCGGGCGTGTCGTAGCCCAGGCCCGACACGCCGTAGATGGAGCGGAACACGCCTTCGATCAGCAGCGTGAGGCCCAGCGTGAGCAGCAGGCCATACAGGTGGTCGAGCTTGTAGATCCAGCGCAGCAGCAGCCGCTCGATCAAGACCCCGAACAGGCCCACCACCAGCGGCGCCAGCACCAGCATCAACCAGTAGTTGATGCCGAGGTAGTTCATGGCCATCCAGGTGATCAGGGCGCCGGTCATGAACAGCGCACCGTGCGCAAAGTTGATGACGTTGAGCAGGCCGAAGATCACGGCCAGCCCGAGGCTGAGGATTGCGTAGAACGATCCGTTGACCAGCCCCAGAAGGAGCTGGCTCAACAGGCCGGGCAATGAGACACCAAAGATTTCCATGGGAGGCAGCAGCAGGTGGAGGGGTTCAGGTCAGAGGGTGCCCACGGGCCAGGCCCACCGGCAGCGGCGGGGTCGGGCGCGGGGGCTTCCTCTCAGGGGTTTACTTCCAGAGCGCGCACTTGCTCTCGGCCTTGGTGGTGAACACCTGGTCACCGGGCAGCTTCTTGATGAGCTTGTAGTAGTCCCAGGGCTTGGTGGATTCCGAAGGCTTCTTCACTTCCATCAGGTACATGTCGTGCACGTAGCGGCCGTCGGGACGCAGCTGGCCGGAGCCGAAGAAGTCGTTCATCTTCATGCCGCGCCAGGTGGTCATCACCTTGTCGGCATCGACCGACTTGGCGGCTTCCACGGCCTTGAGGTAGTTCATGGTGGCGGAGTAGTCGGCCGCCTGGATTTCGGTAGGCATGCGCTTGGTCTTCTCGAAGAAGCGGGCCGAGAACTTGCGCGTCTCGTCGTTCAGGTCCCAGTACCAGCTGGTGGTGAACTGCAGGCCTTCGGTGTTGCGCAGGCCCAGGCTGTGCACGTCGGAGATGAAGATCAGCAGACCGGCGAGCTTCATGCTCTTGCCGATGCCGAACTCCTTGGCGGCCTTGATGGCATTGATGGTGTCGCCGCCGGCATTGGCCAGGCCCAGGATCTGGGCCTTGGAGTTTTGCGCCTGCAGCAGGAAGGACGAGAAGTCCGACGCATTGAGCGGGTGGCGCACGGCGCCCACCACGGTGCCGCCCTTGGCCTTGACCACGGTGCTGGTGTCAGCCTCCAGCGCATGGCCGAAAGCGTAGTCTGCCGTGAGGAAGTACCAGCTCTTGCCACCGGTGTCGATGATGGCAGAGCCCGTGCCCTTGGCCAGGGCGACCGTGTCGTAGGCGTAGTGCACCGTGTAGGGAGTGCACTGGTCGTTGGTCAGTGCCGAGCTGGCGGCGCCGTTGTTGATGTAGACACGCTTCTTCTCTGCGGCCACCTTGGCCGTGGCCAGTGCCGTGCCGGAGTTGGTGCCGCCAAAGACCATGGTCAGGCCCTGGGTGTCGATCCACTCGCGTGCCTTGGAGGCGGCGATGTCGGCCTTGTTCTGGTGGTCGGCCGTGAGCAGCTCGATGGGCATGCCCAGCACCTTGCCGCCGAAGTCGTCGATGGCCATCTGGATGGCCACGGCACCGTTCTTGCCTTCCAGGTCGGCGTACAGGCTGGACATGTCGGTGATGAAGCCGATCTTGACCTTGTCCTGCGCCTGGGCCGTAGAGGCCAGGCCTGCAGCGGCCAGCATCAAGGCCAGCAGTGTGAGTTGTTTCTTCATGGATTTGTCTCCTGTGGGTGTGGTTGAAGAAAGCGAAAATTGGGAAGCGGGCTGCGTTCAGACGCCCAGCAATTCGTTGAGCACGGGCATCTTGGCTTCGAGTTCGGACGCGCCGAACTTCTCGACGATGCGGCCATGCTCCATCACGTAGAAGCGGTCGGCCAGCGGTGCGGCAAAGCGGAAGTTCTGCTCGACCATGACCACCGTGTAGCCCTTTTCGCGCAGCATCTTGATCATGCGGGCCAGGGCCTGCACGATGACGGGCGCGAGGCCTTCGGAGATTTCATCGAGCAGCAGCAGGTTGGCGCCCGTGCGCAGGATGCGGGCCACGGCCAGCATTTGCTGTTCGCCACCAGACAGGCGCGTGCCCTGGCTGTTCTTGCGCTCGGCCAGGTTGGGGAACATGGCGTAGATCTCTTGCACCGACATGCCGGGTGTGCCGGTCTTGAGCGCGGGCGGCAGCAGCAGGTTTTCTTCGCACGACAGGCTGGAGAAGATGCCGCGCTCTTCGGGGCAGTAGCCCACGCCCAGGTGCGCAATGCGGTGCGTGGGCATGTTCACAGTTTCCACGCCGTTGATCTTGACCGAGCCCTTGCGCGCGCCGGTCAGGCCCATGATGGCGCGCATGGTGGTGGTGCGGCCCGCGCCATTGCGGCCCAGCAGCGTGACCACCTCGCCGGGCTGCACGACGATGTCCACGCCGTGCAGCACATGCGATTCGCCGTACCAGGCTTCGAGGTTCTTGATTTCCAGCGCAGGCACGCCGTTGTTGTTTGAAGGATTAGCCATCTCAGTTGTCCATTGCGTTCCGCGCTGCCTGTAGAAACCGGCACGCACAAAGCCAGTGCCCCCGCGCAAGGGCCGCCGAGCTGCTCGGGCAGCGCTTCGCTTGCGTGCGCTGGGGGCGTCCCCCTCCCGCATCGCGCAGCGAGGCGAGAGAGGGGGAAGGCGCGAAGCGACTCAGGGGGAGCTTCATTCAATGCGCTCCCTGCAGTTGGCCGTCAGTCGTGCCCATGTAGGCTTCCATCACTTGGGGGTTGTTCGAAACTTCTTCGTAGGGCCCTTCAGCCAGAACGGCGCCACGCTGCAGCACCGTGATGCGGTCAGCGATGGTGGAGACGACCTTCATGTTGTGCTCCACCATCAAGATGGTGCGGCCGGCCGAGACCTTCTTGATGAGCTGGGTGACGCGGTCCACGTCCTCGTGGCCCATGCCCTGGGTGGGCTCGTCGAGCAGCATCAGCTCGGGCTCCATCGACAGCGTGGTGGCGATCTCCAGCGCGCGTTTGCGGCCATAGGGCAGGTTCACGGTGACCTCGTCGGCCAGGTCTTCCAGGCCCACTTCGGTCAGCAGCTCCATGGCGCGGTCGTCCAGCTGGCTCAGGGTGCGTTCGCTGCGCCAGAAGTGGAACGAGGTGCCCAGCTTGCGCTGCAGGCCCAGGCGCACGTTCTCCATCAACGTGAGGTGCGGGAACACTGCCGAGATCTGGAACGAGCGGATCACACCGCGCCGGGCAATCTGCGCGGGCTGCTCGCGTGTGATGTCGTGCCCGTTGAAGCGGATCACGCCCGAGGTGGGCTCCAGGAACTTGGTCAGCAGGTTGAAGCAGGTGGTCTTGCCTGCGCCATTGGGGCCGATCAGCGCATGGATGGAACCCCGGCGCACCGCCAGGTTCACATCGCTCACGGCAGTGAAGCCCTTGAACTCTTTGGTCAGGCTTTTGGTTTCAAGAATGACGTCGCTCATTGCGCCTTGGCCGCTCCGTAGGGTGCTGAGGAATGGAGCCTTGCAACAAGGTCTCCGTGTGTGGGTCTCGGCGCATCGTATGTCTCTCTACCCTGCGGTAGATACTGGGACTAATGCCTATGTATAAATGCCTACGTATCCACCGCGCGCGGCGCAGGCGCGCCGTCGGCTGCGGGCCCGCAGCGCAGGCCAGCGCTCGATCCGGCCCTTCGCGTGGCCTGCGCACCGCCCCGGCACGGGGGCTCGCGGTGCACGCGCATCACTGACTTTTTGCTGACACCGTCCAGCAGCGCCCCTCGCCTTCGCGCCCAGCACACCGTCACGGGCCGGGCCTACACTGCCACCATGGCATCCATCCCCTCCTCCCACCCGGCACGCGGGGCTCCGCGCTCGTTGACCGGCCTGCTCCCCTTTCTGCGTCCCTACCGCTTCCACATCCTGCTGTCGGGGGTCTTTCTGGTGCTGGCAGCGCTGGCCACGCTGGCGTTTCCGATGGCGCTGCGCGGCCTGATCGATGGCGGCCTGGTGGGTGGCCCGGCCGACGACAAGGGCGCGCAGGCCATGGCGCTGCGGGGCCACTTCGAGGCCTTGTTCGCCGTTGCGGTGGCGCTGGGCGTGTTCTCTGCCGCACGCTTTTACATGGTGAGCTGGCTGGGCGAGCGGGTGACCGCCGACCTGCGCAATGCGGTCTACGGCCATGTGCTGCGGCAAAGCCCGCAGTTTTTTGAAACCACACAGACCGGGGAGGTGTTGTCCCGCCTCACGGCCGACACGACCCTGGTGCAGACCGTGGTGGGCTCGTCGTTGTCGATGGGGCTGCGCAACGCGGTGATGGGCATTGGCGCGCTGGCCATGCTGGTGTGGACCAATCCCTACGTGATGTCGGTGGTGCTGCTGGCGGTGGTGCTGGTGGTCTTGCCCACGATGTGGATCGGGCGGCGTGTGCGGCGGCTGTCGCGGGACAGCCAGGACCGGGTGGCCGACTCCAGCGCCATTGCGGCCGAGGTGCTGAACGCGGTGCCCGTGGTGCAAAGCCATGCGGCCGAGCCGCGCGAGACGGCCCGGTTCGTGCGCGCCACCGAAAACGCCTTCCAGGCGGCCATCCAGCGCTCCCGCGCACGGGCGGTGCTGGTCGCCTTCATCATCATCGCCAATGCCGCCCTGCTGCTGTGGGGGCTGTACCGGGGCACAGAGGCGGTGCTGGCGGGCAAGATGAGTGCGGGCCACCTGGGCCAGACGGTGGTCTATGTGATCCTGCTGGCGGGGGCCGTGGCCGTGCTGGGCGAAGTCTATGGGGACTTGCTGCGCGCTGCAGGCGCGACCGAGCGGCTGATGGAGTTGCTGGCAAGCCGCTCCCCCGTGGCAGACCCTGCCACGCCCCGAGACCTTCCCACCTCAGGCCAGGGCCTGGAGGTGCAGTTTGACAATGTGTGGTTCCACTACCCGTCGCGCCCGGAGCAGGCCGCTCTGCAGGGCTTTTCACTGCACCTGGCGCCCGGGGAAACCGTGGCCCTGGTCGGCGCGAGCGGTGCGGGCAAGACCACGGTGCTGCAGCTGCTGCAACGCTTCTATGACGTGGATGTGGACGCCCGCAGCGACATCCCGGGCACGCCGGGCGCACCCGGCACATCGGCACCGCAACAAGGGCGCATTCTGCTCAACGGGGTGGACATCCGCGACATGGCGCTTAGCACCCTGCGGGCCCACACCGGCACCGTGCCGCAGGACGCGGTGATCTTCTCGGCATCGGCTCTGGAGAACATCCGCTATGGGCGCCCCGAGGCCACGGACGACGAGGTGGTGGCCGCCGCCCGCGCCGCCTTTGCCCATGACTTTCTCATGGCGCTGCCCGAGGGCTATGCCACCTTTCTGGGGGAGCGCGGCGTGCGGCTGTCGGGCGGGCAGCGCCAGCGCATCGCAATTGCGCGGGCCATGCTCAAGAACCCGCCCTTGCTGCTGCTCGACGAAGCCACCAGCGCACTCGACGCCGAGAGCGAGCGCATGGTGCAGGCCGCGCTGGACACCGCCATGCAGCGCCACACCGGCCGCCGGACCACACTGGTCATTGCACACCGGCTGGCCACCGTGCAGAACGCCGACCGCATCGTGGTGCTGGACCACGGGCGCATCGTGGAACAGGGCACCCACACCAGCCTGCTGGCGCAAGGGGGGGTCTATGCCCGGCTGGCTGCGCTGCAGTTCGCGGCGTGAGGCGGGCAGGTGGAGCCTGGCAGAGACAGGGAACGGATTACTACCAAATTGATAGCAACAAACGCATGCTGATCGCGCGGTAATGGGCAAAAAAGGCAAAAATTCAGCCCCTCCTGTCCCGACCGGGGGTAGAAAAGCCTATTGCAGGGTTTCCTTGGCGGCCACTGGCAGGGGCAAGGGCATGACGGCGATGCCCTCTTCCAGCAGCTGCACCGCCTCGTCGGGCGTGGCCTGGCCCCGGATGGCGCGCTCTTGCACTTCGCCATGGTGCATGCGCCGGGCCTCCTGGGCGAAACGCTCGCCCACATCCTCGGTATTGGCCACCACTTTGCGGGCCAGCGCCAGCCAGGCGGCCTGCAAGGCGGGGGGCAGCATCGCCGCGTCGGAAGAGGTTGCGCCTTGGACGCCCGCCGTGGCGGTGGAGTGCGCTGGCACGGTGGCCTCGACAGCCGCAGGTGCCCGGGCGCCCAGGTTCAGGCGCGGGGCACTGAGCCGCTTTTCAATGTGGTCGTCTGCGCACAGAGGGCATTGCACCAGGCCACGCTGCTTCTGGCCCTGGAAGTCGTCCTCGGAACCAAACCAGCCCTCAAAGACATGGCCTTGCCGACATTGGAGGTCCAGCACCTTCATGGCAACACTCGTGGGCGACGCAATCGTGGGTGAACAGGTGCGGCCAGATCAGCTGTGGTGGCGCCGCAGCAAATACCGGTAGACAAACCCGGGAAACGCAAAGGTCAGGAACATGGTGCCGGTGATGGCGTAGAACTCCCAGCCCTGGGACGCGATCTGGCCCGCACGGCGCTCCAGCACGAGCGCCAGGGCGCCCACCACAAAGTACAGCAGAACCAGCTCCGCCAACCGCCCCACCAGCGGCTTGGCAGGGGCGGCCACCGGCCCAGCCACCAGCCAGCGCTGGTTGACAAACGGCAGGTTGGCGGCCACGAAGGCCGCCACGATGATGAGCCAGACCGATCCGGTAAGCGACACGGAAGAACGAGCCTGGAACCGGTCAGCGACCGATGAAGGGGACAGAGGCAGCGCGCCGCTGCAGCGTCAGCATGTAGAGCCGCTGCAGATCAGGTGGCGAGCGCACGGACCACGGCGTCTGCGCACAGGGCCATGAGGCCACCCGGCAGCAAACCCAGGCCCAGGACCAGCGCGCCGTTGATGGTCAGCACCACGCGCACGTCCACGGGGGCGGACACGTTCGTGGCCGTCAGCGGCGCATCGAAATACATGACCTTGACCACGCGCAGGTAGTAGAAAGCGCCGATCAACGACATGACGACGGCAAACACCGCCATCGCGATGTACAGGCCCTGGCCCGATGCGACCAGCGCCTGCAGCACCGCCAGCTTGGCGTAGAAGCCCACCATGGGAGGGATACCGGCCATAGAGAACAGACACACCGCCATCACACCGGCATACAGCGGGCTGCGCTGGTTCAGGCCAGCAAAGTCGGAGATCTCTTCGCTCTCGAAGCCTTCACGCGCCAGCAGCAGGATCACGCCAAACGCGGCCAGCGTGGTCAGCACGTAGGTCACCACGTAGAACATGGACGCGCTGTAGGCGTTTTCGACCGCCGTGGCATCCACGTTGCCGTTGATGACACCCGACATCAGGCCCAGCAGCACAAAACCCATTTGCGAAATGGTGGAGTACGCCAGCATGCGCTTGAGGTTGGTTTGCGCAATGGCGGCCAGGTTACCCACCAGCAGCGAACCAATGGCCAGCACCGCCAGCATCTGCTGCCAGTCGATCGCCAGGGGCAGCAGGCCGTCCACCAGCAAGCGGATGGTGATGGCAAATGCTGCAAGCTTGGGAGCGCCGCCAATCATCAGCGTGATGGCAGTGGGAGCACCCTGGTACACGTCGGGAATCCACATGTGGAAAGGCACCACACCGAGCTTGAACGCCAGGCCCGCCACCACAAACACGAGGCCGAACACCAACACCTGGTGCTTGATCTGGCCAGAGTTGACGGCCTTGAACACCTGGCCGATGTCGAGCGAACCCGTGGCACCGTAGACCATGGACAGGCCATACAACAGGAAACCGCTGGCCATGGCGCCAAGCACGAAGTACTTCATGGCGGCTTCGGTGGCCGTGGCGTTGTCGCGGCGCAGGGCCACCAGCGCGTAGCTGGACAGCGTGAGCAGTTCCAGGCCCAGGTAGATCACCAGGAAGTTGTTGCCGGAGATCATGATGAACATGCCCAGCAGCGCAAACATCGACAGCGTGAACATTTCGCCGCCGCGCATCATGTCGCGGTCAGCCGCGTAAGGGCGGCCATAGACCAGCGTGACCATCATGGCCACGGTGGCGAAACACTTGAGCCAGTTGCCCATGGCGTCGCTCACCACCATGTTGCCAAAGCCATAGAAGGTGTTGCCGCTGCTGGCATACATGGCCTGCAGGGCCGCCACCACGGCCAGCGTGAGCATGGTCAGCACATAGGTGCCGGTGCGGCGGGCGCTGTGGACCCCCAGATCGACCAGCGCAATGACGCAGGCCATGGTCAACAGCACGATTTCGGGGTAAATCGCGAGCCAGCTGATGTTGTCAATCATCTCGAATCTCTCAGTTCAGTCTGGTCAGTTCAGCTTGGTCAGTGCGACATGCTTGAGCAATTCCGCGACCGAGGTGTCCATCACGTCCGTGAAGGGGCGTGGGTACAGGCCCATGGCCAACACGGCAATCGCCAGCAGCGACATCACCAGGAATTCGCGGCTGTTGATGTCGGTGAGTTCCTTGACGTGGTCGTTGGCCACGGGGCCCAGGTACACGCGCTTGAACATCCACAGGGTGTAGGCGGCACCAAAGATCAGCGCCGTGGCCGACGCCAGGCCGATCCAGAAGTTGGCCTTGGTCGCACCCAGGATCACCATCCACTCGCCCACAAAGCCTGCCGTGCCCGGCAGGCCGCAATTGGCCATGGCAAACAGCAGCGCAAATGCTGTGAAGTTGGGCATGGTGTTGACCACACCGCCGTAGGCAGCGATTTCACGCGAATGCACGCGGTCGTACAGCACACCGATGCACAGGAACCTGGCGCCAGAGACAAAGCCGTGCGAGGTCATCGGCACCAGGCCGCCTGATACCC
>CAYXSL010000073.1:0-20019 GCA_964466605.1 uncultured Verminephrobacter sp.
TGAGCGTGCCATGGTGCAGGCGCGAGTTCACGCCGCCCAGGCTGTGGCTGAGCGAGTGCACGGCGCCCAGGCCCTTCTGGAAGGCCATCGCGCCCTGCATGCTGGCGCTCATCATGTGCAGGCGCGCGTCGCGGTCGCTGCCGTTTTGGGTGGCTTGCTCGATGTTCGCCCAGCCGCGCGTGAGGCCGTCGAGCGCAATGCCATCGGCAGGCGGGTTGAAGGCGGCCGACATGAAGGTCTCCATGCAGTGCGCAATCGCGTCCATGCCCGTGGCCGCCGTGAGCATGGGCGGCAGGCCCAGCGTGAGTTCGGGGTCGCAGATGGCGGTCTTGGGCACCAGGTTCCACGAGTGAAAGCCCAGCTTGCGGTGGTCGTCAACGATGATGATGGCGCCGCGCGCCACCTCGCTGCCCGTGCCGCTGGTGGTGGGCACGGCGATCAGGGGCGCTGCGCGCTCGGTGATGCGCGGCGAGCCGCCTTCGATGGTGGCGTAGTGGGTGAGTGGCCCCTCGTGCGTGGCGGCGATCGCGATGCCCTTGGCGCAGTCGATGGCCGAGCCGCCGCCCACGGCGATGAGGCCATCGCAGCCCTGGGCCTGGTACATCTGCACGGCCGCGCGTACGGCGGCTTCGGTGGGGTTGGACGGGGTCTGGTCAAACACGGCCACCGTCATGCCGGGCAGGGCGTCCAGCGCCTTTTGCAGCACGCCAGCGGCCTTCACGCCGGGGTCCGTCACGATCAGGGGGCGGGTGATGCCCACGCGTTCGCATTCCTGTTTCAGCAGCCTGACGGCGCCGAATTCAAACTGGATCTGGGTGACGTAGTAGATGAAAGCCATGGTGCAACAGGATGTGTGAATGAGAGTGCCAGCGATTACGATAGCCCGCCAGCCCTGGATACAGGTTCTGAGCCCACTTTATAAGGAGGAGACAGCCGTGAAAACGAAGCAAACCCTGATGGCGGCCCTGCTGGCCGTCGCATCTGTGACAACGGCCCAGGCCCAGTGCCTGAGCGATGCCCAGGCCGCCGAGCTGGTGGCCAGCTATGTGGCCAAGACCCCGGCCGCGAATCCCGAGAACCTCACCGACGCCGATGGCGCCTGCACACGCGGCAAGGTCAATGCCTTGCTGGCCCAGCGCCTGGGCAAGGTGATTGGCTACAAGGCGGGCCTGACCAACCCCGCCGTGCAAAAGCGCTTCAACACCGACAAACCCGTGTGGGGCAAGCTCTACGAAGGCATGGTGCTGGCCAGCGGCGCCACGGTGGACCCCGCATTCGGCGCCCGCCCCCTGTACGAGGCCGACATGCTGGTGCGTGTGAAAAGCACCGCTATCAACCAGGCGAAGACACCCATGGATGTGCTGGATGCCGTGGACCAGATCATCCCCTTCATCGAGCTGCCCGACCTGATGGTGCAGGCGCCGCCCAAGCTCAACGGCGCGGGCGTGACCGCCATCAACGTGGGCGCGCGCCTGGGCGTGGCCGGTGCGCCCATTGCCGTGCCTGCCTACCGCGGCGAACGTTTTGCCATGCTCAAGGCCCTGGCCGACATGAACGTGTCGCTCACCGATGGCGTGGGCGCCCGCCTGGGCGGCGGCAAGGGCAGCGACATCCTGGAGCACCCGCTCAACGCTGTGGTGTGGCTGGCTGCGGCGCTGGCGCAGGAAGGCCTGGCCATGCAGCCGGGCGACCTGATCAGCCTGGGCTCGTTCTCGCCGCTGCTGCCGCCCAAGTCGGGTTTGTCGGTGACGGCGACCTATGAGGGCCTGCCAGGCGCGGCACCCGTGCGCGTGACCTTCAAGTAAGCCACCCCGATCCGCCCGCCTGTGTGCGGGCGTTTTTTGCGGGCGTTTTTCTTTCTGCTACCGAGACCCTGACCGTTGACCGACCTGCATATCCACCACACCCGCCTGACCCCGCAGATGCGCAGCGTGCTCGAACGCATGGCCCGCGCCGGGCACCCGCCGCTGCACACCCGCTCGCCCCAGGATGCCCGCGTGGCCTACCAGGCAGGCGCCGATGTGCTGGAGGTGCCCAAGGCCCCGCTGGCGCGGGTGGAAGACCTGCAGATCCCGGCCCGCGACGGCGCCCTGCTGCCCGCGCGGCTGTACGCGCGGCTGTACGCGCCCAGCACCGACACGGGCCTGCCCGCGCTGCTGTACACGCATGGCGGCGGCTTCACCATCGGCAACCTCGCCACGCACGACATCCTGTGCCGCGAGCTGGCGCGCCTGGCGGGTTGCATGGTGGTGTCGCTGGACTACCGGCTGGCGCCGGAGCACCGCTTTCCCACCGCCAGCAACGATGCCTGGGATGCCTTGCAGTGGTTGGCGGCGCAGGCCCAGGGCCTGGGTGCAGACCCCGCGCGCCTGGCCGTGGGCGGTGACAGCGCAGGCGGCACCCTGGCTGCCGTCAACGCCATCCTGGCGCGCGATGCGGGCCTGCCGCTGGCGCTGCAGTTGCTGATCTACCCGGGCTGCGCGGCGCACCAGGACACGCCGTCGCACGCCACCTTTGCGCGCGGCCTGGTGCTGGAAGAGCCCGCGATCAGCTGGTTCTTTGGCCACTATGTGCGCACCCGCGAGGAGCGCGAGGACTGGCGTTTTGCGCCGCTGCTGGCGCCGGATGTGGAGGGCGTCGCCCCCGCCTGGATCGGCCTGGCCGAATGCGACCCGCTGGTGGACGAAGGCATAGCCTACGCCGACAAGCTGCGCCTGGCAGGCGTGCCGGTGGACCTGGACATCTACCGGGGCGTGACCCACGAATTCATCAAGATGGGCCGCGCCATTCCCGAAGCGCGCAAGGCCCATGCCGACGCAGCCCGTGCGCTGCGCCTGGCTTTTCACCTGGAGTAATGCCATCCATGCAACGCAGTGACTTCCGCTTTTTCCACCGCCTGCGCGTGCGCTGGGCTGAGGTGGACATGCAAAAGATCGTGTTCAACGCGCACTACCTCATGTACATCGACACGGCCATGTCCGACTACTGGCGCGCGCTGGCATTGCCGTATGAGACGAGCCTGCTGGCCCTGGGCGGCGAGCTGTATGTGAAGAAGGCCACGGTGGAGTACCACGCCTCGGCGCGGCTCGACGACACGCTGGACGTGGGCATGCAGTGCACGCGCATCGGCAACTCGTCCTGCCTGTTCACGGCGGGCATTTTTTGTGGCGACCGGCTGTTGATCTCGGCCGAGCTGGTCTATGTGTTTGCCGACCCGGCCACGCAGACCTCCCGCCCCGTGCCGCCCGCATTGCGCGCGATCTTCGAAGGCTATGAGGCGGGCGCCGAGATGGCCGAGGTACGCACCGGCGACTGGAACACCCTGGGCCGCGACGCAGGCCGTGTGCGCACGGCGGTGTTTGTGCATGAGCAGGGCATTCCCGCCGAGATCGAGGCCGACCTGCACGACATCTCTGCCCGCCACGCGGTGCTCTACAACCGGCTGGGCATGCCCATTGCCGCCGGCCGGCTGTTGCAGCCATCACCGGGCGTGGGCCGCATCGGCCGCATGGCGGTGGACCGCGGGGTGCGTGGCGCGCAGTGGGGCCGGCAGTTGCTCGATGCGTTGGTGGGCGCTGCACAGGCCCGGGGCGACACCGAGGTCCAGCTGCACGCCCAGAGCAGCGCCGAGGGCTTTTACCGCCGCGCGGGGTTCGTCGTGGTGGGCGAGCCCTATGAGGAAGCCGGTATCGCGCACATTGCGATGGCGCGGCAGTTACAGTGATTTGCTATTAAAAAGTGAGCTTCCTGCGCTTGATAGACGCGCGCAAGAGCCCATTTTTGTTCAGATATCTTCGAGCAGAGGGTAGGGCAGGGGACCCAACGACAGCGCCACGCCGCCCGCCGCACCTACCTGCAAGTTGCCTTCTTGCGCTGCGCTGATCTGCAGCGACACGATGGCGTCGAAACCTCCGCCCGGTGCGGGTGCCACCTGCACCACCGTGCCGCAAGGCTGCTCCAGGTCTGCCGTGCTGAACACCTCGGCGCCCACGGCCACCTCGGCTGCTGCGTGGGCAATGTAGGCGCGGCGTTTGAGCGTGCCGCGGAACTGGCTGCGCGCCACCACTTCCTGGCCGGGGTAGCAGCCCTTCTTGAAGTTCACGCCGCCCACGGATTCGTAGTTGAGCATCTGGGGCACAAAGGCCTCGACCACGGGCGTGGTCAGCGTGGACACGCCGCTTTTTACTTCGCTCCAGAGCCACAGGTCGGGGTCGAGCGCGGGGCCCGTGGGAGCGGGGTCTGCTGCCGGGGCCACCCACAGCGCGCGGGGCTGGCCGTCGGCTGGGTACAGCTGGACCACCGACGCGCTGCCAGTGTCGGTCTTGGTCCAGGCGGGCTGGCTGCCGCCGGGCACCGCGTCTCCGGCCAGGCCGTACAGGGCAAAGTCGTTGGTAGCGTCGGTCAGCTTGGCTTTGGCGCGCAGCACAAACATCGACAGGCGCTTGAGTGTGGGCGGCAGCAGGTCGCGGCTGCAGACCAGCAATACCTCAGTGGCGCTGCGCTTGAAGCCGATGAAACTGGCCTGCATCCGGCCCTTGGCCGACAAAAAGGCCGCGAGGCGGGCCTGCTCCATGCCCAGCAGGGCGAAATCCTGGGTGAGCTGGCCGTGCAGAAACTTGGCGGCGTCTTCGCCTTCCACGCGAATCACGCCGAGGTGGGACAGGGGGGCAATGCCATTCAAGGGGTAGGTCATCGCTGAATTATGATGCCCTGTTTCATACATACAGACGGCAGGGTTGTGCGACGTTTACTGGCTTTGATCGTGTTGGTCGTGATCGCACTGGGTGGCGGCGCCTATTGGTGGCTGCACCAGCCGCTGGACCTGGGCTCCGAGCCACTGGAGTTGGCCATCGAGCCCGGCACCACACCACGCGGCGTGGCCCGCGATGTGGTGGCGGCCGGGGTCAAGACGGACGCGCGCCTGCTGTACGCCTGGTTCCGTTTCTCGGGGCAGGACCGCGCCATCAAGGCCGGCAACTACGAAATCCCGCCCGGCACCACGCCCATCAGCCTGCTGCAAAAGCTGGCCCGGGGCGAAGAGGCCCTGCGCGCACTCACCCTGGTCGAAGGGTGGAACTGGCGCCAGGTGCGCCAGGCGCTGGCCAAGGAAGAGCAGCTCAAACACGACGCTGCCGCCCTGACCGACGAAGCGCTGATGGCCCAGCTGGGCCGCCCTGGCGTGGCGCCCGAGGGGCGGTTCTTTCCCGACACCTACACCTACGCCAAAGGCTCCAGCGACATCGCCTTGCTGCGCCGGGCCCTGCATGCCATGGATCGCAAGCTCGAAGCCGCCTGGGCGCAGCGCGCGGCCGACACGCCGCTCAAGTCGGCGGACGAGGCGCTGGTCCTGGCCAGCATCGTCGAGAAGGAAACCGGCAAGGCCAGCGACCGGGGCCAGATTGCGGGCGTGTTTGCCAACCGCCTGCGCGTGGGCATGCTGCTGCAGACCGACCCCACGGTGATTTACGGCCTGGGCGAGAAATTCGACGGCAACCTGCGCAAGCGCGATCTGCAGACCGACACCCCCTGGAACACCTACACCCGCCCCGGCCTGCCGCCCACGCCCATTGCCATGCCCGGCAAGGCCGCGCTGCTGGCCGCTGTGCAGCCCCAGGCCACGCGCGCGCTGTACTTTGTGGCCAAGGGCGACGGCAGCAGCCACTTCAGTGCCTCGCTGGAGGAGCACAACCGCGCCGTCAACCGCTACCAGCGCGGGCAGCAGTAAGCAATCAAGCAAGGCCACCATGTCACGACCCGGACTGTTCATCACCTTTGAAGGCATAGACGGCGCAGGCAAGTCCTCGCACATCGAGGGCCTGGCGGCGGCCTTCCGCGCCCAGGGCCGCGCCGTCACCGTGAGCCGAGAGCCCGGTGGCACGCCGCTGGCCGAAAAGCTGCGCGAGATGGTCCTGAACGATTCGATGGACGCGCTCACCGAGTCCTTGCTGATCTTCGCGGCCCGCCGCGACCACCTGTGCAACGTGATTGAGCCTGCGCTGGCGCGCGGCGATGTGGTGCTGTGCGACCGGTTCACCGACGCCACCTTTGCCTACCAGGGCGCAGGGCGGGGTTTTGATCTCGGGGTGCTATCAACTTTGGAGCGCCTTGCGCAGACGGGACTGGCGCAGGACCCTCTTTTAATGCGTGAACCCGACCTGACGGTGTGGTTTGACCTGGCCCCTGAGGTGGCGGCCGAACGCCTGGCCGGTGCCCGCGTGCCCGACCGCTTCGAGGCCCAGCCGGTCGAGTTCTTCCGCCGCGTGGCCCAGGGCTATGCAGACCGCGCCGCTGCCACACCGCAGCGTTTTGCGCGTCTGGACGCGGCGCAGGACCGCCACCGCGTGTGGCAGCAGCTCACCAGCGTGTTTGTGCGCAAGGGCTGGCTGGCCATCATGGTGGCCACGCAAGGGGGGCCGCAATGAGCGAGCCCACAGTGCCTCCTCTGGCGCCCTGGATCGCCACGCAGCGCAGCCGCCTGCTGGCCCAGCGCGGTCATGCCTGGCTGCTGCAGGGGCCGTCGGGCCTGGGGCAGTACGCGCTGGGCTTGGAACTGGTCCGCGCCTGGCTGTGCGATACGCCGACCGAGCAGGGCGCCTGCGGCCACTGCGGCAGCTGCCATGCCATCGACGTGCGCACCCATGCCGACCTGTGCGTTCTGATGCCCGAGGTGCAGATGATGGCGCTGGGCTGGCCCTTGTCCGAAAAGGCCCAGGCCGACATCGACGACAAGAAGCGCAAGCCCAGCCGCGAAATCCGCGTGGAGGCCATGCGCGATGCGGTGGAGTTTTCGCAGCGCACCTCGGCGCGTGGCAAGGGCAAGGCGGTGCTGGTGTACCCGGCCGAGCAGATGAACCACGTCACGGCCAACGCCCTGCTCAAGACCCTGGAGGAGCCGCCCGGCGACGTGCGCTTTGTGCTGGCCAGCGAGGCCGCGCACCAGCTGCTGCCTACCATCCGCAGCCGCTGCCTGGGGCACACCATGGTCTGGCCGGCCGAGGCCGACAGTCTCGCGTGGCTGCAGGCCCAAGGCCTGGCCCGGGATGCGGCAGCGTCGTTTCTGCGTGCGGCCGGAGGGCGGCCCGAGGACGCGCTGGCGCTGGCCCAGTCGGGCCGCAGCCCGCAGGCCTGGGGTGCGCTGCCGCAGGCCGTGGCGCGCGGCGACGTGACGGCGCTGGGCGACTGGGCCCCGGCCCAGGTGATCGACGCGCTGCAAAAGCTCTGCCATGACCTGCTGGCCGCCAGCGTGGGCGCGGCTCCGCGCTACTTTGCGCCTGCCGACCTGCCCAAGGCGCCGCCCCTGGGGGCGCTCACGCGCTGGTCGCGCGCGCTGGCCAAGTCAGCGCGCACGGCCGAGCATCCGTTCAACGTCGGCCTCATGCTGGAGGCGCTTGTCGCCCAGGCGCGAAACACCCTACACTCGAAACACTAAGCCGCTATCTCCCACCCATGAGCAGTCCATCCACCGCGCCCCGTCCCAGCGTCATGCAGCTGGCCATCAAGGAGAAGGCGGCCCTCTACGCGGCCTACATTCCCTTTTTTGCCGAGGGGGGCATTTTTGTACCCACCCAGCGTGACTACAAGCTGGGCGACGATGTGTATGTGCTGCTGACCCTGCCCGACGACACCCAGCGCTACCCCGTGGCAGGCCGCGTGGCCTGGGTCACGCCAGCACGTGCCGCAGGCAACCGCACCCAAGGGGTGGGCATCCAGTTTCCGAAGGACGAGAAATCGCGCCAGCTCAAGGCCAAGATCGAAGAATTGCTGGGAACTGCCCTGGGCTCAGATCGTCCTACCCAGACAATCTGATCGCCGCCGCGGGTCCCCCGTGCCGACCCGCGCTGGCTGGTCGGCATTTTTATTTTGCAAGCCCATGTTCACTGATTCGCACTGTCACCTCAATTTCCCGGAGCTGGTCACCCAGCTGCCCGCCATCCGCCAGGCCATGGCCGAGGCGCAGGTCACCCGGGCCCTGTGCATCTGCACCACCATGGAAGAGTTCGAGGGCGTGCACGCCCTGGCCCTGGCCCACGACAACTTCTGGAGCACGGTGGGGGTGCACCCCGACAACGAGGGCGTGACGGAGCCCAGCGTGCAAGACCTGCTGGACCGCGCGGCCCTGCCCCGTGTGGTGGCCATTGGCGAAACCGGGCTCGATTACTACGGCATGGAAGACCGCAAGGGCGGGCGCAGCATTGCCGACCTGGAGTGGCAGCGCGACCGCTTCCGCACCCACATCCGCGCGGCGCGGGCCTGTGGCAAGCCCCTCATCATCCACACGCGCAGTGCGTCCGACGACACGCTGGCGATCCTGCAGGAAGAGGGCGAGGATGGCGCAGGCAATCTGGCGGGTGGCGTTTTCCACTGCTTTACCGAATCGATGCAGGTGGCGCGGGCCGCGCTGGATCGGGGCTACTACATCTCGTTCTCGGGCATTGTCACGTTCAAGAGCGCACAGGAGCTGCGCGATGTGGTGGCCTTTGTCCCTCTGGACCGCATGCTCATCGAGACTGACAGCCCCTACCTCGCTCCGGTGCCCTACCGGGGCAAGACCAACAACCCCTCGTATGTGCCCCATGTGGCCCGGCAGGTGGCCGAGACCAAGGCTCTGGCGCTGGAGGCGGTGGCCGAGGCCACCAGCCGCAACTTCGATCGCTTGTTCCCGGGGGTGATGGCATGAGCCTGCACCGACGTTCTGCCTTGGTCTCCCTGGCCGCCTTGGCGCTGGGTGCGGTGTCTGCCCGGGCCTGGGCGGGCGCGTATGAAGACTTCTTTGTGGCCATCCTGCGGGACGATGGCGATGCGATCACCGCGCTGGTGCGCCGGGGTTTCGACCCCAACACCCGCGACCCCAAGGGCCAGGTGGGGCTCACGCTGGCGCTGCAGAACAGCTCTGGCAAGGCGTTTGCGGCGCTGCTGGCCGCACGCGGTGTGAACGTGGAAGCGCGCAATGCCCAGGACGAAAGCCCCCTCATGATGGCCGCGCTCAAGGGCAACGTGGAGGCTGTGAAAGCCCTGATTGCGCGCGATGCGGATGTGAACAAGCGGGGGTGGGCGCCACTGCACTACGCGGCGTCGGCGGGCTCGCCGCAGCATGCGGCCATCATCTCTTTGCTGCTGGAGAACCATGCCTATATCGATGCCGCGTCACCCAATGGCACCACGCCCCTCATGATGGCCGCGCACTACGGGTCGATCGAGGCCGTTCAGCTTTTGCTGGAGGAGGGCGCCGACCCCACACTCAAGAACCAGCTGGGTTTGACGGCGACCGATTTTGCGCTGCGCGTGAGCCGCACGGACTCGGCAGAAAAGATCGCGGCGGCTATCCGGCGGCGGCAGCCGAACCGGGGCAAGTGGTAGCCAGTGCCCCGTAGCTGTCGCTGGTAGCCGCGTCGGCCGGGGTTACTCCGGTGCGGCAGCGCTGCCAGCCGCCGGGCGCGTCTGCAGGCGCGCGTACAGCCCGCCCTGGGCCATCAGCTCGCTGTGCGTGCCTTGCTCCGCAATGCGCCCGCGCTCCATGACAACCACCCGGTCGGCATGTTCGATGGTAGACAGGCGGTGGGCGATGACCAGCGTGGTGCGTCCTTGCATCAGGCGTTGCAGGGCTTCCTGAACCAGGCGTTCGGATTCGGTATCGAGCGCCGAGGTCGCCTCGTCCAGGATCAGGATCGGGGCGTCCTTGTAGAGGGCCCGCGCAATGGCCAGCCGCTGCCGCTGCCCGCCCGACAGTTGCGTTGCGTTGTGGCCCACGATGGTGTAGATCCCCTGCGGCAGTCCGGCGACATGCGCGGCCAGATTTGCGGCTTCCAGGCAGGCGAGCACCCGGCGTTCGTCCACCGCACTTCCTAGTGCCACGTTGGCGGCAATGGTGTCGTTGAACATGACCACGTCCTGGCTCACCATCGCAAACTGCGAACGCAGCGCCCCCAGATCCCAGTCCTGGACTGGATGGCCATCGACGAGGATGTTGCCGCCCACCGGCGCGACGAAGCGCGGCAGCAAATTGACGAGCGTGGTCTTGCCCGCACCGGACGGGCCGACGAGCGCCACGATCTCGCCGGGCGCCACTTTCAGGCTGATCTGGTCCAGCGCAGGGGCGTGTTCCGGCCCGAAGGACACTGAGACCTGTTCCAGCGCCAACTCGCCCCGCACCCGATCGACACGGTACTGGCCGCCACCTTCGGCGCCCGTCTCTCCCAGCAGGGCCAGGCCGCGCTCCAGGGCTGCCACGCCGCGTGTGATGGGGCTGGCCACATCAGCCAGGCGACGGATGGGGGCGATGAGCATGAGCATGGCCGTGATGAAGGCGGCGAAGCCACCCACCGTCACGCCCTTGGCATCCACGGCCCCACGGCTCTGCCAGAGTGCGATGCAGATCACCGCCGACAGCGCGGCGGCAGCCAGCAACTGGGTCAGCGGCGTCATGGCTGCGGATGCAATCGTGGATTTGATGGCCAGGCGCCGCAAGCTGTGGCTGAGGCCTTCGAAGCGCCGGGCTTGGCCCGCTTGGGCACCGTGCAGCCGGACCATGCGGTGCGCCAGCACGTTTTCCTCCACCACATAGGCCAGTTCGTCTGTGGCCTGCTGGCTGCTTTTGGTGAGGTGGTACAGCCGCTTGGACAGCGTCTTCATGATCCAGGCGACGCCGGGCACCACTACGGCCACGATCAGCGTCAACTGCCAGTTCAGGTAGAGCAGGTAGAACAGTAACGCCACCAGTGTGAATCCATCGCGCGAAATCCCCATCAGTGCCTGCACGAGCAGTGTTGAACCGGTCTGGACTTCATAGACCACGGTGTTGGACAGCGCACTGGCAGACTGGCGGCTGAACAGGCCCATTTCTGCAGCCAGCACCCGTTCGAACAAGGAAGTGCGCAGGGTGAGCATGCCTTCATTGGCGATGCGCGCAAGGGCGTACTGGCCCACGAACTGGGCAAGCCCGCGCACGAAGAAGATGCCAAGAATGGCCAGTGGAACCATCCACAGCTCCAGGCTCCCTTGGGTGAAGCCTTGGTCCAGCAGAGGTTGCAGCAGCGCCGGGATCAGGGGTTCGGTCACCGCCCCCACCAGTGTTGCGGCAATGGCCAGGCCCCAGGCCAGCCGCTGGCCGCCGAAATAGACGGACAGCCGCTTCAGACGCGTGGTCAGGCTGGGGGGCGGCGAGGCGGGGGCGTTGGCAGGGGCTGTGCCCGTGTTGTTGGCGTGCATGTGGCCCGGATTCTAAGGTTCAGCATCCCCGGGGGCAGTCTGCATTCACCGCAGATGCAAAGCGCAACCGAATGCGGTGCATCAGAAGTTCGTAGATACGCACAGTTTGTCACAGGGGGTTTACCGCTGTGTGTACCATTCAGGATTGCCCTTCGGCATTTGTTCGGCCACTGCTGGATGCCAATGACCACAGATCGAATCTCCAAACACCTCTCTTTTGCGGCTCAGCCGCTGCCCCTGCGCCGCCAGTTGCTGGCAGCGCTCATCGCAACCCCCACGCTTCCGGCCCTGGCGCAATTCCGCGTCGAGGTGACGGGCGTGGGCCTCACCCAGTTGCCGATTGCCATCGCCCCCTTCCGGGGCGAGGCACAAGCCCCCCAGAAGATTGCGGCCATCATCCAGGCCGATCTGGAGCGCAGCGGCCAGTTTCGTGCCATTGATGCTGCGGGTGCAGCGCTGGACGAAACGGCCCGCCCCGATGTGGCGCTGTGGCGGCAAAAAAGTGCCGACTCGCTGGCCACGGGCAGCGTGACACGGCTGGCAGACGGGCGTTTTGATGTGCGCTTTCGGCTGTGGGACGTGGTCAAGGGGCAGGACCTCGGAGGGCAGAGCTTCGTGGTCACGCAAGGCGACTTGCGCCTGGTGGCGCACCGCATCGCAGACTTCATCTACGAAAAGCTCACGGGCGAACGCGGCGTGTTTTCCACGCGCATTGCCTATGTGACCAAGACTGGCCCCCGCTACAGCCTGTGGGTGGCCGATGCCGATGGCGAGAACGCGCAATCCGCGCTATCGAGCCCAGAGCCCATCATTTCCCCCGCCTGGTCGCCCAATGGGGGGCAGTTGGCCTACGTGTCCTTCGAGTCCCGCAAACCGGTGGTGTATGTGCACGATGTGGCATCGGGCCGCCGTCGCCTGATCGCGAACTTCCGCGGTTCCAACAGTGCGCCCGCCTGGGCCCCTGATGGCCGCTCGCTGGCTGTCACGCTGAGCCGCGACGGTGGCTCGCAGCTCTACACCATTGACGCCAATGGTGGCGAGCCGCGCCGCCTGATGCAAAGCTCGGGCATTGACACCGAGCCCGTGTTCTCGGGCGATGGCCGCAGCATCTATTTTGTTAGCGACCGTGGTGGCGCTCCGCAAATCTACAAGGTGGGCACCTCGGGTGGCAATGCCGAGCGTGTCACCTTCACGGGCACCTACAACATCTCGCCCACGGTGAGCCCGGACGGGCGCTGGCTGGCCTACATCTCCCGCGTGGGCGGTGCCTTCAAGCTGCACGTGATGGACCTGTCTACAGGCACCGTGAATGCCGTGACGGACACCATGGCCGACGAAAACCCGAGCTTTGCTCCGAACAGCCGTCTCATCGTGTACGCCACCCAGCAGCAGGGGCGCGAAGCCCTGATGACCACCACGCTGGACGGCAAGATCAAGGCCCGTCTGGCGGGGCAGGCGGGCGATCTTCGCGAACCGGACTGGGGTCCGTTTCAAAAGCAATGAATTTATCAGTATTTCCAGTTATCAAGCCTTCAGGAGAATTTTGGATGATCAAACGTTTTACCCTTGCCCTTACCGTTGTTGCGCTCGTGGCCGGCTGCAGCTCTGGCGTGAAGCTGGACGATGTGCCTGTCGAAGACAAAAACGCAACCTCCACCATGGGCGGCGCCAACAGCGGTGCCAATTCCGGCAATACCTCGCAGAGCGGCGTGGCCGGTGTGGATCTGGGGCAATCTGGCCGTGACGGCGCTGGCCCCGTGGGCGTGGCGCGCATCGTGTACTTCGACTACGACAGCTATGTCATCAAGCCCGAGTTCCAGTCCGTGATCGAAGCACATTCCCGTTTCATCAAGGCAGCCCCTAACCGTAAGGTCATGATCGAAGGCCACACCGATGAACGTGGCGGCCGCGAGTACAACCTGGCGCTGGGCCAAAAGCGTGCCGAGGCTGTGCGCCGCTCGCTGGGCCTGCTGGGTGTACCGGACAGCCAAGTGGAGGCTGTGAGCTTCGGCAAGGAGAAGCCCGCAGCCCAGGGCGGCACAGAAGACGTGCACGCGAAGAATCGCCGTGCTGAACTGTCCTACCGTTGATGCGAACCGCTGCCGTGGTGTTCCCTCTTCGGCTCCTGGCTGCTGCCGCTTTGTCGGCGGCCTTGCTGCCTTCGGCCCAGGCTGCCATTTTTGAGGATGGCGAGGCGCGCCGGGCCATCCTGGAAATGCGCCAACGTGTGGATGGGTTGCAGGCCTCCGGCCAGCGCTCTGCCGAGGAGCTGCGCAGGCTGGGCGAGGAAAACGCCCAACTGCGCCGCAGCCTGCTGGACCTGCAAACCCAGATAGAGACGCTGCGGGCCGAGCAGGCCAGGCTCAATGGCCAGAATGAGCAACTCTTGCGCGATGTGGGCGACCTGCAAAGGCGTCAAAAGGACATCGCCCAAGGCGTGGATGAACGGCTTCGCCAGTTTGAGCCGGTCAAGGTGACGGTGGATGGCAAGGAGTTTCAGGCCGACCCCGCAGAAAAGCGGGATTTCGAGGCCGCACTTGCGGTCTTCCGGTCTGGAAAGTTCCCCGAGGCCAGCACTGCTTTCGCGGGGTTCGTGCGCCAGTATCCGCGCAGTGGATTTGTGCCTTCGGCGCGTT
Organism: uncultured Verminephrobacter sp.; assembly: GCA_964466605.1. Taxonomy (GTDB): domain Bacteria; phylum Pseudomonadota; class Gammaproteobacteria; order Burkholderiales; family Burkholderiaceae_C; genus Acidovorax. Next base: position 13,842 of record CAYXSL010000073.1, read on the forward strand.
TCTGGCTTGGAAACGCTCAGTACGCCACTCGGGAGTACAAGGAGGCGATTGGTAACTTCAAGCAAATGTTGGCGGATGCGCCCGGTCATGCCCGGGCCCCGGAAGCTGCTTTGTCCATCGCCAATTGCCAGATTGAACTCAAGGACACGCGCACTGCGCGCAAGACATTGGAAGACCTGGTCCGCGCCTATCCGCAATCGGAGGCGGCCATCGCTGCCAAAGAGCGTCTGTCCCGTTTGAAGTGATGCCGGGCGAGATCGTTTCGCCGGTATTGCCTTTGCCGGAAGGCTCTGAGGCCGCACTGGAGCGCCGGTTTGGTGGGCTGGCGCGGTTGTATGGCGTCGAAGGCGCTGCGCGGATCCGCCGTGCCCACGTCGTCGTCATCGGTATTGGAGGCGTAGGATCCTGGGCTGCTGAAGCGCTGGCGCGCAGCGGCGTTGCGCAGATCACCCTGGTCGATCTGGATCATGTCGCCGAGTCCAATATCAATCGCCAGATTCATGCCCTGACGGACACTGTGGGTCAGGCCAAGGTGCTGGCGATGCGGGACCGTATCGCCCAGATCCACCCGGCGTGCACCGTTCATTGCATTGAGGAGTTTGTGGAGCCCGGGAACTGGCCGGGGCTGATGACGACCCCTGTGGATGCGGTCATTGATGCATGTGACCAGGTAAGGGCCAAAGTGGCCCTTGCCGCATGGGCGCAATCTGCGGGGGTGCTGCACATTGCGGTCGGGGCTGCTGGCGGCAAGCGCCATGCGCACAAGGTCGATGTGGATGACCTGGCTCATACGACACACGACCCTCTGCTGGCCCAGTTGCGCTACCAAATGCGCAAGCACCACCGCGCACCGCGTGAGGGCAAGAAGATGGGCGTGACCTGTGTCTTCAGCCGTGAGGCCGTGGCTCCGCCCGATGCATCTTGCAACATCGAGGGTGATGGCACGTTGAACTGCCACGGATATGGCTCTGTGGTGGCGGTCACTGCTACCTTTGGGCAGTGCGCTGCTGGGTGGGTGCTTGACCAACTTGCGACATCTTCCAAGCGGGGTTCGAAAAAGACGCTATAATTCAAGGCTTTGCAGCAGTCTGATAAATTTAGATTGATGCAATCGGTCGGGACGTTAGCTCAGTTGGTAGAGCAGCGGACTTTTAATCCGTTGGTCACAAGTTCGAATCTTGTACGTCCTACCACCCAATTCGTTGCATCGCGTCTGATGTGCAATTTCAAAGGCCTCCTTGCGGAGGCCTTTGTTCTTTCCGGCGTGTCTTTTTGAAGGTGACCCGCAGGAGGGCGGCTCGTCAAGGGCTGGCTGAAAAGTCTGTGTTGTTCGGCGCGAAGAGATCCCAGCTGGCCATGAACAGCGCAGCGATCACCGGGCCGATGACGAAGCCTGTCAGGCCGAAAAGTCCCATGCCTCCCAGCGTGGAGATGAGCACGATGTAGTCTGGCATCTTGGTGTCCTTGCCGACCAGGATGGGGCGCAGGATGTTGTCCACGAGACCAATCACGCCAATACCGAATGCTGTCAGCACCGCCCCTTGCCACACGGCTCCGGTGGCGAGGAAGTAGATGGCCACCGGTACCCAGATCAAGCCTGCGCCCACCGCGGGCAGTAGTGACAGGAACGCCATCAGTACACCCCACAAGACCGGGCCTTGAATACCCAGCGCCCAGAAGATCATGCCGCCCAGAGCGCCCTGGGAAGCCGCCACCACGATATTGCCCTTGACGGTGGCTCGGATGACTGTGGTGAATTTGCTGACCAGCTGCCGTTTGTGAGCATCATCCAACGGTGTCGCGTGGCCAATCCGGCGGGCCAGGCTTGCGCCATCGCGCAGCAGGAAAAACAGGAGGTACAGCATGATGCCGAAACCGACGATGAACTCCAACGTGTTCTGGCCGATGCTCAGTGCTTGAGTGGCTACAAATTGGCTGGCCTGTACGGCAACGGAGGAGAGCCTTTGCTGTAACTCACCAATGCTGGTCAGATTCAGTCGCTCCAGAAGATTGGCGGCCCACGCAGGCAGGGCGGCAATCACCTGCTGCAGATACAGCCCGAAATTGAGCTGGCCTGAACGTACCCGTTCGTAGATGACGCTGGCTTCCTGGATCAGTGACACGGTGATGGCGGTCATGGGCAGGATCACGATCACCAGGCAAAGCCCCAGGGTGCACAGGGCTGCAAGGGTAGGGCTTTGGGGCATGCGCCTGAGCAGCTTTCGGTGCAGCGGGGCAAACAGGATGGCCAGGATGACGCCCCAAAAGACAGCGCCGTGAAACTGCCAGAGGATGGCCCCGAAGGCAATGGTCACGGCGATCAGCAGCAGCATGAAGGCTTTGTCTTGAAGGTGGTTGGGTGTCATGTCGCTTGGAGGCAATGAGATACCCGGAATGTACGCGAGCCCCGCGGGCGTCAACCTGCCTTCAGGTGTGTTGTTGGCGCGCGCATGCCCCTTCCTTTGGGCGATTGCCCGTTCGGTGGCACAATACCGCCCGTACCAAGGCCCTTCCCCAGCCACAGTCGCATCCGCCAATCGGTTCAGCCGTGTCGCGGAAGGTTTCTCAACCAGCTAATGCTTTCCCAAGGAAAGCGGAGGTCAGCGGAATATGAGCGATACGACATCCGTCTATCAAGCCTATCAAGGCAACACTTACCTCTTCGGCGGCAATGCGCCCTATGTCGAAGAGATGTACGAAAACTACCTTGCCAACCCAGGTAGCGTGCCAGACAACTGGCGCGAGTACTTTGATGCACTGCAAAATGTGCCCGCAGTGGACGGCAGCAATGCCAAGGACGTTCCCCACCTGCCCGTGATCAATGCCTTTGCCGAGCGTGCGAAGCAGGGCGGTACGAAGGTTGTTGTTGCCACTGGCGCGGACTCCGAACTGGGCCGCAAGCGCACCGCTGTCCAGCAGCTGATCGCCGCATACCGCAATGTGGGCGCACGCTGGGCCGATCTGGACCCGCTCAAGCGCACCGAGCGCCCTGCGATCCCTGAACTCGAACCCTCTTTCTACGGCTTCAGCGACTCCGACCAGGAAGTCGTGTTCAACACCAGCAACACGTTCTTCGGCAAGGAATCGATGCCGCTGCGCGAGCTGATCAATGCCCTGCGCGAAACGTACTGCGGCTCCATCGGCGCCGAGTACATGTACGCCACCGACCAGAACCAGAAGCGCTGGTGGCAGGAAAAGCTGGAAACCATCCGCAGCAAGCCCAGCTTCGGCGCGGAAAAGAAAAAGCAGATTCTCGACCGCCTGACGGCCGCTGAAGGCCTGGAGCGTTTTCTGCACACCAAGTACGTCGGCCAGAAGCGTTTCTCTCTGGAAGGCGGAGAGAGCTTCATCGCTGCCATGGACGAGCTGATCCAGCAAGCGGGCTCCAAGGGCATCCAGGAAATCGTCATTGGCATGGCACACCGTGGCCGCCTGAACGTGCTGGTCAATACGCTGGGCAAGATGCCCGCCGACCTGTTTGCCGAGTTTGACCACACCGCTCCGGAAGATCTGCCTGCGGGCGACGTGAAGTACCACCAGGGCTTTTCTTCGGACGTTTCCACCCCCGGCGGCCCGGTCCATCTGTCTCTGGCGTTCAACCCCTCCCACCTGGAAATCGTCAACCCGGTGGTGGAAGGCTCGGTGCGCGCCCGCATGGACCGCCGTGATGATCCCCGGGGCAGCCAGGTGCTGCCCGTGCTGGTGCACGGCGATGCCGCCTTTGGCGGCCAGGGTGTCAACCAGGAAACCCTGGCGCTGGCGCAGACCCGTGGCTACACCACGGGTGGCACGGTGCACATCATCATCAACAACCAGATCGGTTTCACCACCTCGGACCCGCGCGACATGCGCTCCAGCGCGTTCTGTACCGACATCGTGAAGATGGTTGAGTCGCCGGTCCTGCACGTCAACGGCGATGACCCCGAAGCCGTGGTTCTGGCCACGCAACTGGCACTGGAATACCGCATGGAGTTCCGCCAGGACGTGGTGGTGGACATCACCTGCTTCCGCAAGCTGGGCCACAACGAGCAGGACACGCCCTCGCTGACCCAGCCTCTGATGTACAAGAAAATTGCGTCCCACCCCGGCACCCGCAAGCTGTACGCCGACAAGCTGGCCACCCAGGGCCTGGGTGCGACGCTGGGCGACGACATGGTCAAGGCGTACCGCTCTGCCATGGATGCGGGCAAGCACACGGTAGACCCCGTGCTGACCAACTTCAAGAGCAAGTACGCGGTGGACTGGTCGCCTTTCCTGGGCAAGAAGTGGACCGACGCGGGCGACACCGCGATTCCGCTGACCGAGTGGAAGCGTCTGTCCGAAAAGCTCACCACCATTCCTGCCAGCGTCACGCCACACCAGCTGGTGAAAAAGGTCTACGACGACCGCGCTGCCATGGGCCGGGGTGAAGTCAATGTGGACTGGGGCATGGGCGAGCACATGGCCTTCGCATCTCTGGTTGCCAGTGGCTACCCGGTGCGCCTGTCGGGTGAGGACTGCGGACGCGGCACCTTTACCCACCGCCACGCCGTGGTCCATGACCAAGCCCGCGAGAAGTGGGACGCGGGCACCTATGTGCCGCTGCAGAACGTGGCCGACAACCAGGCTCCGTTTGTTGTGATCGACTCCATCCTGTCCGAAGAGGCGGTGCTGGGCTTCGAGTACGGCTACGCATCAAACGACCCCAACACCCTGGTGATCTGGGAAGCGCAGTTCGGCGACTTCGCCAACGGCGCGCAAGTGGTGATCGACCAGTTCATCGCCTCGGGCGAAGTGAAGTGGGGCCGTGTGAACGGCATCACCCTGATGTTGCCCCACGGTTACGAAGGCCAGGGCCCTGAGCACAGCTCGGCCCGCCTGGAGCGCTTCATGCAGCTGGCTGCCGACACCAACATGCAGATCGTGCAGCCCACCACGGCCAGCCAGATCTTCCACGTGTTGCGTCGCCAGATGGTGCGTGATCTGCGCAAGCCGCTCATCATCATGACGCCCAAGTCGCTGCTGCGCAACAAGGACGCCACCTCGCCGCTGTCCGAGTTCACCAAGGGTAGCTTCCAGACGGTGATCCCCGAGCAGGATGAAGCGATCGTGAAAAAGGCCGCCAAGGTGAAGCGCGTGATCGCTTGCTCGGGCAAGGTGTACTACGACCTCGTGAAGAAGCGCGCCGAGAAGGAAGCCGACGATGTGGCGATCCTGCGCGTCGAGCAGCTGTACCCCTTCCCGCACAAGGCGTTCTCTGCCGAACTGAAGAAGTACCCGAACGCTACTGACGTGGTGTGGTGCCAGGACGAGCCACAGAATCAGGGCGCCTGGTTCTTCGTGCAGCACTACATCCACGAAAACATGCTCGAAGGCCAGAAGCTGGGTTACTCCGGTCGCGCTGCTTCGGCATCGCCAGCCGTCGGTTACTCGCACCTGCACCAGGAACAACAAAAGGCGCTGGTGGACGGCGCGTTTGCCAAGCTCAAGGGTTTTGTCCTGACCAAGTAAGGCCAGCTGCGACCCGACAACAGAACAAAACCCCATTCCGAAAGAATTGATATGGCTATCGTAGAAGTCAAAGTACCGCAACTGTCCGAATCCGTGGCCGAGGCCACCATGCTGACCTGGAAAAAGAAGGCCGGTGAGGCAGTGGCCGTGGACGAAATCCTGATCGAAATCGAAACCGACAAGGTTGTGCTGGAAGTGCCCGCACCTGCTGCCGGCGTGCTGGCAGAAATCGTCCAGGGTGATGGCGCCACCGTGGTGGCCGAGCAGTTGATCGCCAAGATCGACACCGAAGGCACAGCCGGTGTCGCCGCTCCTGCCGCTGCGCCTGCTGCTGCTGCAGCTGCTGCGCCTGCAGCAGCTGTGGCCGTGGCCGCTGCTGCAACGGGTGGCTCAAAGGCCGATGTCGCCATGCCCGCAGCGGCCAAGCTGCTGGCCGACAACAACCTGTCGGTCTCGGCTGTGGCCGGCACGGGCAAGGATGGCCGTGTGACCAAGGGCGACGTGCTCGGCGCGGTGGCGGCTGGTGCGGCCAAGGCCGTGGCGCCCAGCGCCATTCCCACCGGTGTGCCCACCAAGGCATTGCCGCAAGTGGCTGCTCCGTCGGCTGCACAGAACCTGGGCGACCGCCCCGAACAGCGCGTGCCCATGAGCCGCCTGCGCGCCCGTGTGGCCGAGCGTCTGCTGCAGT